>JAYZCG010000015.1:0-5000 GCA_036338435.1 Acidobacteriota bacterium
ACACTTACCATAGGATTCTTTGCTCACCCCAAGAAATATATCGGCCTTAAAGAATAAACCAGAAATCAAGCCCCACAAAAGAGACAAGAATTATACTTATCATCCCATTGAGGGTGAAAAAAGCTGCATTGAGTTGGCTAAGATCATCAGGTTTGATCAGAGAATGTTCGTAGATCAGCATTACTGCCACTAGAGCTAGACCAATCCAACTGAATAGAGACAGTTTAAAATACAAAAAAGTCCAGATTAAGAACACCATCATGATAACGTGAAATACGGAGGATAGACGAAGTGCTGTCTTAATACCCCATGTGCGGGGCAGGGAATATCGGTTCAGTTTTAAGTCAAAGTCGTAGTCCTGACAAGCATAGATAATGTCAAATCCTCCCACCCAAAAAAGCACTGCTGTTGCTATATAAAAAGGGGCAATTTCCAGTTCTCCCCGTACGGCAACCCATCCTCCTACAGGAGCAATCGCAAGGGACAATCCAAGTATGAGATGGGAAAAGGAGGTAACTCTCTTGGTGTAGCTATATGCTAGGACAATGACAAGAGCAATGGGTGAAAGCTGAAATGCAAGATCATTGAGCATCCAGGTAGCGAGGACAAAAAACAGAGAACTTACCAGAGTAAACAGTACGACAAACCGAGGACTTAGAAGCCCTTTAGGTAATGCTCGATCCGAAGTTCGTGGGTTAAGGCGGTCATCTTCACGATCTACAAGTCGATTAAAGGCCATCGCAGCGCTACGGGCTCCCACCATGGCTGCCACAATCCAAAAACTAGTTTCCAATCCTGGCAAACCATAACCTGCCAAGAAGGCGCCTAAAAATGCAAAGGGAAGGGCAAAGATCGTGTGCTCGAACTTAATGGATTCTAGAACAATCAGAAGACTTCTCATGACAAATTAAGTGCGGATTATAGCATGTGGAATCAAAAGATATTTCGTGTATTGTGCTATCCTAGCGGTTCTAACTACTTACATTGGGCTAGGGTATAAGACCCCATAGATTATGACGGATTCCTATCACCCCATTAAAGTCGAACTTTACCGAAATCTTTTTACTTCTATTGACCAGGAGATGGGTACAGTTCTTCGGCGAACGTCTTTTTCCCCCAACATAAAAGAGCGAAGGGATTACTCGTGTGCTCTATTTAATGGTCAGGGTGACGTGGTTGCAATGGGCGATCACATACCGGTGCATTTGGCATCAATGCCGCTCTCAGTGCGGGCTGCTATTGATGCTTTTCCTCTATACCCAGGTGATATTGTGATTTTAAATGATCCTTTTGCTGGCGGAACTCATCTTCCAGATATCACCATGGTTGCCCCTGTATATGAACCTTCAGATGTTACTAGGCCGGTGTCTTTTGTCGCGTGTCGGGCTCATCATTCTGACGTAGGCGGATTGACTCCGGGTTCGATGCCATTGAGTCGTAGCATCTTTCAGGAAGGGATCAGGATACCTCCCCTGAAACTATACGAGAAGGGAAAACTAAACCAGGGATTACTCCGATTCATACTGAACAATGTACGCACCCCCATCGAGCGGGAGGGAGATCTTGCAGCCCAGGTAGGATCTTTGAAAGTCGGAGAAAGACGGGTATTGGGTCTTGTAGAGAAAAATGGGCGACAAGAGGTCGAGACCTACATGGATGCTCTTCAGAGTTATGGAGAGAGAGTCATGAAGCAAGTGATATCTACAATACCGGATGGAATCTACCGAGCTGAAGATGTGCTCGATGATGATGGCACTGAAGGGGAACCTCAAAAGGCACGAACGATCGTCATCAGGGTTTGTATCGAAGTACGTGGTGACAAGATGAAGATCGATTTTGACGGGTCAGATCCCCAGGTTTCTGGATGTGTGAATGCCGTCAAGGCCATTACTTTGTCAGCCGTTTATTATGTGCTGCGATGTCTTCTGTCTGACGATGCGCCTAAAAGTTCCGGCCTGATGCGTCCGGTGCGGGTGATCATTCCATCCCGCACTGTTGTTGACGCTGTTTATCCTGCAGCCACGGCTGGAGGGAATGTGGAGACCTCGCAGCGTATTGTGGATGTTTTACTCAAGGCGCTCCACTCAGCGCTGCCGGAGAAAATCCCGGCAGCAAGTAGCGGGACTATGAACAATCTCACACTGGGTGGGATTGATCCGGCAACAGGTATGGATTTTTCCTACTATGAGACCATTGGAGGCGGAATGGGTGCTAGTCCTCAGGCCAATGGGGACAGTGGCGTTCACACCCATATGAGCAACACGATGAATACTCCTATCGAAGCCTTTGAGCCGTACTTGCCCGTTCGCGTGAAGGAGTATCGGTTACGCAAGCGATCAGGAGGACAAGGGAAGTTTCGTGGTGGTGATGGTATCGTAAGAAGTCTGCAGATGTTAACGGAATGCCAGGTTACGGTATTATCTGATCGGCGTCGTTGTCCTCCCTACGGACTTGCTAGCGGTGCTCCTGGGAAGATGGGGCTTAACTTCTTGATTGTTAAGGGACGGCGCAAAAAACTTCCCGGGAAATTTTCTCTTTATCTTTCCCCAGGAGATATCGTGCATATTGAAACCCCAGGAGGAGGAGGATGGGGACGTAGATGAAGGGAAGGGTTATAAAATCAAGAGAACAGATGTGAGGAGTTTCGCACGTGTGCAGCCGTACAGAAAAAAAGGGTGTGCGGTCGTTCGTCCATCGACACAGATAGCTTGATTGAGGTGTTGACCTCATGTGCATATAGATTCGTCTGGACTGCTAACCAAAAATCCACTCAATCGAAACTTTGGTGGGATGGCAGCGTATTTACACATGGGATTAAGTTAAATGAGCAAAATTCTACTAGCAATGAGTGGGGGAGTAGACAGTTCTACCGCAGCAGTGATTTTGAGGGATCAAGGCTATGATGTTGTCGGTTGTACCATGCAACTGTGGGATTATCGGCGTAATCCAAAAAAAGATGGTAAGCCTCAGGTTGGACGATGTTGTTCTCTGGATGATGTCTATGATGCCCGTCGTGTAGCTGAAAAATTAGGATTCCCCTATTATGTTCTCAATCTACAGGAGCAGTTCGAGCGGGTCGTCATTGAGCCATTCATAACTGATTACTTGGAGGGGAGAACTCCTATCCCATGCACTCGTTGCAATACTTTTCTCAAGTTTGATCAGCTTCTTGTTTTTGCCCGGAAGATAGGCATTGATCAGGTTGCTACCGGACATTATGCCCGAATCACTCATGATACTGATCAGGGCCATGTTCTAATGAAGAGTAGACATCCGGACAAGGATCAGTCTTACTACCTTTTTGAGCTTACTCAAGAACAGCTAGCCTCAATCCAGTTCCCGGTGGGTGAATACGAAAAATCTATCGTTAGAGAGATGGCCAGTTCATCTGGTCTTAGTACAGCAGAAAAGGAGGAGAGCCAAGAAATTTGTTTCGTTTCTGACGGAGATTATGGAGGTTTTATTGAACGTCATGCTGAAGAGGTGAATGAAGAACTACTTCCACTTTTGGAAAGATCAGCTCAGCCAGGGCCTGTCATCTTTAAGGACGGATCTCCTATAGGAAGCCATCCCGGTGTACATCAGTTCACAGTGGGACAGCGTCGTGGCCTGGGCATTGCCCATCCCCGCCCTCTTTACGTGTTGCGACTGGACGTACAACAAAATGCAGTCATAGTTGGTTACAAGGAAGACCTGTATAGCGATGGGTTAATGGCTAATAAGGTCAACTGGATTGGTGACACCGTTCCTGAGGAGCCGGTCGAAGTCTGTGTCAGGATTCGATCACGTCATCAGGAGGTTCCAGCAATCATCACGCTTGAGAAGAGCAAAAATCAGGGGGATGGGTGGCAAAGCAAAGTTTTGTTTAATACTCCCCAGATGTCAGTTACTCCAGGCCAGGCAGTCGTCTTTTACCAGGGAGAACATGTTTTAGGTGGGGGTTGGATAACAGGGAGAATCTAGTTTGGTTTCTCAAGCTTTTTCCGTTCTGGTAGTTACAGGCGAGACCTCAGGGGAGCAGCACGCAGCTGGATTGATCCATCAAGTTAAGCGTCAGAACCCTGATTGGGAGATCAAATGGTTTGGCAGTGGTGGCTCCGAAATGGGTATTGCCGGTGTCGAATTGTTGATGGATGTCTCGAGCTTGGCCGCGGTTGGACCCTGGGAAGCTCTTTCTCATATGGGGAACTACTGGAGCCTATATCAGCAAATTATCTCCGAAGTACGAAGACGGCGACCCCAGATGGCCATCCTGGTGGATTTTCCAGATTTCAATTTGAAGCTTGCTCGACGACTCAAAAAGATGAAAGTTCCAGTCTGTTACTTCATTGGGCCTCAGGTATGGGCCTGGCGTCCCCGTCGTATAGAACAGATCAAACGGTGGGTGGATTTGATGCTGGTAATTTTTCCTTTTGAACAGGCATATTATCGACAAAAGGGTGTTAACGCGCATTATGTAGGGAATCCCTCCATTCATTTAAGGAGATTAGTGAAAAGTATCAATGGCGGAAACGATGTGCCACCAGCCAGTTCACCTCCTTCGCTGGTGGCACTATTACCGGGCAGCCGACGGAAAGAAGTGGAGAAAATCTTACCTATTCAACTGGATGCGGCTGCCTGGATAGCACGACGTCACTCGACTCGATTTGTAGTGAGTAAGGCTCCCTCAATTTCGGTGGCTCAGCTTGAAGACATCTACCAGGTTTGGCAAGAACGTAACAACTTGCCATTGAACATGGAGATTGGAACGGATGAATCGTCTCTCCTACTTTCACAGTCCCGATGTGCTATCGTGAAGAGCGGAACCTCAACTTTGGAGGCTACTATTCTTCGTGTTCCTTTCGCCATGGTTTACCGTCTTTCCAGTCCCAGCTGGTATTTAGCTCGACCGTTCGTTCGTGGAAACACCTATTGTCTGGCTAATCTCATAGCCGGGGAAAGAATTGTCCCGGAGTTCGTCCAGCATCAGGCCACGGGAGAAAACATTGGGTCATATTTGC
>JAYZCG010000015.1:10000-17395 GCA_036338435.1 Acidobacteriota bacterium
GGGCGCTACTGGGCCGACGACGCCGGCAAGCCGACGGGTATTCTGGAGGCCCCGGCCAGCCAGATCGTTTGGGAGGATCAGGAGTTTGCGCTGTTTTCCAAGCCCGAAGATGCGGGCCCGTACTTCAGGAAGATTCTTGTCGAAAATTACTCGACCCTGGGTATCACGACGCTTTCGGGAGCGCTGAATACGGCTAATGTGCAGGCCTATCAGTGGCTGGATGCCCGGAACGAGATGCCACTCCGATATGCCTATGGGGCCATGGCGGGATTTCAGCCAGGCGTGGACATGAAGCAGTTCCAGCTGGGCTCCGGCACCGACAATGTTTTCATCTCGTCGGTGACTGCGCGGGCCACTGACGGGGGTGGTGTCAGAAGGTGTATTGACCTCACGAGAGACAATGAGGCAGTGGCCACAGGGGTTCAGGTCAGCTCCCAGAACTCTGGAGATATGAATGCCGTTGCCACCGAGTGGTGGCCGCGGGGCCAGTGCAATCTGGACATTGAGTATAGCGGGAGCACCAGAGGAGCTCGCATTAGTGGCAACCGCTTCCTAGAGTGGTACCGGGAGGTTGCCATGGAGGGTCTGCGGTCGGCCAATTCTCATGCCGCGGGGGAGGCATCTATCTACATGATGCTTAACGCCTGGGAGCGCATCGAGGAGGCACAGCCGGGAGCTGTCAAGGGCTGGGCCTTTGACCATTGCACCATGGTTCCTCCTGATTCCATTCCGCGGGCGGCAGCACTTGGGCTGATGTTTAGCTGCGACATGACGAACGCCATCTCCTCGGACCTGGAAAGAGGGGCTCGGTCAACGCTTGGGGCCTTTGGAGCGGACATTCTCCACACCTACGGGGCCCCCATTGGAAGCATGCTCAAGGCCGGGATCAATGTCTCTTCGGAAGGAGACTGGGAAGACATCGAAACCATGATCACACGCCTTGACCTCAAAGGAGAGGTTTGGGGGCCTGATCAGCGTATAGATCGGCAAAGCGCCCTGAAGGTGGCCACGCAGAACGGAGCCAATTATGTCCTGAAAGGGGATCAGTTAGGTTCGATCGAGCCGGGAAAATTTGCGGATCTGCTCGTCCTGGATCGAGATTACATGAGCATGCCAGTGGACGAGATTTCGGAAATGCGACCTCTAATGACCATGAAAGGGGGCCAATTCATCTTTCTACGCACCGACTTTTCCGATGAATACAACCTTGAGCCGGCTGGTGCGGAAATCGGCACGCTTGAGGAATTGCGGGCACGCCGACCCAGATTCTAGTGTAGTAGAGTTGGACAGGAAATAGATTTATAAAAGCAGTTGTGTAATCTAACATCTTTATCATATATGGGAGGCATTTGATGTTCTTTAGATGCTGTTGGTTTGTGATTGTCTGGGTTCTCAGTTTGACTCAATTTGTCCTTCCCCAAGGAACTGTTGACACTGTTCTGTACAATGGGAAGATGTTGTTGGTCCTGCCTGCTTTTTCTCAGCATTCTCCAGATTCGCAGGAAATCCAAGAAACACCGAAATTTGAAATTGTAGAAGCAACTATTGAGGATATTCAAAAAGCAATAACGACAAAACAGATAACTGCTACAGATATAGTTCACATGTACCTTGAGCGCATAAAGACGTACAACGGTGTGTGTGTAAATCAACCTGAAGGGATCCTTGGGCCTGTCTCGACAATTCCAAATGCAGGTCAAATCAATGCACTAATGACTTTGAACCTCAAGCCTGAGCACAGAGAAGTATGGGGCTTTGACGAACGTAAGGCACGCAGCATGACGGACCGTGAAGATAACGACCCTGACATGCCTGATGCGCTGGAAGTTGCAGCTGCGCTGGATGAAGAATTTGCCAGGACAGGCAAATTAGTAGGTCCACTACATGGTGTCGTGTTTGGCATCAAGGACCAGTATGACACGTTCGATATGCGTACTACGCTCGGCATGGATGCCTTTTATAAAAATGACCGGCCGCCTAATGATGCCAACGTCATCAAGAGGCTTAGAGATGCAGGTGCTATCATTTTGGCCAAAGCTAATCTGGGAGAAGGTGGTTCACAACGATCCAGGAGCTCTTTTGGCGGGACATTGTGCAATCCTTACGATACGACCCGATCTCCCGGTAGTTCAAGTGGTGGCTCCGGCTCGTCCGTGGCAGCGAATCTGGTTACGTGCGCTATTGCGGAGGAGACCGGTGGATCGATTCTTCACCCCGCCAGAAATGCTAGCTCTGTTGGGATAGCACCGACACAGGAACTGGTAAGCCAGGACGGTATGTTCGGAGAGGGGTCTAATCACCGAACTGGAACCATTTGTCGCACAGTCGAGGACGCTGCCCGTGTGATTGATGTCATCGCTGGGTATGACCCCAGAGATGAGAGGACTGTCTTTAGCATTGGTCGTATCCCGGACGAGCCTTATTACAACTTTGCAATCGCTGAAGAAGATGTCAACAAGGAGTCCTTGGAAGGTATGCGCATTGGAGTAGTCCGTGAGTTTATGGACAAAGACCTTTTCAATGAGGCTTCATTCCAGAGCATCGACATTGTAGATAGAGCCATTGACGATCTACGTAACATTGGCGCGACTATCATTGATCCAGGAGAGCATGGCGCTCTGTTCCAGGAATGTGTCGATAAGTACGTCCCAATTTATCGCAATCAGCTATTCATCAACCAGTTCCCAGAGCGATTTCCACCAGGAGAAGACTCCATCCAACACTTGTTAGATATGTACTTCGATCTATCGCTAGTCCCGCACACGGCAAGTGGAGTTCCGAATATCAGAAACCTAGGACCGAAGTTCATCCTCGGAGAAAACAAATACTTCCTGAACCGTTATCTCCGAGAGCGCGGCGATGCGAATATCCAAAGCATCACGGACATGATTAACAAGGCAAATTTCTTTACAGATATTCGTCCAGGCACCGATTTCACGAGTTTTAAAGTACAGTTGGAGAGCATTAATGCTGCCATGACACTGGATCTGTCCAGTCTTTTCCAGGACAGGATTGCCTACAAGACCATCTTTTTGCAATGCATGAGCGTGCTCGACCTTCACGCTGTGACCTATCCGTCCAGTATTCATGTTGCCCATGTGCTCGGTAATCCTTCAGAGCCTTCAAGATACAATAGCCCAAACCACCATAGCATTTGGGGAATCATGGGCAGAGATGGCGGCTTCCCCACGATGAACGTTCCGGCAGGATTTACGTCTCATGTGTTTGACCGTGATGTAGATGGGAAACTGGTGGGACCTGTTCCTGCTAGGTTACCGGTGTCCATTACCTTCGCCGGCCCGCATTTTGGTGAGCCAACACTCATCAAGATAACCTCTGCCTATGAAGCATCAACGAAACACCGCATATCACCACCAAACTTTGGGCCGCTTCCATGAGTCTCGGAAGTTTTCAAGTATCCAACTATTTGACGGCGCTGATCCGTTTTGCTGGCCAAAGCAGGCGCTGGACACGGATGACGTTCGTGGTCCTCGCGGCAATGGGAGGCGGGCTGCTGGCTGGAATCGCCAGCAGTCAAAACGAGACCGGAGACGCTCCCGAGGCTGAGTTCCACATGGTACGCTTGGTCCACGGGGATTTTGGAAGGGCCGGCTTCCGTTTTTTTGGTCGACCCTATTGGGCGATTGACTATCCCCTGGCTGAACAAAACTTCCTTCCGGCACTTCGCGAGACGACCACTCTTGACGTTGCGAATGACAGCCGTCATCTAGAGATAACGGACGACCGGATCTTCCAGTATCCTTTTTTATTTATGCAGCAGCCCGGGCTCGGGAACTGGAACCCCACCACTCTGGAAGCTGAACGCTTGCGGGAGTATTTGTTGCGCGGTGGTTTCCTGGTGGTCGACGATCTTCACGGCGCATACGATTGGCATGTTTTCACATCCGGTATGCGGCGCGTTTTTCCAGATCGTCCGATTGTTGATATTCCGGAGGATGATCCTCTGATGAGTGACTTTTTCCTGCTTGACAGGCTCACGCAGATTCCTGGTCAGCGGCACTTGCGACGGGGTTTAGGCGGAGGAACGGTGGCGCAGATGCAAGGTCCGCCAAGTTTGCGGGGCATCTATGACGATCATGGCAATCTGATGGTCGTCATCAACTTCAACCTCGACATGGGAGACGGCTGGGAACATGCTGGCGATCGCCCGTATCCGGTTGGGATGAGTGCGTTAGCGTATCAATTTGGCGTGAATTATGTCATCTACGCCATGACGCACTGACATGTACGTACACCTCATCCAAAGTCTTACATGGAGGTTAAATAATTAACATCGACAAATCAACCAAACTCTTATTGTCCATTATTGCGGTGGCGTTGTGCCTTATTGCAGTGAACCCGTGGATACACCCACCCACAGTGAACGTTCAAGAGGATCAATCAGATAGCTTATTAACCAAAGAACACTGCAAACTTGTCAAGAAAGCAGTTGGAGATTTTTTGGGCGCCGCAGATTATTTCTTTAAAGAAGTTGAAAAATATAAAGAAGAAGGAGCCGGGAAAAAGTCTGACGGGTCTTTTGAATCGGCTGTGAAGTTTTCTGAGTTAGCAGAAAACTATTCAACTGTTTTTTCAGTCTGGTGTAAAAAATAAAATGGATTGAGATGATTTTTTTAGTTACAGTCTGATCCTGATTTAATTAAAGGGGTTCTCTAATGACCACTCGACCTGAGAAAGAATTCGGACCGCCCGCACATCGCAAAGTAGCCTCATATGCTTACCCTAGCTTCTCCGAACAAGAATATGCAAACAGGCACGAGAAAATAAGAAAGTGGATGGACAGTGTGGGTTTGGACTGTCTCATCATTGCCGGTGGAGGATCGGCCTTCGACAGGTGTTGGTCCAACATACGATATGTAACGAATTATATCGGCAGCATGGAAATCTCGACTTATTGTCTGTTTCCACTCGATGGTGAGCCCATCGTTGCTTCAATTCTTGTTCTACCCGACCGGATAGCCAGATCTATAGTCGAGGTACGAGCAAGAAACGCCATTGAGGTTGCTGTTCGTAGAATCAAAGAACTAAAACTGAACAACAGTAGAATAGGTATTGTTGAACCCGATGTCCTTATATCCATTCCAGCAAATCACTGGGAAACTCTAAAAAGAGAATTTCCAGAAGCAAGGTTCACATTCGTCACCGAAGAATTTTGGAAATTTCGATGGGTGAAAACGGAAGAGGAGATCCAAGCGTTACAAGTGGCTGCTCAACTGTCGGATATAGGAACAGAAGCCATTGCCAAGATAGCTGAACCAGGGGTTAGCGAGGGCAGATTATACGGAGCCTACTACGATGCTATATTCAGCAACGGTGGGGAACCAGGCTTCCCCGGCATTGGGTCAACATCCATGATGAGTCCCGATGCTAGTATGCCCAGGGTGCACCCAATGGAGAGAACCATTGAAAAAGGCGACATTCTGATGCTTGAACTCGGGCCTTTATTCATGGGATATGAAGCACAGAACCAAAGATCCATGTTCCTTGGCCCTCCCTCCAACGATTACGAGCACATGTATGCAGTGGCTGTGGAGGCCTGGAACACTATACGGGAGGAACTGCGTCCAGGAAAAACCCATGAAGACATTGTTAAAGCTGGGACGATTATCACAAAAGCAGGATTCCGATGGTTTTCACCATTGGTACACTGGATGCACGGCGGTTCTCCTCGAGATGGATCCTACATTGGCCACCCCAACCCAAAGTTAAAACAGGTGCCTGTCACTTTAGTTAGGAATCTTTGTGCTACCGTTGAGGTGACTGTATGTGATGAAGCCCTGACCAAAGGTGTGCTCCTGGGAGATACATTTCACATCACAGAAAGCGGACCTCGTCGATTACAACGCTATCCTCTCGAAGGCCAGGAAATACTGATCCTTTAATCCTTCATTTAACCGTTTGCAACTTCACCAATTTTCTTTTCCGGACGTACAAATATCCACAGCAAACCACCTATAACTGTGAACGCTCCACCAACAGACCAGGCCACGGTCCACCCGTACTGATCCTTTATCAGAGGCGTCAGCACAGGTGCGAAGATACCGGCGGCATTGACTCCCATGGTCATACATGCCGACACAGTACCAGCGTGAGCCGGTAGGAGTTCAATGGCAGTCGTCCAGTAACAGTTCGCACCTAAAAATGACAGACCGAATGCGAGTGAAAACCAAAAGACGGCCATGTAATTGTCTTCTGTACTCGCTCCCAGGTAAAGCAAGGGCAGACATGGCAGTTTTGCACACATCACAATCAGGCGGCGTGCAGTCGTCTTACCTAGACGTAGGCTTAGGCGATCACTCAACCAGCCACCTAGTGGCGAACTGATGGTCATCACGAGAAACGGTAATGCACCCAATAAGGAGCCCTGTACGATTTCAAGGCCACGCACACTTATCAGATAGCGGTAAAACCAGGAAAAATAGAGATAGACAGTGTACCCGGTGCACATGTAACTGATAAATAGTAGCCACACATTGAGATCGCTGAGTATCTGCCTCCAGGGTGTGCCGCGGGACCGCCTTGTCAGGTTCTCACGTCCTGTTAATATATGCTGTAGTTCAACATCGCTAATCTGCGAATGCTCTTCAGGTCTCTCCGTTAAATGCAAGACAAGGACTAGTGACAGCACTAATCCGATTGCGCCACAAACATAGAAGCTCGTTTCCCAGCCAAACGATACCATGAGCCAGGCAATGAAAGGTGGAGTGATGGTAGCACCCAACCCGAGGCCAGCAAAAATTGTGCCTGTTGCCAGTCCTCGCTCTCTTGAAGGGAACCACCTACCAACTAGAGCATTAGAACAGGGATAGGAGGCTGCTTCGCCGCAACCGATTAGGAAACGTACGATCCAAATTGCTGGAACCAATCCAACCAGAGGTACCAAAAAGCCACGACCTGCCCAAGGGGTAAGGAGAGTAAAAAAGGACCAGATAATCAAGCCCAAAACGAGTGTGCTTTTGTGTCCAAGTCTATCTCCAATCCATCCCGCTGGGACTTGAGACAACACGTAACCCACTACAAATGCACTGAAAATTGTTCCAAACTCTAGATCTGTCAATCCAAATGTCTCTGACATCAGTTGGCCAGCAACAGCGATATTGATCCGATCAAGATAGGTCACGACACTAATGGCGAACAACAATGCCAGCAAATTCCATCGGATTCGTGTACGCTTTTTCATGATTTTTTAGGCTTTATATACCGTAGCTACGTATGTGTAGTGGCTTTGAGTTTCGATCTAAGAGCATCTGTCGATACATGATCTACGTTGTAAGTTACAGAGTCGAGCACAACTCCATAAACTTCATGTGCCTTTTGCACTGAAATGACACCCTCCTCCGCATCTTCCCGTACTTTCTCAACATCGCGTTCCAG
>JAYZCG010000016.1:0-31998 GCA_036338435.1 Acidobacteriota bacterium
CGGTCATTAGCAGCACTCCGCCAACTCTTGTTTGACAAAGTAGATCTTT
Source organism: Acidobacteriota bacterium (assembly GCA_036338435.1). Taxonomy (GTDB): domain Bacteria; phylum Acidobacteriota; class UBA6911; order RPQK01; family JADFOI01; genus JAPYTY01. The sequence continues at coordinate 50 of JAYZCG010000016.1, forward strand.
TCTTAGAGGGCGAAGAAATAGATGAGCAAGTCCAAGCCTCTACTGTAATTGATCTTACTTTCGATCCTCCTAAAGTGGTGAGGTTTGGTCAATGGGCCGAGCGCGTAAAAGTATTTCTCGAATCTTAGCTTTGATTTTCCTGCATACGAAATAAGGCAACCCTATTTGGTACTATAAAAGCCATGCCACTGTTGAATTTGTGCAAGATAGTAAGTGCAATTATGCTTTGTAGTAAGAGAGCATTTCTGCTGATATTAATGATAGTAACCCCAACCTCCAGCCTGACTGGACAGCAAGATTTCTCTCAGTTAACGCCAGCTGAAATTGTTGATCAAGTTGACCAAATGATGCGCGGGGATTCCTCGAGAGGCACAATTCAGATGACGGTCAAAACTCAACGTTGGTCGAGAGCGCTGACACTTGAAATCTGGTCAGAGGGGACTGAAAAAGTTCTTGTCAAAGTGAAGAAGCCAAAAAAAGAAGAGGGTGTAGCCTCTCTGAAAATCGACTCCGACATGTGGAACTATTTGCCCAAGATCGATCGCACCATACGCGTTCCCACATCGATGATGATGGGGTTTTGGATGGGCTCCCATTTTACAAATGACGACTTAGTTAAAAGAAGTCGTTTGACGCGCGATTATGATATTGAGATTTCCTATGAAGGTGCAAAAGAAAGCGTACTAGTCTGGGAATTCGTTCTAACGCCTCGTCCTGATGCACCGGTGGTGTGGGGCAAAATCCATTATCAGGTTAGGAAAGAAGATCTGATGCCCACCTGGGCTGCGTATTATGGTGAAGACGGGCAACGTAAACGGACTATGAACTTTTCTGATTACCAGAAAATGGGCGGTAGATTAGTTCCAGCTAAAATACGGATGGCCCCTGAAGATAAGCCAAATGAATACACGGAAATCACCTATATTAACCTTGAATTTGACCTCGCCGTTGATCAGTCTATTTTCTCTCTTGCATCCTTAAGGCGGAAAAGGTGATAGCACTACGCCTAGGGTGGCGGAATTTGTGGAGAAATGTTAGCCGTAGCCTTATTACTATTTCTGCCATAGCTTGTGGCTTTGCATTACTCATCATTATCATCGGGTTGGTAATGGGCATAGCTAACCAGATGCTCAACAACGGGACAAGCTTGCTCCTGGGGGATGTGCAAATCCACCATCGAAACTACCTGCCTGAGCGTGACCTTTACGAGACACTGGGAAGTGGCCACGCCGACAATTTGAAAGAATTATTGGATAAACTTCGCCACTTTCCCGAACTCCCTAATCTTACGCCTCGAGTTCATGCATTCGGACTCCTGTCATCTGGAGAGTATTCTTCCGGAGCCCAACTGATGGGCGTTGATGCAGAGTCAGAAATAAATGTGACCTCCTTTCTGGACGGCATCGAAGAGGGATTAATTCAGCCGCCTGAAGCACAACCTGTGCTATTGGGAGATGTTCTGGCTAAAGAATTATCAGTGACGAAGGGTTCCAAGATTGCTATTGTGACACAGTCCGCTGATGGTAGCCTTGGTAATGATCTGTTTTATGTTTCTGGCATTCTCCACACTGGACTTGCTCACATAGATCGCACGTTAGCTGTTTTTACCCTCTCAGACTTACAGAAACTGCTAGCTTTTGAGCCAGGCACAATCCATGAAATTGCCATTAGCATTCAAGATCCCATGATCGCTGATCAAGTTGTGGCAACCTTAAACCAATCAGCACTTCTTCCCTCTAATGGCATTGCGCATAGCTGGGGAGATTTAGCCCCTCAACTAAAAGATTACATTGGTGTGGTCCATGGACTATACGGATTTTTAATTTTGCTTATTGCGCTTTTTGTCGCTGCGGGAGTTCTCAACACTATGATGATGTCCGTCTTTGAACGGACTCGTGAAATAGGCCTGATCAATGCCTTGGGTATGCAGCCTAGGTTGATTATTAGCTCTATTCTATTCGAGAGTTTTTTTCTAGGATTTTTAGGCCTCGGATTAGGATTAGGGTTAGGAACTTTGGGTATGTCGCATTTGACAACTGAGGGACTTAATTTAACCCGATGGATGGGGGAATTTGCCATGCTGGGATCTCGCATGGATCCTATTTTAAAAGCCGTTTGGGGCTGGGACTATGTAGTTTGGTCGGCAGTGGGTTTGCTAACTTCTACTGTATTGGCAGCATTATTTCCCGCGATGCACGCGACCCGATTAGATCCAGTAGAAGCATTAGCGGCTCCGGTTGAGGGATAAATTAATGATTGTCGTTGTCAAAATCGCCTGGAGAAACTTGTGGCGCAAGCCTCGGCGCACCATATTAACTGTTGTGACAATTGCTCTTGGATTAGCCTTGTTGTTGGTTGTTTTTGGAATCGGCGATGGAGCACGCAGCCAGATAGTTGAAAGCGCCGTAAGGATAAGATCTGGGCATGTTGTTGTTCAACAGAGGGAGTATAACGCTAGGAGAGGGATTGATAGATTTCTCGATTCACACGAGACACAACTTGTTAAGGAGTGGATTGCAACAATGGAAGAAGTTTTTCCCATTCAGTACATCGTCTCGCGCAGCTATGCTTCTGGCCTAGCTTCTTCTTCAAATGGATCCGCGGGCGTTCAACTTATTGGAATCGACCCAAAAGCTGAAAGTAAATCCCTATATTTAGAGGATAAAGTAGTCGAGGGAGTATTTCTTGATTCAGTCAGCCAGAACAAGGTTGTTCTGGGAGAGGGAGTCGCCCAAAGGCTCTCACTTAAAGTTGGGGAAAAATTAGTTTTAATGGCCCAAGCTTCCGGTAGTTCCGAAATCAAATCGCAGCTAGTGAGAATTCAAGGTATTCTGAAAACGGGAATAGAAGAGTATGACCAAACGTTAGTTCTTATGCTTTTGCCCAATTTCCAAAGTTTTTTAAATCTTGAGAAAGGGGTGCATCAAATTGCAATTGTAATGAATGATGCAACGTTTTCAACTGAGCTGTCCAGTCGTGGAAAAGAACGCTTTCCTTCCATTGAAGTTTTGAGTTGGGAGGAGGCCATGCCGGATCTAGCTGATTTAATTCGTGTCGACACTGGTGCCAATTATGTTTTCGATTTTGTTCTTTTGCTACTGATTTCTTTTACGGTACTGAACACCTTGCTTATGTCGGTTCTGGAGCGGGGCAGGGAATTTGCGTTGCTAAATGCACTGGGGCTTACTCCAAGCAAAAGGTTTTTTATGATCCTTTACGAAGCCACTTTTATGGCAATGCTTGCCAGTGTGGTGGGAGGTACTATTGGATATGGCCTTCATCAGTGTCTAAAGTTTTACGGCCTTCCTATCGACCTGTTCTATTCGGAAGGGGTGTCGGCTGCTGGCGTTGCAATGGATCCAATAATTTACTCCAATCTGTCCATGGGGCGCATACTTTTTTCATTGTCATTAATATTTATTATGACTTTGGGGCTGGGGTTGATTCCGGCATGGCGGGCAAGAAGGCCAACTAACATTCATATCTTGGGACGTGTATAAATATATGAAGGCAGAAGAGGCGATTCTTCAATTTAAAGGTGTCTCACGAGTTTATCACCAGGGGGGAGAAACCATAACGGCTCTCAATGCCGTCAGCCTGACTCTTAAAAAAGGTGAATTTGTCGCTCTGGCAGGACCATCTGGATCCGGCAAAACAACACTATTAAATGTTGCCGCTGGATTGGACCGGCCTACCGAGGGCAAAGTGTGGATTCGAGACCATGAGATAACCTCTATGGCTTCTCATGAATTGACCCATCTTCGCCTAGAGGAGATAGGGTTTATATTCCAGGCCTATAATTTAGTTCCAGTCCTCAGCGCTGAAGAGAACGCCGAATTGATTCTCCTATTGCGAGGATTGCCCGAAGCAAAGAGAAAGGAAACAGTCCATCGCGTTCTAAAAGAAGTGGGCATGGCTGGACTTGAAAAGCGGCGACCATCCGAGCTTTCTGGAGGACAACAACAGCGCGTAGCGATTGCCAGGGCAATTGCTGCTGAGCCTGCATTTGTTTTAGCCGATGAACCTACGGCTAATCTGGATAGCGAGACCGCTCTTAACTTACTCAAGCTTATGAAAAAACTGAATCAAGAGCATTCGATGACTTTTCTATTTTCTACCCATGATCCTCACGTCATGCGGTTGGCCAACAGAGTTGTTTACCTAGTGGATGGCCGGATTGATCGTGACGAATCCCAGGACACTTAATCTGGGTTATGCATACTCTATTCACACAATCTCTCAAACTGCTCATCTTCATACTTATCCTTATGGGCAATAGTAGTCTGTGGGCACAAGAAGTTCACTTCGGAGGATCTCTTCGCGGCTATCAATTTTTAGAGCTCGAAAAATCGGTGGACATTAAAGCAAAATCCAATGCAGGCATAGTCCATTCTGAACGATTCGACACAGAACTATGGCTCTTACGTTTTACTTTGGCGACTACGTTCAATCAGCACATTCAGTTGGAAATACACCCTCTTTTGCAATTTGTTTCTCCTGTTCTAATCAATTCTTTGCCGATGTCTGCGGACATGGAATCAACATATCTGCCTTTAAATAGGACACTCGCACATGGTGATGAATGGGAACTGGTTGGGAGCATTGATCACTTCAATTTCAAGTTTAATTTTGAGTCCATCCGAGTCGTGGTAGGTCGTCAACCCATAACCTGGGGGGTCACTTACTTTTGGCCAGCACTAGATTTGTTCGCCCCTTTTTCACCGAACCGTATAGACCGGGATTATAAACCAGGCGTTGATGTGATTCGTGCCACTATCCCATGGGGAAACTATTCTGAATTAGAATTAATTGGAGGGGCTCTAGGATCTTCTCTCAAACAAGATGGTGTTTTTGGGGCTCTAGCACGAATCTATCTTGGGCCTCTGGATATTGGTTTTGTGGGGGGCAAATTCCATGGAGATACTGTGACTGGAGGATTCCTCACCACCGACTTTTATGGTACTGGCTTGAGAGGAGAATTAAACTGGACCCAATCTGGCGATATTGCTGACCGTCTTCGAGACAAGAAGACCTTCTTGCGTTCTGCAGTAGGAATAGATCGACAGCTTTCACCTTCTTTGTCACTTAGTGTGGAAATTGCATTCAATGGTTATGGAGTTAAAGAAGCGCAGGAATATCTTACCCAAACTAGTGCTAACCGGATTGCCAGAGGCGAAGTCACCGCTATGGGAAAATGGTATTCTGGAATCCTCTCTTCTTGGGCACTACACCCACTTGGAACACTTAACAACTCTATACTTGTTAACTGGCAGGATCCCTCTGCTCTCTGGATTCCAAACTTAAGTTGGTCTACTGGAAACAATTCAACAGTCTTGTTAGGTGCACAAATAGGTGTTGGCAGCAAATCTCTTTCAGAAGGAGTTCTTCGCAGTGAGTACGGATCAGTTTTAAATACAGTGTTTTTTGCTTTTCAGCAATATTTTTGAGATCTATGTGTCACCTACAGCCTTCTCTGCACAGATCATAAACGGTAAACGTCAAAAATCTAAAAGCCCAGCCCAGACAAATGAAACTGGTTCTGATGCCTCAATATTTCTAAAAATAATTCTTCATATATACTGATTAAAAGCTTGTTAAAATACATGAGGAAGCCTTTTATATTCTCGAAATATGCGTATTCAGGGACCTTACTCAGAGTATAATGGCCTCTGACGAACATTCTGAAGTACAAAGATATGAATTTTTTCCAATCTATAGTCGAAGAGCTAGAGTATTACACTTGGGGATTTGGGCTGAAAATCGGGGGAGAATCTGTTCCCATTATTGTTATAGCTCTACTGGGAGTAGGATTGTTTCTCACCTTCCGTTTAGCTTTCTTGCAGTTCCGTCAGTTGGGACATGGCTTTGTTGTTACCTCGGGCAAATATGACGACCCCTCAACTCCCGGAGACGTTTCACACTTCCAAGCCTTAACTACAGCTTTATCGGCCACTGTTGGTATTGGAAACATCGCTGGAGTAGCTTTAGCCATTCACTTTGGCGGCCCGGGAGCTTTATTTTGGAGGTGGATAACGGCCATATTGGGGATGGTCACCAAGTTTACCGAAGTGACCTTAGCCCAACATTATCGAACTATAGAATCTTCAGGTGATCCAAAAGTCGATCGCTTTGGAGTCGTTTCGGGTGGACCCATGTACTACATTGAAAAGGGTCTTGGAGCATCCTGGAAACCTCTTGCTATATTCTTTGCCTTTGCTCTAATGATTACCGCCTTTTTTACCGGTAATAGCATTCAATCCAACACAGTAGCTGATGTGCTCTCAACTTCTCTAGGGATCAATCCTTGGATAACGGGACTAGTCAGTGCAACATTGGTTTTTGCCGTTATCGTGGGTGGCATCACGCGCATAGGGAAAGTAACACGTGTTCTCGCACCATTCATGGCATCCATCTATTGTCTCAGTGCTCTTACAATTTTGATTTTCAACTACGATCAGGTAATACCTACCTTAGGGTTGATTTTGCGTGAAGCCTTTCAGCCCACAGCGGGTATAGCTGGCACGGGGGCTGGCCTGTTCATCACCACGATGATGTGGGGAGTACGACGTGGTCTTTTTTCAAATGAAGCAGGCCAAGGTTCGGCTCCAATCGCCCACTCTGCAGCTAAAACCAATGAGCCTGTTTCTGAAGGTGTCGTGGCATTGTTGGAGCCCTTTATCGACACTATCGTAATTTGTTCAATGACCGGCCTAGTCATTATTTCAACTGGCGTTTGGAAAGAGAAGGTTCTAACTGAGCTGAATCTTTTTTCTGGAGATATTAGTTACATAGTAGAGACAGAAAACGGGATAGCTTCCACTTCCGCCCCCACAACAATTGACGTGGTGGCGGGGCGACCAATTGCCGCTAAAAGCAACGCTCATTTTGCCTGGCATGATGTAAAAGTAGATCAATTTTTTATTGATGACGCTCTAGGACACCCATTCACCGGGATGATAGTCCCCGCTGAGCAACGTGCAGTAGCTACATCAGGGGAATCCTATGAGACCCTCTATGGGCTGGCTGTAGAGAATGGTGCTCCCCTAACCGCCCTTGCTTTCCAAAGAGGGCTTTCTCCATTGGGGAGGTGGGGTCATTATGTAGTCCTGGTGAGCGTTTTACTTTTTGCTTTGTCGACAGCTATTTCTTGGAGTTATTACGGAGATCGTTGTGCCAATTATCTTTGGGGTGCTAAAGCAGTACTGCCATACAAAATTGTCTTTGTTGGTATGCATTTCACTGGGGCCATTTTTGCTTTGTCGACAGTATGGAAATTGGGTGATATCGCAATGGGACTGGCTACGTTTCCTAACTTGGTTGCACTGGTGCTCTTATCAGGAGTGACCGTTCGCCTTACTAAAAGTTACTTTGAGAGAAAACCCTGGATCAAAAAAAATCTAAAGAACTAATTTAGTGAAGCTCTAGCTGCAATCTATCCTAATGGAATAGCAGCAAAGCTCACTCGCGGGGTTTGATGTGCTTAATTGTCAGCCTTCAGGATGTACGTCGGCTTATTCTGGGATTCATGGTAGGTTCGCACTATTAACTCTGCCACCAGTCCGATAAGAATGAACTGTAACCCTACGATGGCAAAAAAAACGGAAAGTAGTAAAAGAGGATTTCTATGAGCCTTAACAGCCTCAAAATATTTTTGGTAAAGGGTCAGGGCAGTTAGCGCGCCACTTCCTAACAGAGAGGTTAACCCCAATCCCCCAAAAAGATACATGGGCTTAGTAGAATATGTGCCGAGAAACTTAACCGTGATTAGATCTAAAAGCACTTTGAAAGTTCGAGAGAGTCCATACTTAGATTTTCCATTTAGGCGAGGATGGTGCTGAACAGGAATCTCTGTTACCCGTGCTCCCGCCCAGGTTGCAAAAATAGGAATGAAACGGTGCATTTCTCCATAAAGGCGAATGTGTTGAACTATGTTACGACGGTAACCCTTCAAGGTACATCCGTAGTCATGGAGATGAACACCGCTGATCCAACTAATTAAACTATTAGCTAGCCGTGAGGGTAATACACGGGACAGCCACGGATCTTTCCGATTTTTACGCCAACAACTCACCACTTCATATCCTTCTTCAAGCTTCTCCATAATGCGAGAGATGTCGTGAGGGTCATTCTGGAGATCGGCATCTAGCGGGATGATAATCTCCCCTTCAGCATGATCAAACCCGGCAGAGATCGCTGCCGTCTGACCAAAATTACGAACAAACTCTAGTATTCGTATTGTGGAATCAATACGTGCAAGATCGCTTAATATCTGGGAGCTACCATCAGTGCTCCCATCATTGATAAAGAGAATCTCCGAATTGGTGCCCAAAGGCTTTAACGCTTTTTTTAGGCGCTCGTAAAGAGGTTGGAGGTTTTCACGTTCATTGAAAACAGGAATGACAATAGAGAGCTCAACCGCAACATCAGCCATCTCGGACATTCGTGATGAGATAGACTGGACGGACCCAATTTTCTTGGAAGGTGTTACTTCTGCCACGGCGGAATCCCTCGATCAAGGTACGCGCGGTAGTATATAACTTCGGTCTAGTTTCCACAATTCTCAAGACGAGTCCCTCGATAGCATTCAGCTCTTTGTAGCCTTCCGAAGACACGATTAGATAAACCGTGTCGTTGGATTTTAATAGAGCTAAGGCAGTCTCGAGATCAGACAGCTCAACAATTTGACGATCGAGGTAAAAAGTCAGGCTTGGAGCAGCTAATTTGTAGTACCCTACTTCAATCTGATCAGTTTCTTCAGTGGCCTCAGACGTTATCCTATTAATAGTTTGGGCAAAATGAGTAACAGGTTTGAATGTCTCCCATGGTTTTAAATAAAGGGAAAATGAGCCTGCATAGAACAATATGAAAGCCAACACTGCCAGGGCGTAGTGTCCTCTTAAGAGGCCCACTATCACAATGGGTAGAAAAAGCAACGGTATCCACAGCAACGCCTCATCGAAAAGAACCTCCAGAATCACCCAGAACACTCCACCTAGAATTAGAAATATTACTCCAATCACAGCGACCAATAGTCTAGGTGGTAATCGACGACACAAGTAATAGGCAACCCATAAGGCGGCGGCTGGATAAAGGGGCGCAATGTAGTATTCTTGCTTGTTGTAGGACAGCGAGAAGAAAAGAAAGTATGTAGCAAACCAAAGGCCCAAGAGCATGGCATGTTTGGGTCGCAACTTCTCGTCTCTAAATGACTCAATGATCGCTGCTATAAAAAAGAGAGACCAGGGGAAAAAATCGCCCACAAACACTCCTAGGTAGTAGTGGTAGGCTCGTCTTGGTCCTAGCTCTATGGACACGAAGCGATTAACATTTTCCTCGATGAAAAAATTGATGATAGGCTGCCAACCTACCTCGAATCCTAGTAGTAAGAACCAAAAAGAACACAAAGCAATGTAGATGCCCCCTCCAATGACCAAGGGTGCTTTTGCTAACTGCTTAAAACGACCGGATAACAAAAGATAACTTCCTAGAAAAATAATCGGCAGGAATGCCACTGGGCCTTTACTTAGAAAGGCCAAGCCAAAAAAAACAGAGCTGGCTATAAAATGCATCCTGTAATGTGATTTCAGCCACCAGAAAAAGTAGGCGATGGCCCAAAGAAGGCAAAATAGCAATAGGGTGTCCACCAGAAGTCGGCGGGCTAAGATCATGAATCGAAATGTTGTGGCGAAAATGCCAGCGGCTAGAAGTGCAATTCTATGATCGAATAGAATTCGACCATTAACGAATACGGCCAAAACGCACCCGTAGGCTAGTATTGCTAAAACCAACCGCTCCCAAAAGAGAGAAACTCCGAAAAACTTGTAGAATGGCGCGACCACCCAGTAGGCGAGGGGTGGTTTATTGAGTCTTGGTTGCCCATTAAAATATGGGACTACCCAGTCTCCTCTCTGAACCATTTCCCGAGGTGTTTGAGCATAGTAAGCTTCACTACTGTCCCAAACAGAAGAGTCGTCTAAAGCGACAAAAAAGGGCAGGGCAAGTAGAATTAGTATCCAGTATTGCCGTAAGAAATTCACGTTTTAAGTTTATATTTAGTGCAAGCCGCTAAAACAAGGTGTCTTGTAATTCTTGAATTACATTATCAGTGGCCACGCGAGAGCGTCCCAAAAGCTTTAGGTCTTGTCTTTCTAGACGAGAAAGAATCTCCTGTGCTCGCTGAACGACAGGAGAAGGCAAGCCTGCCAGACGGGCGACTTCTATGCCGTAACTTTTACTAGCAACTCCTGGTTCAACGCGATGAAAGAAAACCATCTTTTGATTTGATTTTTGAACCTTTACACAATAGTTTTTGACATCCTTGTACAGGGCATCTAATTTAGTTAACTCTTGGTAGTGAGTGGCGAAGAGCGTTCGTGCCTTACGATTTTTTTGAGTCAGTAAATATTCTGCCACTGACCATGCAATAGAAAGCCCATCAAAAGTGGCTGTGCCACGGCCTACCTCATCTAATAGGATAAGGCTTTTCGTGGTTGCCAGATTTAAGATACGTGCTGTTTCAATCATTTCTACCATGAAAGTGGACCGCCCCTTAGCTAAATTGTCACTGGCTCCTACTCGAGTAAAAATACGGTCGGCTAATCCAATTTCTGCCGTGTCGGCGGGGACAAATGAGCCCATTTGAGCCAAAATCACGATGAGCGCATTTTGGCGAAGATAAGTTGATTTTCCACCCATATTAGGCCCTGTTAAGATCAACAACTGCTCACCTTCTGCTCCACACCTTAGATCATTGGCTACAAAGGGTTCTGTCCCATTAGCCTCGACCACTGGATGTCGCCCGGCACAAATTTTAAGCTCCTGTGTTTTGTTTAATTGAGGCCGTACATAGTGATACTTCCGAGCAACCTCGGAAAATGATGCTAAAACATCAATCGTGGCAACAACATTCGCCACTTGTTGAATGCGGCGAGCCTGGACCCCTACTTGCTTGCGAATATCGCAAAAAATTATTTTTTCTAGCTCGTAGAGTTTCTCCTGAGCTGTGAGTACTTTCTCTTCATAATCCTTTAGTTCTGGAGTGATAAAACGTTCTGAGCCCACCAAAGTTTGCTTGCGAATATAATGATCCGGTACTTCACTTAAGTGGGACTTTGTAATTTCAATAAAGTATCCAAATACCTTATTGTATTTTACTTTGAGAGAAGAGATACCTGTTGCTGCGCGCTCTTGTGCTTCCAGTTTTGCAATGAAGGACTTGCCGGATCGGCTGATTTCTCGCAACTCATCTACGCGTTGATCAAAGCCGATGAGAATGAGCCCGCCATCAGTTAATACCACAGGGGGATCCTCTGCAATAGCACGGGATAGCAATTGTTCCAAATCTTCAAGGCAATCTATTTTTTGGCATAGAAGCGGGCTGCGATAGCTCTGAGCCTTATTGCTAAGTTTTGGAAGTTGTCTCATTGAATTCCTAAGAGCCAAAAGGTCACGTGCGTTGGCCGTCTCTAGAGTAATGCGGCTTAAGAGCCGTTCCAGATCCTGCACAGATCCCAAGATTTTGCGGAGCCGCCCTAACTCTGCTGCTGACTTATGAAGTTCATCAACTGAATCCAAGCGGCTATTTAGTTCATTCAGATCTAAACTCGGACGCAGAAGCCATTTGTGGATAAGACGAGCGCCCATCGCAGTACAGGTCTGATCTACAGTGCCCAACAAGGTCCGTTGTTTATCACCGTCTACCCCCCTCACTAATTCAAGGTTATCGACAGTTGATTGATCGAGTTCAAGATATCGAGGCGGCTCGAAAACTTGTAAAGTAGTGATATGTGTTAGGTGTGCTTTTTGGGTCTGCCGTACATAGTGCAACAGGGCTCCAGCAGCACAAAGGGCTGCTGACTGCCCATTGACTCCAAATCCTTCTAAAGTAGTAGTCTGGAACTGTTCCAACAAAATGCGCCTACAATAATCCAAGTTAAAGGTCCAGTCTTCTTGAGAAGTGTGGACTGCTTTATGATCATTGCCCATACGACCTTTCATCGACCCTAACTGCGCTTCAGGGATGACCAGCTCCTTCGCATGGAAATGTGCAAGTTCTTGTTCTGTTTGTCTCCATGCTTCAGATCCAGAAAACTCTGACATCATGAACTCCCCAGTAGACAAATCCAGGAAGGCAGCGCCTATTTTTTGATCCGTTTCACACAATCCTGCCATGAAGTTATTTTCTTTAGAATTAAGCACGCTTTCTTCGATAACTGTTCCCGGAGTCACGATTCTTGTAACCTCGCGTCGCACAATTCCTCGAGCTTCGCCTGGGTTCTCTGCCTGCTCACACATTGCTACCTTGAACCCTTTCTTAATCAGCCGGGACAAATAGTTGTTGACCGCATGATGGGGAACTCCGCACATTGGAATAGGACTGCCAGAGCTGTCCTTATTGCGAGAAGTGAGGGTGATTTCTAGCTCCCGGCTAGCAATAACAGCATCTTCGTAAAACATTTCATAAAAGTCCCCAAGTCGAAAAAACAAGAGCATCTCGGGATGCCCTTGCTTAATCTGATGGTATTGGCGCATCATGGGGGTCAGCTTTTCCATTTTCCTCTACTCTAACAAGCCGGTATGAAATAAAGGTTGTGCTTTTACACCTTCGGTTTTGTAAATTAAACTTGCCTTAAAAACTCTCGTTCGTTGGCGTTTCAGGATAGAATAGTCACGTAAAACACCTCCAGTAATAGGAGCATTTAACGGTACTAAGTATAAATACAGGCCATGAATGTTTTAGCCATCGATACAGCAACTAACTGTGGCGGTGTCGCCTTGAGTTGTCGTGGTAAGGTAATCGGATTAGTGATAATCAAAGAGCCTCTACGGTATTCTGACACCATTCTTGATATGACTGATTTTCTTCTCAAGCAGAACTGCTTGTCATTGGAGAAAATAGACTGCTTTGCCGTATCCACTGGGCCTGGCTCATTTACCGGCGTTCGCATCGGTGTAACCACCATCAAAAGCTTTTGCCAAGCTTTTGATCGACCAGTTGTGGGAATCTCAACGCTGGAGAGTCTAGCTTATCGATTTCGACAACTACATGGTCACATTGCGCCCATGATGGACGCAGGACGGCAACAGATCTATGGAGGATTATTTAAGATTGAAGATTCTTCCATTTCCCAAGAGCAAGCGGAACAAGTTATGGCTCCCGATATATGGTTGAAAGGACTACCTGAAAAAGACTACATAATCGTGGGTGATGGTCCCCAGCACTTTAGGGATAGCATTAAAAAAATTGTTCCAAGGGCTAGAGTAATGGAAACGGATATGCGTATTGTTGATCAACTTTGTTCACTTGCATATCAACGCTTCAAACAAGGAAAAGCATCTACTTTTCACAAATTAGCAGTAAATTATGTACGTCCTCCAGATATACGCAAACAAACACAAAAATTTAAATCTAAGGCTAGATAATTAGATAAAGGCTCAACCGTGTACGCCCTAGCCTTGGATCATTCTGAACTCTCTTAATTTTATCGTGCATCTTTCAAACACACACACCGACGACCCACGGCCCTTGGAATTTAACTCCGGTAGAAAAGCGATTTTTGTCGTTACCATTCTATTTGGCGTTCTTTTTTTAATAACGGTGGATAATCAGCTCTTAATACCCCTCTTACCCACATTGGGTCGAGAATTTCAGATCCCCATGGCAATCTTAGCTTGGCTTTTTAGTGGCTATGCTCTGACCGCAGCGGCTTGCAGTTTGCTTTTAGGGCCTCTCACCGACCGATTTGGACGATTGATCTTCCTGAAGATAGGGTTGGTATTTTTTTGTATTATAAGTATTTTGACATACTTATCTAATGGATATTATCAGCTTTTGACGTTGAGAGTCGCCGCGGGTTTAGCAGGAGGTCTCCTCTCCACATGCACGGCCAGTCTAGTTGGCGATCTTTTCCCTTACAAGAGACGTGGCCGCGTCATGGGAATTGTGCTTAGCTCGTATTTTATAGCATTAATTATGGGAATTCCTTTAGCTGTGTGGATCGCAAAGTTGTGGGATTGGCGTACGATTTATCTTCTTTCCTCACTAGTAGGGATAATATTGACAATTTGCTCATTTATGGTGCCATCTCCACAATCAAAATTATCCCATTTTTCTCCACTCCGCTCCTATATTCAGGTATATCCTCGACTTTTGTCCCAACCTGCAACAAGAGCGGCTGTAGTAACCTCTTTCGGTATTTCCGGATCAACACTGTCATTTTTAACCTTCATTTCGGATTATCTGGACACCAAGTTTGGCCTCCAGCCAATTGAAATATCGTGGTTGTTTATTGTTATGGGTATTGCAGCGGCTCTTGCAAGTCCATTGTCTGGATGGATATCTGATTATTTTACCAAAAGGGGAGTATTTCTAACGGCTAATACGTTACTAGCGTTTGCCCTTTTGGCATTAACTCGATTGTCGTGGAGTGGGCTTTTACTTGGACTTTTTTTCTTGATTAGCCTCTGTGTGAGCTTTCGCCAGACCGCTCTTCACACTTTACAAACGGAGTTAGTCCTTGCTGATAAAAGGGGCTCCTTTATTGCCTTAAGGAATTGCTTTTCCCAATTGGGGATTTCAATCTCCATCTTGATCTCAGGGACTCTATACCCAAAAATAGGATACCAGGGCGTTACTGCATTTGCAGTCTTGCTAATTCTATTGAGCAATCTAGTTTTCTATTGGTCGGTGCGGGAGCCTAGCGAAGAGTTATGAGACAAATTGGCGCTAATACACTCATCTTGATTTTAATCACCTCTGCTGTGCTAGCTCAAAAAATTCCTTCACCCGAAGAGTTTTTGGGTTTCCCTATAGGGGCCGATCGAGAATTGCCAGAGTGGCAACAAATGGAAAGCTATTTTAAAACACTTGCCCGTGAAAGCGATAGGGTCGTAGTTCAAGAACTTGGGCGCAGCACCAACGGTAATCCCTTTTTATTAATATTAATTTCCCACCCGAGTTCTCTTGCTAAATTAGATCATCTTCAGAGCCTCCAACAGCAATTAGCTAACCCCAGAAGTATTGACGGATCGATTAAAAATATTGTCGCTGAGGCAAAAACAATTGTTTTGGCAACATGTGCAATTCATTCCACTGAAGTAGGCTCAGCTCAAACCGCAATGGCTACTGCCTACAATTTAGCTCAAAAAACAGATCCTGAAACAGAGGCAATTCTCAAAAATGTAATATTTTTACTCATCCCTTCGCTGAATCCGGATGGGATTGACATTGTTCACAACTGGTATAGAAAAACCTTGGGGACAATTGCTGAAGGCACCGCACCGCCAGAACTGTATCACACGTATTCAGGACACGATAACAACCGTGATTGGTATATGTTTACACAGAAGGAAACACGTCTTGCCATTGAAAAAGTGCACAATGCATGGCACCCACAAATCGTTGTCGATTTACATGAGATGGGCTCCTATGGCCCACGTATGTTCGTACCTCCCTTTACTGATCCCATAGACCCAAATGTTGATCCTCTTTTGCTCGGCATGATAGATGAGTTGGGAGAAGAAGTCCTCACATCCCTCATCCGAACAGGAAAGTCAGGTATAATAACTCGATCAATTTATGATGCCTATACTCCGGCTCGTGCTTACCAGCACTATCATGCTGGAGCCCGAATACTTTTGGAGACGGCAAGCGCTCGCCTTGCTACTCCTCTATATATCAAGAGTACTCAATTAATCTCTGGCAATGACTATGATAGTAGGAGGGCAAGCACGAACTTCCCGGTCCCATGGAGAGGGGGATGGTGGAGGATTCGAGACATAATCGAGCACGAACAAGCTGCTCTTAAAGCAGTCCTGCTCCATGCTACACACCACCGTGAAGACTGGCTTAAAACCTTCTATCAAATAGGGATTAATGCCATACAGAGGACAAAACCTTACGCCTTTATATTGCCCTCGGCCCAGCCTGATCCCCAAGCTCTTCTAGATCTGTTGAGCTTACTTGACATGGGAATGGTAGAAATTCACCGCGCGGTGGAAAAATTCCAAGTTGAATCGTCTCAACACATCTCTTCCTCCACTGGTTCTGATGAACGTCATCACTTTCCCGCCGGAAGCTATGTCATCTTGATGCAACAACCCTATAGCGCTTTTGCCAAGACTATGCTGGAAATCCAAAACTACCCTAAACTACAACGTTACCCTGGAGGGCCCCTCAAGAGGCCCTATGATGTCACAGCGCATACCTTGGGAATACAGCTCGGCGTTGATACCTACCAAATAGATCTCCCTTTCGAAGCTGAATTGATTCCCCTTGACTCCATCATTTTGCCTCCGACCGATATTCAGGGGAAGGGGACGTACTGGCTATTTTCCCATTCCAACAACGCATTTGCTCGTCTCATGAACAGACTTTTTAAAGAAAAGATTCCCGTGTACTGGGCTCAAAATGGATTTCGATCTGAAGGCAGAGGGTATCCGGTGGGAACCTTGATGGCACATTTTAAAAAAAATGAAAGTCAGTTTATGAAATTACTCAAAGATATCCCTTTGGGGGTCAGCCGCGTTGAAAAACGACCTGCTCTAGCATGGCAGCGTGTTCATTCTCCAAAAATAGGGATATACAAAAGTCATTTCCCAAGTTCAGACGAAGGTTGGACGCGATGGATTCTCGAGCAGTATGAGTTCGAGTACCAAAGCCTCTTAGATTCACATATTCGTGAAGGCAATCTATCTTCGTACGATGTGATTATAGTCCCCCATCATTCTCAAGAGATTTTAAAGCATGGCTTGGGCGCACCTTATCCACAAGAATACCGTGGGGGGTTAGGCATCCAAGGTATTGCTCGACTAAAGCAATTTTCCAAAGAAGGAGGCACTTTACTCTTCCTGGGTGATTCCACAGAGCTGGCTATTTCTCAATGGGATCTTGGAATTCATGATACAACTCAACATCTACATCCAAAAGATTTTTATGTCCCTGGCTCTTTGCTTCGGATACAGATTAATAATACGCATCCCGTTGGCTACGGGATGAAAAAAGAGTCTGCAGCAATGTCCCTGCATAACCCGGCTTTTAATCTTAACCGAGGGCTGGCCATTGCAAATTTCCCCAAACAAGACCTTCTGTTGAGTGGATGGATTACCGGTGCGGAGCACCTAGCAGGAAAGACAGCGGTAGCTGAAATCAAGCTGGGGAAGGGGACTATTATCCTCATACCTTTCCGAGCTCAATTTCGAGCTCAAAGTCGGAGCACTTATAAGCTTGTCTTTAATAGTCTGTATTATTCGACAACCCATCGATAAACAACTTCATCACACAAAATTATTAATACTTTTTCAGAGGTGCAGGTTATAGTTGATCGCGATGAAAGGGGAGATTAAAGACTATGGTTAATCGAGTAACTCTAGTGGGAAGACTCGGCCAAGACCCCGAGATGAGACACACGACCTCAGGCACTCCAGTAACTAATTTTTCTTTGGCAACAAATGAAAAATGGAAAAATCAGAGTGGCGAACCTCAGGAAAGGACTGAATGGCACAAGGTAGTGACTTGGAATAAGCTAGCCGAAATCTCCAGCCAATATCTTACGAAAGGGCAGCTAGTTTTTATCGAGGGGCGCATCCAGACTCGGGAATGGGATGACCGCGATGGAAATAAACGCTACACAACTGAGATTGTAGCCTCAGATATGAAAATGCTTGGTGGACGTGGTGATGCACGTCCCGATGTCACTCCAACTGGAGCGAGCGAGAGCAGTCCCCCACCTAAGGCGAGTGAGAGCAGTCCAACTATGGATGTAGGAGTTACTGACGACGACATTCCATTTTAATCAGGGGGTTTTTTGAAATTCTGCAGTATCAACTCCCAAACGATCGAGGGCCTGAATGGCTAGAATAGCTTCCTGGGAACCTGGGAAAATCGTTGCTAGTTTTCTCCAGGTCTCTATAGCTTCTAAATTACGTTTAACCCCCTCTTGAGCAGAGCCCTTTTTAAAATAGGCTGCCGGTGTTTTATCAGCTCGAGGATAGAGGTTGATCGCCTGATCAAATACCTTGATAGCCTCTTCATAAAGGCCCTTTTTGTCGTAACAAACTCCTAAATAATAAGAAGCATTATCAGAATATTCACTATCAGGGAAATTTGTAAGGAAATCCTGAAAACCAGCAATAGCTAAATCATAGTTTCCCATAAGATAATCATTATAGACAGCGCTATAAATCTGATCAGGGTCTATAGAAGAATCGCTCTCAGGAACCTGTCGTAAAGATTGGACCTGCATCTGACTTTCTTGTACCGCATGTTGCAGTGCAGCAATGCGATTATTGGTATCATCCCATTTAATACTTAAATTCTGTATCTTTTGTTGGATCTGGGATGTGAAGTCTTCCTGGTCCTTCTTTTGATCACGCAAGATTTCAGTTAAAGCTTCGAACTGGGAACTTGTGGTGCCTAATTGAACGTTAGTATTTGCCACTTGGTCATTCAATTGTTCCAAAAGGGACTTTAATATTGCCCCATTCTCATCTCCGCTTTTCTGCAACAGACGCAGTTGGTTCTGCAACTGGAGGATATCATTTTGAAGACGAATTAATTCCTCTTCAGTGCCGGCCCACATCCAAGAAGGCAAACCAACCATGACAAAGATTACACTCAATCGTATACACCTCATGGCAATCTCCTTCCGAAAATCCTATTAGTACTCAACCGCGTCTCAAATCAATAACACACACAACAATATTACAGCATTTCCTGGCTGCCCTAGGATCGCTTGTTTTCAACGCTTTACTATAAAGTGAGCCCGCCGGTTTTGACTAAATGCCGATTCGTTCGATCCCTCAACAAACGGTCTTTCCTCACCTAAAGAAATAGTTTCTAGGCGACCGCCGGAAACACCTAGCTGAACCAAATAGTCTTTCACAACCTGCGCTCTCCGGTCCCCAAGGGCTAGGTTGTATTCTTCAGTACCACGTTCATCACAGTGGCCCTCAATAACAAGATTTGCTTGGACGAATTTCTGAATTACTTGAGCATTAGCCTCCAATACAGTTTTGGACTCGTCCGTTAACTCAGCTTTGTCATAAGGGAAAAAGATAGGTTTTACCAGACCTTCATCAATAGCTCGTTTCAAACTATCCAGGTCTGTAGAAGTAACAGCGACCTCGACGGACTTAGGTACGACAGTCACTCTGGTGCTTGATTTGGCATCTCCCCCCGCACCAGTTGCTGTTGCAGTATATGTGGTTGATTCCAAAGGTGATACTACAATAGATCCACTTTTTTCAACATTACCTATTCCATTGTCAATCACTACCGAAGTGGCATTGGACGATTGCCATCTCAAAGTAGTCTGATTTTCACGCTCTATAGTGGCAGGCGAAGCTCCTATGCTCACAGTAGGAGCAGGTTCGGGAGCGGGTTTCTCGACTTGAACCGGTGGAGATTCAGGCACTGGAGCAACCACTGGTGGTTGTTTGCGGCCACAAGAAGAGACCCCAAGCATAGCAACGACACATAAAGATACGCTCAGATAGAATGTTTTATTTTTCATCATAATATTTCCTTCCATTTAAGTAATTAAATCACCTTAGTTCTCTACGGTCTTTCTGCCTCCTGCAGGCCTTCTCCCTCCTGCATTTTTTCTGCTAATCCTTCTGTTTCTTCATCAGAAACTTCTTCTATAGTTTCCTCTATGGCCACATACCCAGCCCAAGCAGGTGAATCATTAGCGCCGTACCTCGTTACTTGCCTTGAATTGTTGCCGTCAGCATTCATCACAAAAATTTGCTTTGTCCCTGTGCGCGTGCTCTGGTATACAATGTGTCGTCCATCTGGAGACCAATGTGGACTCTCGTTATCTCCGCGACCAGAACTAAGTTGGAAAATTTTCCCTGTCGCCACCTCAATTACATAGATATCGTGCTTCCATTGTGTTGGCGCCTGCCAGGAATAAACGATAAAACGTCCATCTGGAGACCAATCAGGACTATCGCAATGCCCCCCCTCTTTCATCAAACGTTGGACATTTGACCCATCAACATCCATGACCCACAATTGTGGAGAGCCACTTCGATCGGAGATAAATGCAATCTGCTGGGTCGTAGGGCTCCAGGTTGGAGAGGTGTCAATGCCCGGGTGATTACTCAGATTTCTTAACTCTACACCATCAACATCGGCCACATATATTTCCGCATCTTGTCGTTCTGGACGTCGACCAGAAAATGCAATCATCTTACCGTCAGATGAAAAAGCTGGGGATGATACATAGGATGATGGAACTGGTAACACGGTTCTTCCGCCCTGCAGACCCTGAACCCATAATTCCCACTTAGCTGTACCAGGAAGAGTCGTTACAAAAGCTAATTTTTCATTGTCAAAAGACCATGCAGGAAACTTATTGATTCCGCCATTAGCGGTAACACTACGCTGATTACGACCATCGTAGTCCATCACGTGCACCTCTTTGCTCTCACCTTTTAGAGACGTAAAGGCAATTTGAGCCCTCGCAACCCCCTGGCTAGTACCAGCCGATAATTGGAAAACCACCTGATCTGCAAACTCATGTGCCACTCGTTGGACAAAGGAGCTATCGGGTATAGTATAGCGTTTCCCTAAGACCTGTTGATGTGTCTTGACATCGTATAAATAGGCTTCCACCATTGCCAAGGATCGGTCTACCTGGAGGTTGCCAAAGATTAAGAAGTCCACATCCAAAGTGGGTACCTGCCAATTATCAAAGTTCACGTCTACAGGAAATCGGAGAGGTTTTAATGGGTAAAAGCTTTTGGAGGGAATCTCGAAAAAAGCTGAGAACTCTAAGTCCTCCAAAAGTACTTGATTGAAATTATCTGCAACAGATTGGACATCTGCCGTGGCCACAGTCCGCGGCACAAAACTTACCACTGCCAGTTTCGTGTCTTCTCGAGGGCTTGGGTAAATTACTATATCGGACTGCTGAGCTTGGAGTAGCGTTTCTACAAAGGCCAAGCAGCAAATTACAAGTATTCTTTTCATTAACCTATCTCATCTATCTCGGAGGATACTTGAAATGGGCAACAAACGTTACCCTTTTCTGTCTAAATTCAGAGGGCAGAGGGGGCAGCGGCCCGCTGGCTTGAACCGCTCTCTCAGCAGCCAAATCTACGCTGCGAATTCCACTTTTTTGTTCAATTGCAATACTTCCTATATTGCCATTAGAGCTGATCTCAAAACTGATCGTTGTTTGAACCGGCTGCGCTAATGGGCCCAAGGAGGTTTTTAGCCAATTTTGCCCTACCCGTTGTTCTACCTGGCGAACATACCATGAATTCATCACTCCCTGACCTACGCCAGCACCAATAGTGACTCCCTGACCTCCTCCAAATCCACCTCCAGCACCCTGTTCTCCGCCTCTGGCACCACCACTGCCTGCCTCCGGAATCTGTGGAATTGTACCAGGCGTCGGTGTCTGCGTACGGGGGTTTGAAGAAAGCATTTTCGAAACAGATTTTTGCTCAAAGGTTTCTTGGTCTGTCTCACTTTCAGGAACAGATTCTTTTGCCGGAAGAAGAGCTTCAGGCTTGGGAACAATAGAGGGCTTGTACATCCCAGTTCCGCCACTTGCTTCAGATAAAAGACCAACCGTTACGAAACTATTTCCTTGTCCGCCGCCAGGACCAGTTCCAATTAAAACGGGGTTGCTAGCTGGAAGTAGTTCAACCACAAAGACAAATGTCAGAAATAAGCAAAGATGCCCCACTGCAGAAACGATATAAGACAGCCTATAGCTTTCCATATTTACGTGCGCCCTTAATAGTCGTTGAACCATAATTAAAGTGCGTCAATCTTGCACATACGGCTTGGTCACCAAATTAATGCGATCGTATCCTGAGATCCTCACCTCATCAACTACAGAGACTATGGTCTTCCAACGTACATCTTCGTCTGCGCGCAAAAAAATCGGCTCCTCGCTGTCGCCAATCTCCTGTCGTAACCATGTGCCAAGTTCGTTAAAATTAACTGGGTCCGAACGATAAAATAGCAGTTCATCTCGACTAATGGTTATCACCGCACGCTTCTCAGGGTCTATTGCCCTAACCATTCGCGTCTGAGGGAGATTAACTTCAACCCCGGTCTGAAGAATAGGAGCAGTCACCATAAATATGACGAGCAACACCAAAACAACATCAACCAAAGGGGTTATGTTTATCCCCGACATGGAAGGCCGCGTAGGGCCCTGAAGATTTGAAATTGACATCCCTAATGAACTTAAAAACTCCGTTCTATAGTGTTTAAAAATTCCACTGAAAAATCGTCTATCGTCACACCCAACACTTTCAGTCGATCGATAAAATAATTGTAGGCAATCACTGCTGGGATTGCTGCAAAAAGACCGCCCGCTGTAGCAACCAAGGCCTCACTAATCCCTGGGGCTACGGCCTGTATTGTACTGACAGAACCCTCACCCAAACCTTGGAATGCATTGATGATTCCAATAACAGTACCGAGCAATCCAATAAAGGGCGTCACTGTTCCCGTGGTTGCCAGCCACGAAAGTGAATCTTCGAGCATAGTCATTTCTGTTTGGGCTGACTTTTGAAGCGTGCGTTGCAGTCCATCAAGGCTCTTTGAAATGCCTTTCATGTCAGATTCTTCGAAAGTATCACTAGAGGAGGGGTCCGTTTTAAGCTGATAGTTCAATTCTTCGTATCCCCTTTTAAAAATTCCCGCTAGGGGAGACTGTGAATAGGATTGACATTCACGATACAATTTAGAGAGGCTGGTCGATTTTCTAAAAAGACCGTAAAATTCCTGAGATTGTTGAGTAACCTCTTGGTAAAAGCGTACTTTCTTAAAAATAATAGCCCACGAAACGATTGAGAATGCCAACAGGACAATGAGCACTGCTTGGCCTATTGGTCCGCTGCCGACCACTAGTGACCAGAATCCTCCAAAATATTCTTGAGCTAGAAAAAGCATGACTCCTGACTCGTTTGGCACGCTTGATTGTACCTGACAGCGCGCTCAGATACTATACGTTCGACAGGTGTGTTTTTTCTGACAACCACTTTACAGCCTGATTTGCTCTTTTTATAGACATTTACTTTTCTGCCTGGGCTCCGGCTGTATATTAAATGTCCCTACATGTACCTGTACCTGCACAAGGAGGGAAGGGGAGTTCCCCTTATGCTCCATAACTCCACCAAAAAAGCATATTGGTTACTGACTAAAAGACTATCTGCCCAGAAGAACTGTCCCGTGGTTGAAGTTAGAAGACACCTCCCTCGTGTAGACTATTTTTGACGCTGAGACTATCCAAAGAAATAGACCGAATAGGGACTCGTCCTTCTGGTTAAATTATTTAGGTTGCTATGCTGAAATTTATATCGATTGAAAATTTTGCCCTCATCGATCGGCTCGAGGTAGAGTTTCTTCCAGGACTCAACGTCATTACAGGAGAAACGGGATCTGGAAAATCAATTTTGGTGGATGCCGTAGGTCTATTAACGGGGAATCGTGCTTCTCAAGAAATGATTCGCCAAGGCTATGAAAGAGCCAAAGTAGAGGGGGTGTTCGATCTTTCAAGCCACCATCCGGCACACTCCATTCTCCATGACGCGGGAATTACTATAGAGAATAATGAGCTTATTGTTCGGCGAGAAATCACAGCATCAGGCAGCAACAAAGTTTTTGTCAATAATGCCCTAACCCCTTTGACGGCTCTTGCTGAGCTTGGAGCTTTGCTGGTTGATATCCACGGACAGCACGAACAACAGCATCTCCTGCAGCCCTCGATGCAACTCGATTTTCTAGATGCCTTCGGGGACAACAGCGCTCAGGTATCAAAAGTCGCTGAATGCTTCCATAAGCTTTCCCGCGTTCGATCAGAAATCCATCAACTGAAGGCCACTGAGCAGGAAAAATTGGGCCGGATGGATGCTTTGTTATTTGAGATCGATGACATTCGCAAACTACAACTGCGACCTGACTTGGACATCGAGTTAGAAAATGAAAGACGTCTCTTGGCCAGTGCTGAAAACCGTGCACAGTATTCACATCAGGCATATCAAATGCTGTACGGAGAAGAGCATTCCTCATTAAGTTGTCTCCATGGTGCAGAAAAAACCCTCGATGATCTCGTAACATTGGATCCGGACCAGGAATCAGTCGTGCTCAAAGTTCGTGAATTGAGATATCTGTTGGAAGAGATCGCCTTATACCTACGCGATTACAGCACCAATATTCAACCTAGCTCGGCTCGCCTAGAAGAAGTAGAAGGACGACTCTCAGAGATCCAAAAAGCTCGCCATCGATATGGAGATTCCGTCAATG
Organism: Acidobacteriota bacterium; assembly: GCA_036338435.1. Taxonomy (GTDB): domain Bacteria; phylum Acidobacteriota; class UBA6911; order RPQK01; family JADFOI01; genus JAPYTY01. The sequence goes on from JAYZCG010000016.1 coordinate 24,321, forward strand.
AAATTCTAGCTCACCTCGAAAAAATTCAACTTGAGGTTAAGAGCATAACGGATCAGGAAAACCACATGGCCTCACTTCAAAGAGAAGAAGAGGCCGTCAGATCAGCATATCTCGGCCTAGCAGATCGCCTCTCCCAGAGCCGTCATCGTAGCGCAGAGGAGCTTGGCCAGCGAGTTCAAAGGGAACTGGTCGCCCTTAATATGGAAGGTGTCATTTTTAGGATTGAAATCACTACTGATGCAAATCAACTTCTGGAGAAAGGAATAGACCACGTCCAATTTCTTTTTAGCGCTAATCCGGGTGAAAGCCCACAACCTTTAGCCAAAATTGCTTCGGGAGGTGAACTGTCACGCACAATCCTCGCTCTCAAATCCATTCTCACTCTGGAGGATTACTCCAAAATTGTAGTCTTCGATGAGGTGGACAGCGGCATTGGGGGGCACGTGGCTTCAAGTGTCGGAGACCGTTTAACACGTTTGTCTGCCGACCACCAAGTTCTCTGCGTAACCCATCTTCCGCAAATCGCATCCTGTGCGTCCCAGCATTTTCATGTAGACAAAACACAAAGTGGAAACCGGACTATCATTTCCGTTACTCATCTCCAAAAAAAGGACCGCGTTGAGGAAATTGCCAGAATGATGGCTGGGCATTCCATGACTGTGACCACTAGGGCCCATGCCTCAGAATTGTTGGAAAGAGCTAATCACCCAGCCTCCTAGGATCAATTCTTTACTATTTGTATCCGGCTTCTCAAGTTAGATAGAATGAGCAGCTAGGATTTGAATAATGGCCCAAAGCTTTTTTATAGAAACATTTGGTTGTCAGATGAACCTGCACGACTCCGAAAAAATTGCAGGCTTATTAACCCAACGTGGAATGATTGCAGTTCCATCGGCTGAAGAAGCGGACTTATTTCTGCTAAACACCTGTAGTGTGCGAGAGAAAGCTGTGCACAAAGTGTATAGCCGTCTAGGTGAAATTAAAAAAATAAAAGAAGAGCATCCGGACTTTTTAATAGGCGTAGTCGGATGTGTGGCACAACAGGAAGAAAGCGACATAGTTAGTAGAGCGCCATTCGTGGACTTGGTAGTGGGGACACACATGGTTCATGCTATCCCCGACTTACTAGACGAAATCATGGAAACCCACAATCCTGATCCAAAAGTGTCCACTCAGGTACTTCCCAATAAAAGTCCTATAGAAATTCCGGAAATATCACGTCATAGCTCATTCCGAGCCAACATTACAATTATGGAAGGATGCAACAAGCACTGCAGCTTCTGCATCGTACCTCACACACGGGGTAAAGAGAGAAATCGCCCAGCTGCTCGAATCCTAGAGGAGATTCGACAAGCTGTTGACCAAGGGTATGTTGAAGTGCTCCTATTGGGACAGACCGTGAATAGCTATCGGGATCCCGGCAATCCAAAAATCCGTTTTGCTGAACTACTTGCTCGCGCAGCCGATATTCCTGGGGTCAAACGGCTACGCTTCACCTCGCCCCATCCGCGTGAGTTTCGTAAGGATACGCTGGCTGTCATAGCATCGATGGGAAACATTTCTAACCAAGTGCATCTCCCCTTACAATCCGGTTCAACCGCTCTCTTAAAGCGTATGCGCCGCCAATACAGCAGAGAAGAATACCTTCGCCTAGTAAACTTGTTTAGAACTTGCGGTCGTAACATGGCGCTCTCGACGGACATCATTGTGGGATTTCCTGGAGAAACTTCTCACGATTTCAATCAAACCCTTTCTCTTGTTGAAGAGGTTAAATTTGAGTCCATATTCTCATTCAAGTATTCCCCCCGGCCGTTTACCGAAGCCTACAATTTGGAAAGCAACGTTTCTACTGAAGAGAGCTCACGGCGCCTAATGGCCCTTCAAGCTCTACAGCAGAAGATTCAACTTAGCATTCATCGAGAAAACTACTTAGGCCAGAGTTTCCAAGTTTTGGTAGAAGGAACAGCTCGTGATGGAGTCCAATCCTTCGGGCGTACAATGTCAAATAAAATTGTGAATTTTCCAGGGCAAGAGCACCCTGGAACTTTTAGCAAGGTTTGTATTACAGGCGTAGGCCCTAATAGTCTTAAGGGACAGAAACTCTAAAAACAAAACCATTCTAGGGAGAGATGTTGGAACGCGAATTTAAAATTAAAGGCTTGATGATGGATCCCATTACAAATTCACCCATCGTTATCCTCCAAGGGCTTGAAAGCGATACCTTGTTGCCAATCTGGGTAGGAGTGTTCGAAGCAAATGCTATTGCTTTACAGATCGAACGCGTCGATACACCACGACCCATGACCCATGACCTTCTTAAGAATATTTTGCTACATTTAAATGCAACAGTAGAAAAAATTGTCGTTACAGATCTTCAAGGAAACACATTTTTTGCTACCGTGTACCTTGATCTCGATGGTGACCGAATTACCATAGACGCTCGACCCAGTGATGCCATTGCACTCGCTCTACGCACCGATGCCCCTATTTTTGTTACCCAGGAGGTGATCGACAATAGTACCAATCTTAGCCTAGAGCAGGAAAACCTGGACCCTCAGGACGTCAAAAAATGGTTGGAAAATCTAAAACCCGAAGATCTTGGCAAATACAAGATGTAACGAGGAACCCTCCACCCATAAGTCTCTACTAAGTTCTCAAAAATCTGTGGCTACCCGTAAAATGCAGAGGGGAAGAAGACACGAGAAATAAAAGAGTTTACATAATATTACTTATGCGACCTTCTAGCTCTCCTTTACTTCATTGGGGGAAGTTGGCGAGCCCTGATGTCCGATTGGAAATTACTGCGCTTGTGAGCGCCATCACAAAAGGGCTTGTTTTCAGAAGCGCCACATCGACATAGGCCAATCGTTGTACGGCCCGCTACATCAAATTCACCATCATGCGCATCCTTTAGTACAAAATCTCCAACCACCAGAATGGGGCCATCGTCCTTAAAAATAACATCTGCCATACTTGCTCCCTTCATTTAAAACACAATTAGATCTATCGTAAACTTTTTAAAACAATGCTATCAAGATAAGTATTATTCATTTTCCATAAAATAGTAGCCAACCATGTGCTGAATCAAAAAATGCCCTTCCTCAATATGCCCCATATGCGATGATTCGACAAAAATGGGGTGGCGTGCTATTTTTCCTAGTTCACCACCAGGCCGACCCGTAATCCCAATAGTGAGAAGCCCGTTTTCATTACCCCACCTAACAGCTTCCAGAATGTTAGGAGAATCACCACTTCCACTAAACGCCACCAAAAGATCATTAGAGTTAGCGTAGTTTTTGAGCTGCTCAACAAAAATCTGTGAATAATCAGCATCATTTGCTAAAGCTGTAATCCAGGAAATATTGTCGGTAAGAGCCAACACTCGAAAGCGCTTAGAGCGACCGCAGGAAGCCCCTTTTCCCAGATCATTTGCAAAATGGGATGCTGTTGCAGCGCTGCCTCCATTTCCACAAAGAAAAATCTGATGATCATTGTCCCGAGCTCTTCCCAGCAACTCGATGAGCGTCGCCACCTCGCCGTCAGCTATTTGCTCTAGGATGCTCCCGCTAGCCTTTTTGTATGATTTGAGGTACTCATCAAGATTGTTTCTAGAACTCTCGTCTATCATAAGCTCCCTAAGCTCAGCCTTATTTACAAGCTGCAGTCTTCATCTTTATACCTTATTATACTAATTAATTTAGGGCAGATTCTATACTTCTGTTCAAAACGATCCTATAAATGATGACTATAGAGCCATCGCTCTCACAACCTATTCACCCTTAAAGGGTTGACTTCAATGGGATTGATTTTTTATGCTTGTCAATCGTTGCGAGGATGCTATGCATAGTCACCAAAATCGGGCCCAAACCGTGCCAATGGAAAGGGAGTGCTCACTTCCCTTTCAGCTCAGCTACATCAGCGATGGTAGCGTTATTGAACTCTTCAATGCTGTGCGGAGAGTATGTATTTTGGGTTAAATCCCAACCGCCCTGCAAAGAACCTAAATATGATAACCCAGACTTAACGAATATTTAACAAGGAGCCATTTGAGAAAAACGGCTCCCTGAGTGTTGGTAGTCCGATTCGCGCAGGCTAGAAAGTAGAGGGATGCATGGGACAAGTAATTTCATTGCTAGTTGAAAATAAAGCTGGGGTGCTATCCCGGGTTGTGGGGCTGTTTAGTCAAAGAGGATACAATATTGAAAGTCTAAGCGTTGCCCCTGCCCTAGACGACATTGTATCCCGCATTACGCTTACTACGCACACTGACAGCAAAGGAACTGAGCAAGTAGTAAAACAGCTGAATAAATTAGTTGATGTCGTCAAAGTAACCCCTTTTGACTCAGACACCCAAGTGCTCCGAGAAATGGCATTGGTTCGGATCCAAGTTAATGAAGCAACAGAAGCGGAGGTACTAGCCCTAGCAAAGGGTTTTAATGCTCGCGTTATTGACATTTCTACTCGGAATTGCATCGTTGAACTTACCGGACAATCAGGGGAAATTGATGCCTTTTTAGATGCTGTCCAGGGGCATGGAATCAAAGAAATTCACCGCACTGGCGAATTGGCCCTAGGGCGTGAAACCATAAATATACAGGATTAACATAATCATCAAAACCACCCATTGGGAAATAGAATAGACTAGACACTCGTGTTTTTACTGGAGGTTATACAAAGCTATGGCTACTGTTTTTTATGATGAAGATGCAAACCTAGATCTCTTAAAGGATAAGACTATTGCCATTATTGGTTATGGAAGCCAAGGGCATGCTCATGCCCTTAACTTGCACGAAAGCGGCATTCAAGTTGTTGTTGGCCTGCATCCAGAAAGCCGCTCTCGACCCAAGGTCCAAGAAGCAGGTCTAGAAGTTATGGATGTGGCAACAGCAGCAGAAAAAGCTGACGTAGTGATGATTCTCATACCTGATACGATGCAATCTAAAGTGTATAGGGATTCCATTGAACCCAATTTGAGTGAGGGAAATACATTGATGTTTGCCCACGGATTCAATATACATTTTCAGGCGGTCGTTCCGCCTGAATGGGTGGATGTTTCTATGATTGCCCCCAAAAGTCCAGGCCACCGATTGCGAGAGCTTTTCCAGGAAAACGTCGGGGTCCCCGCCCTTCTGGCCATCCACCAAGATGCTACTGGAATGGCTCAAGGAAATGCCCTAGCCTACGCTCGAGGCCTGGGATGTACCCGAGCTGGAGTCCTTACTACTACCTTTCAGGAGGAAACAGAAACAGATCTTTTTGGTGAACAGGCGGTTTTGTGCGGTGGCGTCACCACTTTAATAAAAAAGGGGTTTAAAACCCTTGTCGATGCGGGCTACCAACCAGAGGTCGCATATTTCGAATGTCTACATGAACTTAAATTGATCACAGATCTTATCTACGAAGGTGGTCTTGCCTATATGCGTTATTCTGTGAGTGACACCGCCGAATATGGCGATTACAGCAGAGGGCCACGAGTACTGGACGATTCAGTTGACCAAAACATGCGAAAGATTTTAGAAGAAGTTCGCTCCGGAGAATTTGCTCGCGAGTGGATTGAGGAAAATGAATCAGGTCTTTCCAATATGAGTCAATATCGTCAAAATGAGGCGGATGAGCCTATTGAAGCTGTTGGCAAACAACTGCGTGAAATGATGCGCTGGCTCTCTTCCGGAAAGAAAGCCAGCTCTTAACCGAGGCACACCACTCTACGGTAATAATAATGAGCAACAACGACCGAGTCTTTGTTTACGACTGCACGTTGCGGGATGGAACCCAAGGAGAACAGATCTCACTCAGTGTTGACGATAAGCTTCGCATTGCTGAAAAACTTGATGCGAATGGTATTCATTACATCGAGGGGGGCTGGCCAGGATCCAACAGAAAAGATGTTGAATTCTTTGAACGCGCAAAGAGCCGGTCATGGGTTAACAGTAAAATTGTGGCTTTTGGCTCTACTCGACATCACAAGAACAGCGCAGATCAAGACCCCAACTTAACCGCATTGCTAGAAGCAGAAACTCCAGCCATCACTGTTGTGGGAAAAAGCTGGGACTTCCACGTGGAAAAGGCCCTAAAAACCACTCTCGAAGAAAATCTCAAGATGGTTGAAGATAGCGTCACCTTTCTCAAAGAACATGACAAGGAGGTGATTTTTGACGCCGAGCACTTTTTTGACGGCTATGCTGCAAATCCAAAATATGCAAAGGCCGTTCTTCGTGCTGCTCGTGATGCTGGAGCAGATTGGGTGGTCCTATGTGATACCAACGGTGGAAATCTGCCTTTTTCTCTAGGCCCCTTGGTTCAACAGTTAAGCCCTGAGTTTCCTCACCTTGGAATTCACACCCACAATGACTGTGGTGTGGGGGTGGCTAATTCTCTCGCAGCTATAGAAGCTGGCGCCTGCATGGTCCAGGGAACCATCAATGGATACGGAGAGCGTTGTGGAAATGCCAACCTGTGCTCTATTGTTCCAATACTAGAATTAAAACTGGGGAAAAATACCATTGGAAAAGACCACTTGACAGGCCTTACTTCCCTTGCCCGATTTGTAAGTGAAATGGCCAATATGGCCTTACCTAACAACTTACCTTTTGTGGGCAAAAGTGCCTTTGCTCACAAAGGAGGACTCCATGTTAGCGGAATCAACAAAGATTCAAAAACCTACGAACATCTAGATCCTAATGACGTAGGGAACGCCCGTCGCGTGCTGATTTCAGATCTTTCTGGAAAAAGCAGCTTGGTGTACAAAATTAAAGAGTTTGGAGACCTAGAATTGGAAGACATAGACATCGAGGGGGCCCTTACCCACATCAAAGCATTAGAGTACGAAGGATACCAATTCGAAGGCGCTGAAGGAACGTTACGACTTCTCCTTTATTACTTTGGACGTACCCATAAAAAACCTTTTACTGTCGCAAGCTTTCAGATTCTAATTGATCAGAATCAGTCAGATCAGTTTACCAGTAAAGCATCTGTGAAAGTTATGGTCGGTGATGTTGAAGAAAATGTGGTTTCGGAAGGAACTGGCCCTGTTCATGCTCTAGATCAAGCCATCAAAAAAGCTTTGGTGCGCTTCTTCCCTGAAATCGATGAAATCAATTTAGTCGACTACAAGGTGCGAGTGCTCGATGTCCTGCATGGAACAGCGGCTAAAGTACGCGTATTGATCGAGTCCTGCGACAAAAATGAGAGTTGGAATACGATTGGGGTATCACACAACGTCATAGAGGCTAGCTGGAAAGCCATCGTTGACAGCGTTCTCTACAAATTGATTTTCACTTCTCCACAATTGAACTCCGAAGATCCCGCTAGCACAAAAGTTGAAAAATGAGAACCCACTGTTAGAGCTACTCCCAGCTCAAACTAACTCGTGCTCAGTTCCTGTCAACATTGTTTATTTTTAAGCACCTTGGCCATTTGTTGCACGCGATGGAGATGAATTAGCATATTTTCACCTCGGATATCTTCTGCTCGAATAGTTTTTACAGATTCGAAAAAGTATTCCTGTATTTTTTTTTCCGCCTGAACTAGTTCCTCCTCTAAAAACATGCTTCTTTCTTGGAGAATAGAGTTGCTACTAGCCATTCCATTTTTGATCTTGATATCATCTCGATCTTCCAACTGAACAAACACATACCGCAACATGTTCCAAATTTCACCAGAATACTTCTCTACCACC
>JAYZCG010000017.1:0-11311 GCA_036338435.1 Acidobacteriota bacterium
CCTCCTTTTCCCATCTCATACTTGGCTTGTCCCTTGCGATTGCTCCTGTGGGAGGATGGGTTGCCGTACGGGGGGAACTGGAAATTGCACCTTTTTATATTGCAATAGCAGTACTTTTTTGGGTGGGAGGATTTGACATTATTTATGCTTGTCAGGACTATGAATTTGACTCGAAACTAGGCCGATATTCTCTGCCCAGCACATGGGGTATCAAGACAGCACTTCGTCTATCCTCCGCATTTCACGTAATCATGATGGCGTTCTTAATCTGGACTTTTTTGTATTTCAAACTGTCTCTTTTCAGTTGGATTGGGCTGGCTCTGGTAGCAGTGATGCTGATCTACGAACATTCTCTGATCAAACCTGATGATCTCAGCCAGCTCGATACAGCTTTTTTCACCCTAAATGGGATGATAAGCATAGTCCTTGTCTTCTTTGTAGGACTTGACTTCTGGTTTATTCTCTAAGTCAGACATACTGCTTGGGGTAAATAACTAATCCTCTGGTCGGTGCAGGAAGCCCAAACGCTATGTCTTCCACATCTCCTTCACAAATAATTCTTCCAGTTCCAGCTTTCTAGTTGAGAGACCCTGCTCATAGGAAGCCTGGGTCATCCTCTCCAACAACTCTCTATTATTATCGATGCCATAAGGCCAGTGATTCGGACCAAATACGCTCTCAATTTCCTCCAAATCACTCATCAACCAGGGTATCGCACAGGCGAGAACACCGGTCTGCCAAAGGCGCTCAAAAGCTTCTACCTTAGCTTTCTCAAAGGCTTGATAGATGGACTCTGCGATCCAGGGATCACTCTTGTAGAGGCTATTGCGAATGACAACCATATGCATAATAGGGAAAAACTGGGTGCGTTGGTAATAGTCTCGCTCCACCGCACGATAATCTGGAAACAATCTTACAATGTGATCCGCTGTACGGAAACACTCCGGCTCAGCAGGACCGATCAAGGCATCCATGCTCCCTTTTTCAAGGAGGTTGCTGAGCGTTTCGCCTTCACCAATGCGGTTTATATGAATGTCCGAAGGCAGTTCAACATGAAATCGCTCTGGAGCGTTGGGCTCATTGAGGCCCCCTTCAAACCACTCGATCTCCTGGGCTCGAATGCCGAAATCGTCCAACAAAAAAGTTCGTTGCCAAAGGGCAGCCGTGGCTTGATATTCCAAAGCACCCACGCGCTTCCCAGACAAATCCTCCGGGCGCTTGATGCCTGAGCGTTGATTCACGTAGATGTACCCATGGCGGAAGTTTCGGGAGGGAAAGACTGGCAGGCCAACATACCGATTGTCTCCCCGTGATGTAAGAATCATATAGGTTGAGGTCGACATCTCGGAGATGTCGTAGGGAGTCTCCTGAGCCATACGACGAAATAATTCAGTGGGGCCGACCCGGACTAATTCAGCATGGATGCCTTCGGGTTTGACTGAACCATCAAGTAACATACCCGTACGGTCATAATCACCTACCAGCGCCATCGTCAGTTTCAAATCAGAGGAGGACTCATTTTCCTCCGCAGGTGACTGAAGGCTGCAGCTTCCTGCACCTAGACCTAAAAGACCCAATTGGCTAAGCAACGACCGGCGATTAAATTTTGGTGGTTGGCAATTTCCTGATGATACAGCACTCATGAGTAAGACTCCTTCCCAAGCTACAAGCTTGATTATTCTCTGATGATGACGATTCTAATAGGGGTTGAAGACAATGCGGATTGTATCAAGATAGATCAGAGAAGACACACCCAATAACATTCAACTCGACTAAAGTTTGTCGTCGATGGCGAGTACCTTTTGGGGTATTCTCTAGGCTATGAATGATTTGTAGAATCTAGCTAGCTGAGCAGTTCCGTTGCTGCCACTTCTAGTTCTGTCTTTCCTGACTCCATAGCCTCGCTGGCAACATCCTTAAAAGGATTAGCGACTTCGACATTGCGATAGTACTCCATCCCCGTGCCAGCCGGGATGAGTCTTCCCATAATCACATTCTCTTTCAATCCCTGTAGGTAATCGATCTTGCCGCTGATTGCCGCCTCCGTCAAAACGCGGGTTGTCTCCTGGAAAGAAGCTGCCGAGATGAAGGAATCAGTACTCAACGAAGCCTTGGTTATTCCCAACAGCAATGGTCGTCCTGATGCGGGTTCTCCTTTTTCAGCCTGAACCCTCTCATTTTCCTCCTCGAACAGAAACTTATCCACCTGCTCATCCAGCAAGAAGTCGGTATCACCCACACTTTCCACCCTGATCCACCGCATCATCTGACGGACAATGACCTCGATGTGCTTATCATTAATATTGACTCCCTGCAGACGATATACTTCCTGAACCTCGTTGACTAGATAGCGTTGCAGTTCTTTTTCCCCGAGGACTTGGAGAATATCATGAGGGTTGCGAGGACCATCCATCAAGGCATCACCGGCTCTTACATACTCTCCCTCCTGAACGTTCACATGTACTCCTCGAGGTAACAAATACTCGGCCTTTGTCTCACTAGCTTCATTTTCGACAAGGATCTTTCTCTGTTTTCTGCTGAAACCTCCATAGCTAACCACACCATCAATTTCGGTAATGACAGCAGTTTCCTTGGGCTTGCGGGCCTCAAAAAGTTCCTGAACGCGTGGCAACCCACCGGTTATGTCCTTGGTCTTAGTAGTCTCTCGTGGAATCTTTGCGAGGGTATCTCCAGGATGAACTTGGTCTCCAGATTCAATCATCAGATGGGCTCTTGATGGGATATGATAAGACTTAACCACCTCACCCTTCGGACTCTTGATTTGGATCCGTGGTTGCCTTTTCTCATCGGGAGAATCCATGATGACCTTACGGGCAAGTCCCGTCACTTCATCCACTTCCTCCTTCATCGTAATCTTCTCCACAATGTCCTTGAAGACGACTTTCCCACCTCCCTCAGTTAAAATGGCAAACGTGAAAGGATCCCATTCCACCATCTTGTGACCAGGTTTAATCTTTTGCCCTTCGGAAACCATCAACTTGGCTCCGTAAACAACCGAATAGCGCTCCCGTTCTCGACCTTTGTCATCCTGGACAATAACGCTACCGTTACGATTCATCACGACCAGAAAACCTCCCTGATCAGTGACCGTCTGCACATTAAGAAAACGAACAATCCCGGCATTCTTTGATTCCACTGTAGACTCTTCGTCGATACGGCTTGCAGCTCCTCCGATGTGAAAAGTCCTCATAGTAAGCTGAGTGCCAGGTTCTCCTATACACTGAGCCGCTAAGACTCCAACTGCCTCGCCCATTTCCACCATTTCACCGGTCGCCAAATTGCGTCCGAAACACATCCTGCACAGGCCTCGCTTCGTTTTGCAGGTTAATACGGAACGGATGAGAACCTTTTCGATACCGGCCGCCTGAATGGCCAGGGCAATCTCCTCGTTAATCTCCTGATTAATATCCACCAGAGTATCCCCGGTAAAAGGATCAATAACTTTCTGCAAAGCCACACGTCCGATGATCCGATCTCTTAAAGCCTCAATAATTTCACCACCTTCAACTAGAGACGTGACCTCAACACCATCTAAAGTCTCACAATCCTCTTTGGTGATGATCACATCTTGTGCAACATCGACTAGACGCCTAGTTAGATAACCAGAATCAGCTGTTTTAAGGGCCGTATCCGCTAGACCCTTCCGCGCTCCGTGGGTAGAAATGAAGTATTGTAATACTGTCAACCCTTCACGAAAATTAGCGGTAATAGGTGTCTCGATAATCTCACCCGAAGGTTTGGCCATAAGTCCACGCATACCGGCCAATTGACGAATTTGCTGCTTACTACCACGTGCCCCAGAATCTGCCATGACATAGACCGAATTCAGTTCCTTGCTACTCTCCATATCACCGGCCATGGCATCAAACATCTCATCGGCAATTTGCTCTGTTACGTCCGACCAGATGGACACGACCTTGTTGTATCTCTCACCATTAGTAATGGCGCCATCCTGGTACTGTTGCTCAACTGCTATGACGCTTTCCCGAGCTTTTTCCACAAGCTCTTCTTTGTTACTAGGAATGACTAAATCATCAATACTGACGGTAAATCCGGCTTTGGTTGCATACAGAAACCCCAAGTCTTTCAGTTTGTCCAACATGTCAACTGTGGTCCCGCTTCCAATCGTGAGATAGCAGTAATGGACTAATTCTTTGAGACCTTTCTTTTTGAGTAAACCATTAATGTAAGGCATTCCATCGGACAGGTGGTCATTTAAAATCGCTCGACCAACAGTAGTTTCAATCAGTTGATTGCGAACTACCTGTGCCTCAGCAAGCAACACGGCCTGACTATCATATTGCTTAGTCAGATCAATAACGTCTCCAGAATAGCGCAAGAAAATATTAGTGTGTACATCCACCTGCCCCGCTTGGAGAGCATGATAAATCTCTTCAACATTAGCGAAACTAGTTCCCTCGCCTTTAGCACCCTGACGAGAACGGGTTAAATAGTAACAACCCAAAACGATATCTTGCGTCGGCACGGCCAAGGGCTCTCCATTGGCCGGAGAAAGGACATTCTGAGAAGCCAACATCAAAACAGAGGCCTCAACTTGTGCTTCTTGAGACAAGGGGATGTGAACGGCCATCTGATCGCCGTCAAAATCGGCATTGAAAGCTGTACACACTAAGGGGTGGATCTTTATAGCTCGTCCCTCAATCAAGACGGGATGAAACGCCTGAATTCCTAAACGATGAAGCGTGGGAGCACGATTCAACAGGACGGAATGCTGCTGAATGACATCCTCCAATATATCCCAGACAATGGATGCATGGCTCTCAACCATTTCCTTGGCGCCTTTAATGGTTGACACATGCCCATCCTTTTCTAAACGGTTGTAAATAAAAGGCTTGAATAGCTCAAGCGCCATTATTTTAGGGAGACCGCACTGATGGAGTTTCAATTCAGGCCCCACCACTATGACCGAACGCCCCGAGTAATCAACACGTTTTCCCAGAAGATTCTGGCGAAACCGTCCCTGCTTGCCCTTTAACGTATCAGAGAGTGACTTCAATGGTCGATTCTTAACACCTCGTAGAACACGTCCACGCCTACCGTTGTCAAATAGGGAGTCTACAGCCTCCTGAAGCATTCTCTTCTCATTCCGAATGATCACTTCCGGCGCGTTTAGCTCCATGAGCTTTCTCAGCCTATTGTTGCGATTGATCACTCGCCGGTACAGATCGTTGAGATCAGATGTTGCAAAACGACCTCCATCCAGTGGGACGAGAGGACGTAACTCGGGAGGTATGACAGGAATAACATCCATGATCATCCACTCTGCCCTGTTGCCAGACTTTCTAAAAGCTTGCACTACCTTCAGTCGCTTTGCATATTTGAGACGTTTAAGCTGTGAGGTCTCGTTCTTCATCTTAAAACGTAAGTCTACGGCAAGAGACTCCACGTCAACCTGGCGTATAAGCTCTTTGATAGCCTCCGCTCCCATCCCTGCTTCAAACTGGCCGGGATACTCTCCCTGAAGAGCACGATACTTTTCCTCTGTCAACAGCTCATTTTGTTTGATTGGGATATCTCCAGGATCAGTTACTACATAGGCCTCAAAGTAGAGGATTCTCTCCAGATCACGAAGAGACAAATCGAGAAGATGACCGATACGGCTAGGAAGTCCCTTGAAAAACCAAACATGAGAACAGGGGGTCGCCAACTCTATATGTCCCAATCGTTCCCGTCTCACTTTCGAGAGCGTGACCTCTACACCACACTTGTCACAAATTACTCCCCGGTGCTTCATCCGTTTGTACTTCCCGCATAGACATTCCCAATCAGTGACGGGTCCGAAAAGGCGAGCACAGAAAAGTCCATCTCGTTCCGGTTTGAAAGTACGGTAATTGATCGTTTCTGGCTTAGTAACCTCTCCACTTGACCACGATCGAATCTTTTCAGGAGAAGCCAAACCTATCCGGATCGCCTCAAAATTTCTCAGAAGCTGGCTTTTGTCAAGATCATGAAACATTCCTAAGTTTCCTACCCTTCCTTATGCATTTTCAGTTTCGGTCGTGGCTCCACTGAGGGCTTCCTCTGCGATGAGCAACTCAGACCGACGCCGAAAATGTTTCTTTGGTTTTTCTATCAATTCCACATCCAATGCCAAGGATTGCAACTCCCGTATCAAAACATTGAACGACTCAGGGATACCAGGATTATAGGTCGACTCTCCTTTTACGATTGCCTCATAAATCTTAGATCGACCCTGAACGTCATCCGATTTGGCAGTCAACAACTCCTGGAGGATGTTTGCAGCCCCATAGGCCTCAAGCGCCCATACTTCCATCTCTCCAAAGCGCTGACCTCCAAACTGGGCCTTACCTCCTAATGGCTGTTGGGTGATCAGGCTATAAGGACCAATGGAACGTGCATGAATCTTGTCATCCACCAAATGGCTTAGTTTCAACATGTAGATATAACCCACAGTCACCTCCTGAGCGAAGGCTTCACCTGTCAGTCCATCGTACAAAGTAGTTTTCCCATTTTCGGGAAGACCTGCTTTCGCCAGCTGCTCCTTTATTTCGTTCTCCTGGGCACCATCAAATACCGGTGTGGCGTACCGTAGACCAAGCGCCTCAGCAGCCCATCCCAAATGAGTCTCCAGAACCTGTCCCACGTTCATGCGAGAAGGCACACCCAACGGATTCAATACAATTTCTACCGGAGTTCCATCGGGTAAATAAGGCATATCCTCTTCTGGAAGAATCCTCGCAATAACGCCCTTGTTCCCATGCCGTCCTGCCATCTTGTCGCCCACAGAAAGCTTTCGCTTCATAGCCACGTACACCCTGACCATCTTAATGACACCGGGCAACAACTCATCGCCCTTTTGCATACGACCCAATTTCTCTTTATGAAGAGAACGAAGAATTTTAATCTGGCGAGCCGTTCTGTTCTCGATTTCAGACAGCTCTTTGATAGCGGCCTTTGAGCTAATTTGGATCTTTTTCAGTATCTTGAAATCAAAGGTACTCAAAACCTTGGCAGTCAATCTGCCACCCTTTTTGACCGTCACCTTTCTTGCGGAATTCAAGACGCGGGTTTTGGCAATCTTCCCCGTCAAGATCTCGATTATTCTCTTGCCACTCTCCTCCTGAAGAATACGGATCTCATCATCTAAATCCTTCTCCATTTGCTGGATTTCTGCTTTTTCAATCTGTTGAGCTCGCTGATCCTTATCTACTCCCTTCCGAGAAAATACCCGAACATCAACCACGGTCCCCTCAATCCCAGGGGGAGTGTAGAGAGAAGCATCCTTAACTTCTCCAGCCTTCTCACCAAAAATGGCCCGCAACAACTTCTCTTCTGGAGTCAGCTGGGTTTCTCCTTTCGGGGTTGCCTTTCCCACGAGAATGTCGCCAGGATGAATCTTCGCACCAATACGAATGATACCGCTCTCATCCAAATCTGTTAAAATTGACTCACTGACATTGGGAATGTCTCGAGTGATATCTTCTGGTCCCAACTTGGTATCGCGAGCTTCGATTTCGAGTCCTTCTATATGGATGGAGGTATAGGTGTCTTCCTTGACTAGGCGTTCACTCACTAAGATCGCATCTTCAAAGTTATAGCCTCTCCAAGACATGAAAGCTACGAGGATGTTGCGGCCCAGTGCTAGCTCACCTTTTTCAGTACAAGGCCCATCAGCCAGCACCTGACCTTTCTCGACTCGGTCTCCCTGCCTGACCAACGGTTTTTGATTGATACAAGTATTCTGATTAGAACGTTTGAATTTTGTCAGCTTGTAAATATCAACGCCAGCATCTTGTACCTCTTCTCCATCTTCCTCAAACGCCCGTAGGATTATCCGATCGGTGTCAACACTGTCAACAATTCCGGATCGCCTGCACAACAATACAGCTCCCGAATCACGTGCTGCAATATATTCCATACCTGTCCCCACAAAAGGAGCTTCTGACTGCACCAGGGGTACGGCCTGACGCTGCATGTTCGAACCCATGAGAGCACGATTAGCATCATCATTTTCCAAAAATGGAATCAAGCTTGCTGCCACACTAACCAACTGCTTGGGACTGACATCCACATATTCGATTTCGTCACGTTGAACGAGAATAAAATTGCCGTGATACCGTGCACTGAGACGCTCACGGACAATCTGCTGATTCTTGTCCACCTCGATGTTAGCCTGAGCAATATAGTGTTTGTCTCCTTCCCAAGCCGTCAGATAAAAGGCATGGGGAACAAATTCAGCAGGCTTCTTCTTGCCCTTCATCTTACGGTTCTCCGCATCTATCGCCTTTTGAGTGCAAACATCGCCAATTTTTAATTTAGTACCCCCGGCATTGGTAATCTTGACGTAATCCACAATCCTACCTTTAACCACCTTCCGATAGGGCGACTCAATAAAACCAAATTCATCAATTTGAGCATAACAGCTCAATGAGGAAATCAGCCCAATATTGGGTCCCTCTGGCGTCTCAATGGGGCAGATCCGCCCGTAGTGGGTAGGATGGACATCGCGAACCTCAAATCCTGCTCTCTCCCGGCTCAAACCTCCAGGACCGAGAGCAGACAGACGCCGTTTATGAGTTATCTCGGAAAGCGGATTCGTCTGATCCATAAACTGAGACAATTGGCTACTTCCGAAAAACTCATTAATCGATGACATGGCGGGCTTGGCGTTGATGAGATCATGAGGCATGGCGGTTTCCATTTCCTGATTAGCAGACATCTTCTCCTTAATCGCCCGTTCCATTCGCACCACACCAACACGGAACTGATTTTCGAGTAACTCTCCGACGGCTCTCACTCGCCGGTTGCCAAGATGGTCAATGTCGTCCACCACTCCGATATTCTTCTGCAACTTCAACAGATAGCCAATCACCTCGCAAAAATCACGAGGTGAGAGAGTTCGTTCCTCGAATGAGCTCTCCAGCCCCAACTTAATGTTGAATTTTAGCCGTCCTACACGAGAAAAATCGTATTTTCGAGGATCAAAGAACATGCCATGGAATAAAGCTGTAGCAGTCTCAATTGTGGGGGGATCACCAGGACGCTGTTTCCGATAAATCTCAATCAGTGCATCATTGGTGTTTTTCACGGGGTCGTTTTGAAGACTATGGGAAAGAGTGTCTCCGACATCATCCTGTGCTGGGAAAAAGATGGAAAGATCCTTAATATTTGCATCAACCAAGGCATTGATAATGCCTCCCGTTACCTCCGAGTTAGACTCGACAATTATCTCACCTGAGGAAGAATCCACGATTTGCGTGACTGAGAAAGCCCCTTCCAAATCCTCGATCCCTATCTCGACTTCCTTAACCTTAGCTTTCTTTAATTCGGCAAAAACTCTACCAGTAATCTTTTTGGCTTTGGCGACAAGAGTTGACCTCTTCTTGCCAGGCATAGGGACACTCTTGCTCAGTTTCTTCCCAATCAGACTCTCATCGCTTTTCCAGAAAAGCTTCTTGCCCTGAACCCTGATCTTAGAAACCGTGTAGAATGTTTTTAGAATATCCTCGTCTGAGCTAAATCCTAAGGCACGTAGAAACGTTGTAGCCAGGAACTTACGTTTCCGATCAATCCGCACATGAAGCAAGTTTTTTGCATCGTGTTCAAACTCAACCCAGGAGCCCCGATAAGGAATAATCTTAGCTAAATGATAACTTTTTTGAGCTCCTGACTCGAAGAAAACTCCCGGTGACCGATGGAGCTGGCTCACAATAACCCGTTCCGTGCCATTGATGATAAAGATCCCCTTCTCGGTCATCAGAGGCAGATCACCAAAATATACTTCTTGCTCCTTGATATCACGAATAGTTCTGACCTCGGTCTCCTTGTCTTCATCCCATACGACTAGCCGAACGATCACTTTTAATGGAGCCGCATAGGTCACGCCCCGATCCTTACATTCACTGATGCTGTATTTCAGATTGAGCTGAACAGGATCTCCACAATCATCGCATCTTTCTACTTCATTGGGATTCCGTGAACCACAGTGCCGACAGATCACATCTTCGATGCTGTAGGGCTTTAAACCCAGTGTTTTTCCACAGTGGTCACATTCGCCTCGAAGATGCTCCAAACCCTTTAATCCCCCACACTTACACTCCCAATTGCCGATGGAGTAGTCTACAAACTCCAAAGATGAGGTTTCGCGAAAGTCAGTGATTGGAAAAACTGAGTTGAAAACTGACTGTAACCCAATATCATCACGTTCAGCTGGGAGTAACTCCATTTGCTGAAACCGCTGATAGGATTTTTTTTGGACTTCAAGTAAATTTGGAATGGGAAAAGCAGAGCTAATCTTGGCGAAATCATGCCGTTCCCGATGGACGTTCTTTACAAAATCAGACATGTGCAGCTGACTCCTTAACAGATTTGGCTATTTTTTGGACACCCCTACCCAAATGGTTGTCTAACAGAATGACGCACAACCTCTTCTAAGTGCCTGAATACACAGAGGAATACACGGAGATACGAGAGAAGAAAATACTCCCAACCGCTCTTTCAAACCTTAATAAATAAGAAAATCCGTTCCCAAAAAAGTAAAAAAAAGGGACACACCTCACGCGTGCCACCACGAAATCGCGCTTCCCAAAGCCAGCGAGCGGGGAGTATACCATACGGCTATAGCAATAACAAGGTCGGATCCTCCGCTAGCAAAATACGTATTCTCCAGTCTGACCTAATTTCTGTGATGCTTCCAGGCAATTAAGACCTACAAACCCTTCTACATTAAAAATCTTACTGGATTTCAACCGTGGCACCGGCTTCTTCAAACTTTGCTTTGAGTTCTTCCGCCTCTTCCTTACTGACACCCTCTTTGATCGGTTTGGGCGCTGCATCCACTAAATCTTTAGCTTCTTTAAGGCCCAAACTGGTCACCTCTCTCACTGCTTTGATAACATTAATTTTCTTATCCCCAATTGCTGTCAAAACACAGCTAAAGGCGGTCTGTTCTTCAGCCGCTGCCTCTGCCGAAGCCCCCGGCGCTACAGCACCAGCTACAGCCATCGGTGCTGCAGCTGTGATTCCAAACTTCTCTTCCAGATCAGTAACCAACTCGTTAATATCCAGAATCGACGCTCCCTCGATCCAGCCCATCACATCTTCTCTTTTAATCGTTGCCATTATTTAAATATCCTCCTAATAAACGCATTTGCCCGTCACTTAAACTGCCAGAATTGTTGTCTTTAGCTAGTCTCCTCTTGCTCAGCCACTGCTTCTTCCTGAACCTCCTCTTGCTCAGCCGCTGCTTCTTCCTGAACCTCCTCTTGCTCAGCCGCTGCTTCTTCCTGAACATCCTCTTGCTCAGCCG
>JAYZCG010000018.1:0-14984 GCA_036338435.1 Acidobacteriota bacterium
GAAGACTGAAGACAAAGAAAAGAGAGAACAGTTATTGGACCGCCATGCGAGCCAACTAAACCAGCATGTCAAGGAGCTAGCTAGTAAGGCCTATTGGGATGCGCTAGAAGGGAGTCCAGAATTTGTATACCTCTACCTCCCTATAGAGTCCCTATATAGTGAAGCCCTGAGCCGTAAACCCAACTTACACGAAGAGTTTATGCGAAAGAAAGTGGCTGTTGTCACTCCCACCACTCTAATGGCGTCACTCACAATCATTGCCCACGAGTGGCACCAAGCTGAGTTGATCCAAAACTCCAAAGAAATAGCGGATTTGGGCAAGGAGATGTACGAGCGACTCCTCACATTAATAGAACACTTCTACAAGATTGGAACAAATTTGACTCAATCGGTTAAGACCTACAACGCCGCCAAGAGCTCCTTCGAAGAACGTGCCATCCCACAGACTAAGAAATTTAACGATCTGGGTATTCGTGGCAAAAAGGAGATGGTTGAGTTAGCCCAGATTGACATACTGCCCCACGAACCAAAAGACAAATACCTTAAAGAACTTAAAGAACACACCAAAAATGAAGATTTGTCATCTAAGTCCGGCAATTAAGATTATCACCCAACGACCTTGTGCTGACTTCCATAACAATCCGATGGAGGCGTACTTGTCTTGGGCATCCTCACTCTAAACTTATGCTCGAGGATGGTACTCGTTGTAAATCTTCTTAAGCCGCTCTCGGGTCACGTGAGTATATATCTGGGTTGTGGAAATATCAGCATGTCCTAGCATCAATTGAACCGCCCTCAAATTGGCGCCATTTTCAAGTAAATGAGTGGCGAAACTGTGACGTAACATATGTGGGTTGAGTCTCTTGTTTATACCGATTTGTTTTCCGTACTTGGTAACCAGCATCCAGAAGTATTGACGAGTCATAGATCGTCCTCGTTGGGTTAAAAACAAGTAGGGACTGGGAGTATGCTTGATCAAGAAGCAACCTCTCGCTTCATCTATATACTGTTGAATAAAGGTAATAGCCGAACTACCGACAGGAACAATTCGCTCTTTCGAACCCTTGCCAAAGGTCCTGATCCACCCCACTTCCAGATTCATCTCTTCCAACCGGATTTGCACTAACTCGCTGACCCTGAGACCTGTAGCATAAAGAACTTCCAACATCGCTTTATCGCGCAGACCATAAGGTGTCGTTACATCCGGCTGCTTAAGCAATTGCTCTACCTCCTCCTCGGCAAGGTATTGCGGCAAAGTACGCCCAGTTTTGGGAGACTCTAGCGTTTCAGTTGGATCCTCATGGAGATAGCCATCGAGTAAGAGAAACCGGAAAAAAGATCGTAAACTTACAATCTTTCTCATCACTGACCGAACTGAAAGACGCTCATATAGGTGTTGAAGATATTGCGTCAGGTGTTCTTTCCCGACCTCTTCTATAGTCCATTGTTGGGATGCCAGAAATGAAAAAAATTCTAGGAGATCTCGCCGATATGCCTCCACTGTGTTAGAGGCAAGCCCTCGCTCTACTTGCAAGTGACTCAGATAATGCTGGAAAGCTCTCTCTCTCATGAATCCTTTAACCACCTCAGGATAAAACGTATCTCCTTAATACGCATCAACCGACAACATCCAAAATAACTAACAACACCCACAAAAACGCATGCCCCCAATGAAATCAATTCTTGCCAAAAATCCATTTCCTTCCACAGTTTGTGAAAGTACTGGTTTAAAAAAAAGATGAGGATTCCCATAATCACAGCTGCAACAACAGTTTTCAAAAAAGTGGGAATTACCGCATATGCGTGGAGAGAGCCCAATCTTCGACCGAAGCTCCTTGCCAACAATACATAACTTAAGGTTACTGAAAGTGCAGTTCCAAAAGCTAAACCCACAAACCGATAACCTTCGGGGAGGACGAAAAAAACAAGAACTAGGTTAATGCCTAAATTGCTGAAAACGGCGATCATGCTTATGCGAACCGGAGTGCGAGTGTCGTTCAGCGCATAGAAGGTCGGGACGTAAACCTTCATGCAACTATAGGCAAACAAGCCCAACGCATAACAACTTACCGCATACCCAGTATGCAGGGTGTCTACGGCCGTAAATCCTCCACGCTCAAAGAGCACATCAACGATCGGAATAGCTAGAACCATGAGTCCAACCGATGACGGAACAGCCATGATCGAAATAAGTTTAATTGAATTAGCAACAGTTTCCTTTAGTTCTTCTAAATTTCCCTGTGCAGCAAAAACTGATACTTCCCTAAGGTTAACTACACCCACTGCCACACCAAAGAGTCCGATTGGAAGGTAGATAATACGAAACGCGTAGCTGAGCCAAGACACGGGTCCGTTTTCCTGGAGAAACGAAGCAATCTGAGTGTTCACAAGAACGTTGATTTGGACAGCGCTAACTCCCACGATAGCCGGGGCAATAAGCCACCCTATCTTGCGGACTCCCTCGTGTCTTAGGGCTAACCGGAATTGAAAATGATAGCCATGCTGATACATAAGGGGGAGCTGCACTAAGCACTGGAACACACCTCCAAGTAAAGCGCCTATGCCCATTGCATAGATTGGCAAAATTCCCCACCTTTCCAACTCAGGAGCTAAAAAAAGACCAGATCCAATTACTGCAATATTAAAAAAGGCAGGGGCCAAGGCTGGCAAAAAAAAATGATTGAACGCGTTGAGAATCGCCATTCCAACAGAAGATAGGGCCATCAACAATAAAAACGGGGATAAAATCTTTATGAGGGTTGACGTTACTTCTACTTTCCCTGGAACCTCAGCAAAGCCAGCGGCTAGCACATAAACAAGAGGCTCTGCAATAAACGGAAGAAGGAGTGCAAACCCTCCTAGAAATACCAGCAACGCACTGACAACCAAATTAGCTAATAGCCAAGTTTCCGCCCTGTTCTTCTTGTGCAGGAACTCTGTGAAAGTGGGAACAAAAGCAGCACTCAAAGCCCCCTCAGCAAAAAGATCCCGAAATAAATTTGGGATTCGAAAAGCAACTAACCAAGCATCATTGTAAAGTCCAGCTCCGAAGAGGCTAGCAAAAACTTGATCACGCACTAATCCCAGAATACGACTTAGAAAAACAGCGATACTAACTTTTCCCGCTGCACGAGCCGATTGGGCAGGTTGAGTCATACTCTCAATATAGACACTACGCACCGGAAATCACAGAAAATTGGAATTCTGTTCCCAACCTCAACTATTCCACGGTATCATTTTCACCTGAAAACTTTTTGCTAGGAGGATGAATACAGGCATGAAGCTAGGAGAAATAGCCAAACAACTCGGTTGTGAACTGCGAGGATCTGCGGAAGTTGAGATCACCGGAGTGGCCGGAATCGAAAAGGCCAATAAAAACGAGATAACATTTGTCTCTAATCCAAAGTATCTGAAGTACATTCAATCTACCCATGCCGGAGCCATTGTTCTCTCCCCCGATGCCCCTTCAACTGCCATTCCTACTGTACTCGCTGAAAATCCATATCTCATCTTTGCTCAAGTGATCGCACTTTTTTATCAGCCTCCAACACCCATACCCGGGATTCATCCTACCGCCATTGTTGCCGACACTGCCATTCTAGGAAACAACTATTCGATCGGGGCCAATACCGTGATTGGGGAAGGAGTGCAACTGGGCGATAACTCTATCCTTTACCCCAACGTCATAATCTACCCTCATGTTAAAATTGGCCATCACTTCATCGCCCATGCACACTCAGTAGTACGGGAGTATTGCCAGATCGGGGATCGCGTGATTCTACAGAATGGGGCTGTTATAGGATCAGATGGTTTTGGTTTTGCACCCCAGGCGGACGCAACCTATTACAAGATGAGCCAATCGGGCATTGTTGTTTTAGAAAATGATGTTGAGGTAGGTGCTAATGCATGTATCGACCGCGCCACAGTGGGAGAAACGCGTATTGGCCAAGGAACCAAACTTGATAATCTAGTTCAGGTTGGACATGGGTCTCTAGTGGGTCGACATACTATTCTCGCGGGGCAGGCAGGCCTGGCAGGAAGCACCAAGATTGGAGACCACGTGATGTTAGGAGGGCAAGTTGGAACCGCAGGTCACATTAGTATAGGTGACAAAGTCATCGCTACCGCACAAACAGGTATTGCCCGCTCGGTTAAAGCAGGCTCAGTAATCTCTGGAACGCCGGAAATGGATTCGTCATTGTGGAAACGCAATTATCTTCTGCTGAAAGAACTTCCACAGTTAGTCAACACAATAAAACAGCTCAAAAAGGAATTAGAGGACCTGAAAAAAAAGCTCTCTCAAAATACGGAGACAAAGAAAAGTTAGGTGAAGACGAAGTGCAGGTCATTCTCAACAAGTCATTACTTGTTTTCGGATGTTTATTGTTAGTTTCTATTGAATTCAGGGAGCAGAGTGCCATTTTGCTTCGACAACTAGAGAGACACTGTTAGACCTCCCTCCGGTAGGAGGTGGGTTGAAGACTGTGATAGATACCGTTCGATCACCAAATATGCCGGTGTATTGATCAGGCCCCGGCGAACTAAAGCGGTCGGGCAACGCTTTTTCAATGACACTTACGGGTATACTTGCCCTGAGTTGGCGTGGACCGTCAAACGTCGTCGCTAGAGAGACTCCATTCACTTTCACAACTGAGTTGACCACAAACCCTGCTCCTTGAATAACAATCTCGAAACCCGGACTCCCCTCAACAACCTTGTGAGGAGAAATGACACTGATCTCCGGCTCAGGAGTGGACATCGTCCCACTACGCGGAGGACGGGAAAAGGTAAAAAATTCTGGATGATACCCAAACTCAAGGAATTCCCCATCCTTTATCACCTGCTTAATCTTCTTAGTATTGCTGATGTCTTCTAAGGGATTCGCTTCCAGTACCAAAAGATCGGCAAAGTTACCCGCCTGGATGGATCCAACCTTCTGGTTTCCACGAGCCCCTCTAAGCCCTGCCAGCATCTCCGCGGCCCATAAAGTAGATGATTGGATAGCCTGCATAGGCGTCAAGCCAGCCTCTACCAGAAGTTCCATTTCATGATGCATTCCCAACCCCGGAGCAGCAACACCTGCGGCATCAGTACCAGAAATAATTTTACCTCCCAATTCAATGTAGCGTTTCACAAAATGCTGCACGTTCCGTCGAGCTTCCTGCAACTCCTGGAGATCTTCACTCGCAAGTTTGGCAACCAATGGCATATGTTCGTATCGGGACGAATAGCTCTTAATCTGACGATGTCTGAGTAATAGAACCTCGCCAGAGGTCTTAGGAAAATAGGACAAATCTGGATCGCTTAGCATCGTGTATACTTCTTGTTCTCGCCGCTTAGCTTTTGGGCTCAGAGAACCCCATTCGTACACTAGCGTGGGGTTCAAATAAACACCTTGACCAACAGCTTTTTGGATTAATTCATCCAGTGCCTTCCCCGCCCGCAAGTACGTTGCCCAATGCAAAAATAGGCCCTTCTTGAAGTCATCCAGTTCCTGATCAGACATCAAAGGAAAGGAAAACCCCCAAACATGTTCGGCTACATTCATCCCTGCATCAATGGCTTTAGAGGAATGCTGGGTGTGGCTGAAAATAGTCAATCCCTCGCGATGAGCTTCTTCAACGGCCCATCGATACACCTCGCTAATGTTATCCCTGTACTGGGGAAACCAAGCGACATCTGGCTCATTTGCTAAATATTTGCGCATCCGATCTTGGGTCTGTTCTCTAGTCATGCCAGGAGTCAGATATGTCCTGAAATTGCCTCCCGTGTGAAATACCCTAGGAGTACTCAAGCTGGTTTGGGAATGGACTCTCTCCTCCTTGCTCACATTGGCCTGGGCCATGACTGAGGTTACCCCGTGGTTCATATAAACTTCCCCCATCCAAGCACCCCAGTGGACATGAGTATCGATGAGTCCAGGAATGACAAACTTACCAGAAACATCCAAAATCCTGGCATCTGCAGGATAATCCGCCCCTTGCCCCGACGAAACTGATCTGATTTCATTTCCTTCAATAACCACAGTAGCGTTGGAGAGAGGAGCACCACCAAGGCCGTCAATGACAGTGGCTCCCTCCAAAACTGTGAGGTTAGTGGCGCTTTGAGCATAGCTTAGAGTTCCTAAAAACAAACAAGCCAGAAGGACAATCATTCCTCTTTTAAAGTGTTGCATGCCAATTACTCCGAATTAATTTAAAATTTCCCAACCAGTCAGTAAATCTCACTGTCCTTGTTGACTTGTGACTTACCGCATGGATATAGGCCCATCACTCTTCTTCCAGGCACAGACTGTTAGGTCAGCCTACACTAGCCCAAACCAATCCAGTGGACAGTTCTGTGGCCCTGGCATAGAATGATACTGCTACGAGGCAACTTTTGGAAAGGGTGTGGTGGATTTAGTATGTTATTTGATCCCATCTATTTTGTGTTCATAATTCCCGGTGTAGCTCTCTCCCTATTAGCCAGTTGGAGAGTTAAGGTGAATTTTAAAAAGTATTCCCAGGTACAGTCCTCCTGTGGACTGAGCGGAGCTCAAGCAGCTACGGAACTTCTCCGCAGAGAGGGGATACAGGGTGTTGAGGTCATTAAAACAGCAGGCAGGTTATCGGACCACTACAATCCCATAACCAAGAAATTAGCACTATCCGAAGACACCTACAGTTCATCCTCCATTGCTGCGATTGGTGTTGCTACTCACGAAGCCGGACACGCTATCCAACATGCACAAAACTACGCGCCCTTGTGGATTCGTTCTCTACTGGTACCCACTGCCAACATCGGTTCAAACATTGGTTACCTAGTAATGCTGTTTGGACTTTTCCTCTCTTCTACAAACATGGTGTTGGTGGGAGCCGTACTTTTTTCAGCCGTACTCCTTTTCCAAATCGTCACGTTACCTGTCGAGTTTGATGCCTCGAGCCGTGCTAAGAACCTAGTCGTAGAGCATGGCATCATCCTACCGCAAGAACGTCGTGGAGTAGATGCTGTCCTTAATGCGGCTGCACTCACCTATGTCGCTGCAGCCATTAGCACCCTCCTCACCCTGCTTTATTTTCTGTGGCGCTCGGGACTAATTGGTGGCAGACGATAACTCAGCCTGTCCTTTTGCGCTTGCAATCTAGTGTCCATATAGATTAAAAACAGAAGAAACCAGGATAGAATTGTGGTACTGAACTTAGGAATTTTGATCTCGTATAGAAAAACATCAATACAAAAGGAGAATAGCATGCGAAAGTTGTTAACCCTGTGCGTTCTAGGGCTACTGTTTCAGGGAATGGGGCTCTCCCAACAGATTCCTGACTTGGTGGCTGAGCATGGCTACGCCGATATGGTTGTGACAGATGGAAAAATCGTGAGCATGGATGACTGGAGCATTGATCCAAATACTCCCGGTAACATCTACCAGAGCATGGCCATCAAAGGGAAAAAGATCATGGCCCTGGGTACAAATGAGGAGATGGGAAGATTATCTAATTCCAATACACGCTTTGTGGATGTCAAGGGGCACACTGTGATCCCAGGTCTTATCCAAACTCACTATCATCTCTTCGGTCCTGCTGCGAGTCGCTATGGACCCGAAGTTGGCCTTGTTGATCCTAGTGTCCAACTTACTGTGGAGGCTGGCGATTCTCCTGAGGCCACCTCCAAAAAACTGCGGGAAGCAATCCTCAACGCAATCCGTGTACAGAATATTCCAGCGGGCAAATGGATCTCCGTCCGATTAACCGAGGGCCCTAAAAATCTACCCGGTACCAACCGTGTGTGGCTCTACGGGAGCTTTATAAACCGCCGAACTATTCAGCTAGACAACGCTGTACCAGATCATCCAGTGGTGATTAATGCACGTCAGTCGGGAATTTTTAACGAAACAGCTATTCAATTGATGGAGAAGGAATTTCCCGACTGGAAGGAGAGTACCGATCTGGAAAATAGACCCGGAGCAGGTATGGATGGCTACGCTGCAGTACCGGAACTTCAAGGGATAACTTTTGCCTATTGGTGGAAAGATGAGCCCATTGACAAGCTGACCGAGGCACTTCGTCTGCATGGAGTTGACTTACAAAAATTTGGCATGACCACAGTCTCTACTCGTATTCTATTTCCTAGCGTGGTTGAGGCTTACAATAAGCTCAATAGGGACGGACAAATGCCACATCGACTCTCCTACTATCTGGAACCCCAGAGGGGCAATTTCATGAATACAAAGTCGTTCCGAGAATTTTACAAAGGAACGGGTGCTCCCTGGACCAACCATTCAAACGGTGGAGAAATGTTATACCTGTCTGGAATGTGTAACGAGGTCTGGGACTCCAGCCAATGGGAGGTCTGTCTGGGCGACGACATTGATGCCTCTCCAGAACTCAAATCTCGGCAGCGCTGTCCTGGCCCTGGCACCCGACCCTATGAAGTGGTAAAGGCAGCCGTTATGTCAGGCTGGCGGCCAGCAGGAGTTCATGGCACATCTAGTCACGGAGTACGCCTTTACACCCAAATGCTCGAAGAGGCAATGGAAGAGGCCAACCTGTCCGTAGAGCACATCAGAAGCCTACGTACTACCATGGAGCATAACCAGCTTCTGGGAACACCACCTGATGTAATGGCTAAACTCAAAGAATATAACGTTCTTTTGAACGTCAACATGCCATACCTAGATGATGCAGCCATGCTTATTGATACCTACGGCGAACAACTACGGCCTTTTGCTATGCCTGTAAAAACCTGGATAAATCAGGGCCTCAAGGTTACTTTCGAAGCGAGAGGTACCGATTTTTGGGAGCCCATATACATGTTGGTTACCCGAAATGTCACTAATGCTGCCACCGAACAGACAGCACCGCTTCTACCAAGTGAAGCCGTCGATCGAGTAACTGCCTTAAAGATGACCACTACCTGGGCATCCTATTACATCTTGGCTGAGGATACTCTAGGGACTTTGGAACCGGGCAAATATGCTGACTTTGCAGTTCTGGAGAAGGACTACTTTACTGTTCCTGTAGAAGAAATCCGCGACATGAATGTCATAATGACCGGGTTAGGAGGCCAGATCGTTTTCGACCAGAACCAAATGTCCACTGGCAACTGATCAAATGGGCTACAGAAAATAGCGTTTAGGCGTGAAACATTTTTACCGCACTGACGTACTGAGTCCATGAGGAGAAGGCCAAATGGCGCCCCGTCCCTTGTCGTGTTTGTATTACCAAGCATGTCACAAGGGCGTGGCAAACTATATAAATTTGGGGAATCAATTTGGGTAAAACAATGAAATTGAACCATGTCTGAGTCGAGCATGTGGTTGAACATATTGTGCAATTCGAGCATAGTTGCACTCTCTGCCCCAGCAACTGCGGGACTTTACCATGTGGGTGCAGTTGGTGGCGTAGTAACATGCAGCATTTAAATATCCCCAATTTTTATTGCTTTTAGTTTTCCGATATTTTGAATTTTTGTTTTACAAGCTTTATTTCAATGTTAATCAATGGAGGTAGACTTAGAATGTTTAGATTAATTCCAGTAATTCTGGTTCTTGCCGTTTCTGTTTTCCCGGCATGGGCACAGACTACATCAGCCGGTATTCAGGGAACGGTTGCCGACTCGACAGGAGGCGTACTCCCAGGGGTTGAAGTCACCGTTATCAATGTGGACACTAATGCTACACGCATGAGCGTTTCTGATGACACCGGTAGATTCAACGTTGGGCAGCTTAATCTTGGAAACTATGAAGTACGAGCATCGTTAGAAGGCTTCCAAACTGCTGTCCGCCAAGACATCCAACTTACTATTGGACAGCAAGTACAACTCAGTCTGACAATGAACATTGGAGCGATTAGCGAGCAAGTGATCGTTACCGAGGCCGCACCACTAGTGGACATTATTAGTGGAGAGGTCAGTGGTCTGGTAGATAGCAACCAAATTCGGGACTTGCCCTTGAATGGTCGTAGTTTTACCGAGTTAGCCGTCCTGCAGCCAGGTGTTAATACCGCTCGTGCAGCAGGTCGTAGTCTAATTGTGGGCATGGGAGTCAAGATTTCCGTTAACGGAAGTCGCACGAACGCCTCTGGTTTCATTTTAGACGGTACTGACATCAACGATTCCATGGGCCAGGCACCCGGAAGCGTCACTGGTGTGACTTTGGGTGTAGAGACGGTTCGTGAGTTCAAAACGCTCACCAGTAATTTTTCAGCTGAATATGGCCGAGCCGCTGGCGGC
Organism: Acidobacteriota bacterium; assembly: GCA_036338435.1. Taxonomy (GTDB): domain Bacteria; phylum Acidobacteriota; class UBA6911; order RPQK01; family JADFOI01; genus JAPYTY01. The sequence goes on from JAYZCG010000018.1 coordinate 10,210, forward strand.
GTGGTTAGTGCTGTTACAAAATCAGGCACCAATCAACTCCATGGCAGCATCTTTCATTTTCACCGCAACAGTGCAATGGATGCCAATCAGTTTTTCGCCAACAAAAACGGCCAGGAAAAACCCGGCTTTAAACGGAACCAATTTGGTGCTGTCATAGGCGGACCCATCATCAAGGACAAAACCTTCTTTTTGGGCAGCTTCGAAATGATGAAGAATCGGCAAGGAATGTCGTCATCCAACGTTGATGTTCCAAGCGCTGCAGCACGAAATGGAGACATCAACGGTGACGGAATAGCCGACGTGGAGATCATGGCGGCAGTAAAACCGTACTTAAGTCTATACCCTCTTCCTAACGTACCGGGAAAAATGGATGCTGGAGATGGTACAGGAGAGTGGAGTCAAGTCTTCTCCAAGCAACAGAACGAGGAGTACTTCTTGGCCAAGATTGACCAGACTCTGAGTGACACAGACAGTTTCTTTGGACGCTGGACTATTCAGGATGCAAATGCTTTGTCACCATCTAATTTGGCCGACTCAGCAGATTTTTCCGATACGACCACGGCCCAATACGTTACGCTTGAGGAGAAACATATTTTCTCTCCTCAGCTCCTTAACGTAGCAAGGGTTGGGTTTAACAGGTCGTTGCTTAATGCGGCGGACTCGGTCAATAAATCGATTGCGGATGACCCGAAATACGCTTTTATCCAAACTCCTCCGGGGGTCTTTGAGCATATGGGTCAAATCCAGGTCGACGGTTTTTCCAATATTGGAAGATCCTTTAACCGCCCAAGATTCCGTGTACTGAATCTTTTTGAGTATTCGGACACATTGACTTATACGACTGGGGATCATTCCCTGAAGTTTGGGGTCAAGTATCAGCGTTACCACGTGAATCACAACCAGTCCAACCGCGAATTCGGTGTTTTTACATTTGATTCGTTGGGGCAGTTCTTGACAGGTGATGCCGCTACTTTTGGCGGTGCAATCCCAACTGGTCGTGATTATCGCAGGGGCGCTCGCCAGCATATCCCTTCTCTTTTCATCCAGGATGACTGGCAGTATAGTCCCAACTTAGCCTTGAACTTAGGGGTCCGCTGGGAAGCTGCTACCGCTAACAAGAATGTCAACGGTAAATCAGCTACCATGAATCCTTTCACGGACAAGAAAGCGCGTCTCCAAAACCCCAATTATCAAGTTCCTATGAACAACTTTGCCCCACGAATTGGTTTTGCCTGGGATCCCGGGGGGACTGGCAAAACAGCTATCCGAGGTGGTTTTGGTTTGTTTCATCAGATGATTCTGGCTGACTTCTACTTTGGAGCCCGACAGCAACCACCTATGGTGGTGCAAATCTCTGTTCAGGACGACACCGTTCCTGCAGGTTCACCAAAGTGGTTCCCAGATCCAATGGGAGCTCCTCCGTCAGGTGCAGTGGGGCGTGTCGAAACAGTAGATTACAACGTCGTTACTCCCTACTACATGCAGTGGAATCTGAACGTACAGAGAGAGCTCTGGGGTAACTGGGCTGCTGTTGTTGCCTACGTGGGATCACGCGGAGTCAATCTGACTCGTTACGTGAATCCAAACAGTGCACCCTATGACGTAACACGTGGCGGCATGCACTACTGGCCTCCTGGAAGGGATGACAATGGGGTAGCTTGCGGAAGTTACATTGCTAATTCTCGGAAAACCAGTCTTCCCGATGGTTGCAACAAGCCACAACGGCGTAATCCAAACTTTACCCGAATACGTCATCGTGTCAACGGTGGGGATTCCTACTATCACTCCCTGCAGAGTAGCATTACTAAGCGCTTCTCAAGCGGTTACTCCCTGGGAGCAAACTACACGTGGTCTAAATCTATAGACACTTCCTCACAGAATGCCTCTAGTGACTTCAACAATACCAACACTATGAGCGCTGACTACTACAACACACGTGGAAATAGTAGGGCCGTATCTACCTTTCACCTTAATCATTCTCTTGGCGGAAACTTCACCTGGGAACTTCCTTTGATGGATGGAGCCGGTGGTGCCGCTGAGGCCATTCTGGGTGGATGGAGTATGAGTGGTCTATTCACAGTGACCAGCGGAACGCCTGTCACATTGGAAATGAACGACAGGATCAATTGGGAAAATGACATAACTAATGGAAGTGGCTCACGACCCAATGTGCGTGCTGGTATGAGTAATAACCCTGTAACAGGCAACATCGATAACTGGTTTGATGTTAGTCATTTTGAGTTAGGTCCACGTGGTTACATTGGTAATCTAGGACGTTTAACAGGTCGTGGAGATGATTTCGCCAACTTCGATATCTCATTGAAAAAGAATCTGCAAATGGGTGAAGATGCCGAACTTCAATTCCGTGCCGAGTTCTTCAACGTTCTTAATTCCACCAATTTCGCTACGCCGACTGGCTCAAACAGACGGCCTTACAGTAGCACTTCGTTGAAGCCAAACTCGAAGTTTGGCAGGCTCACTCGAACAGATAATGAAGCGCGTCAAATCCAGTTCGCGCTTAAAATCATATTCTAATCAGTCTGTCTTAGAACCTCAGGACACGGACAATCCTGTGTCCTGAGTGTGAGTTTAAAAGGCCCTCTCTTTATCAGAGAGGGCCTTTTTTGTGGCATATCACATAAGCCACACACACTCTCTCTCTTCGATGCTTCCAACCACACTCATTCTGTCCATCATCCTTACCGTGTTTCCCGCTTATGACAGGGACCTATATGGGGGTTGGATTGATACAGATGGGGATTGTCAAAACACCCGCCAAGAGATACTGATTGAAGAAAGTCTGATCCCTACTGAACTGGACTCAAAGGGATGTCGTGTAGTCTTTGGTCAGTGGTTAGATGCCTACACAGGACAAACGTTTACGAACCCTGCTGATGTGGATATTGACCACTTCATCCCTCTTGCTGAAGCCCATCGTAGTGGCGCAAAAGATTGGAATGCACAGCGTAAGAAAGAATTTGCTAATGACCTATTACATCCACAAGCATTAAGAGTGGTTTCCCGATCTGTAAACCGTGACAAACAAGACAGTGATCCAGCAGATTGGTTACCACCTAACGTGGACTTTCACTGTGAGTATGTAAGGTCCTGGATACTTATAAAGGGCTATTGGGATCTCACAATGGACGATCGAGAACGACATGCCATAGATTCTATTTTGGAACAGTGTCCGCCTTCAATGTGAGTTCAAAGAAGCTTAAAGAGCAGAATGCAGTTCACCCAGCCAATTCCTTGACGGTTCCAGAGCTAGAGAACTCCCGCGTATCTTTTAACCACGGAGTGCAGCGAAGACTATAGCTTAAACATGTAGAGAGTCGTTATACGTCATCCTCTGCCTTGCGGAACGCATCTGGAACCTTCTCAAGAAGATCCTTAGGCACGAAATCGTGTAGTTTAATGCGCTCCATATCCTCTTTGGGAAACTGGGTTGGGACCAGAAATGGCTCGGGAGGCGCAGGTCGAGTTGCGTCAATACCAGCTTTAGATCCCCAGTGGTTGTCAATAGACGGATCCACAATACTACTCATAACATCCGTCTGAATGATCCAGTCTTTGTCCGGCTGGGCACGCGTGGCAACAGCCCAAAACACTTGTCGCTCATCATAAATATCGACATCTTCATCGACTACAATAACGTGCTTGACCGAGTAATTAGAGGTAAGAGCTGAATGAATAGCAGTTCTTGCCTGCCCCTCAGCGGTTTTCTTAATTTGAATGAAACAGAAACCCAGGCCATCGTCTCCTCCTGCATGTGGCAACAGATATACCCTCGTTACCTGTGGAACAACTCGCTTAACAATGTCATAGACACGAAATTCTCGGGCTAGACCCTGGAAAGCATGGTTACGACCGATAGCGTAGTTTGACCACAAAGGATCTTTCCTCTGTGTAATACAACTAATCTCCATGTAGGGGCACCAACGCTGTGCTCCAATGTGACGTGTATATTCACTATAAGGACCCTCAGCAGTTCGCTTCATGGCCTTAATCGTACCTTCCATCACAATCTCTGCATCAGCTGGAACCATAAAATTATCCCCCAGAGTCTCTGAGGGAACAAGCCTGAAAGGTTCACCCAAAAGCCCCCCACAGGCCTCAAAATGACTCTCTGGATACCCCATCTTGGTCTGTGAAGCCATCAACACATTGGGATGCAATCCGGCCACCACAGCACAGGGCATGTCCTCTTTCAGTTCCTGCTCACACGTCCAAAAGTTCATTGAGTTGTGATTGTCTGGAGAAAACAAATAGGCAACGCGATTCTTTTCTTGGATCTCACCTCGGTGAATCCCCATGTTATCAATGTGCTCCGAAGGATGATAAGTAATCATCGGAGCCAATGATATGTATGGATGAGACAACATAAGATAGGGCTGATAGGCGGGATAACGGAACATATCAATATCATCGCCCTTTAACACCTCTTCCTTGACAGGAGCATCTTCGCGCGCTACAACAACTGGTTTTTGCTTGTTATCTAGTGCAAGCCGCCTCCAATCCAAAGATACGCTCTCCCAATCAGATCCCATCGCGTAAGCTAACTTCCCCCGAGAGCCAATCTCATTCATGATGACTTCATATTCAGATGGCTGACCGTTGCATAGAATCGGGTTCTTAATCCGAAGCAGAGGAAACTTCCGCTCTCGATCCAGTTTGTCGACCAAAATCCCTATTTCGTGTTTAAGACTGATAGGTTTTTCAATCGTGACGACATCTTCTGGATGATCCTGTTCGTAAGTTTCTAGAAAATGACG
>JAYZCG010000019.1:0-14201 GCA_036338435.1 Acidobacteriota bacterium
GCTTAGACTTTGAGATCAACCATAGCTTCAATTTGATGCCCAACGTGGAAGTCATCCACTATGACAAAAACGAGGATGGAATACGACCAACCATCGATCTCGTGCCGAGAATGACCTTCTTGTACAACTTTTGATCCCAATTTGGAGATCATACATTCAGACTTTAATCGAATCTTTATCAATTCTTCACACAAGTACTATACAAACTGACTATACGAACTGGTAGGACAGGAGTACACGAATGAGACCCTCACTTGTAACAATCATCGTTTTTAGTCTAGTGCTCGCAGCTTGCGGTGGTGTCGCAGACAACACAGCACAGGATAGGCTAACCGGTACCGTGTCCATCGACGGTTCAAGCACAGTCTTTCCAATAACTGAAGCTGTCGCCGAAGAGTTCCAGAAAAAACACCCTCGTGCACGCGTCACTGTGGGTATTTCCGGAACAGGAGGGGGCTTTAAAAAATTTACGGCGGGAGAAACCGACATCAATGACGCATCCCGAACGGTTGAGAGTTCGGAAATCGAGATGGCCAAAGCCAGTGAAATGGAGTTTATTGAGCTTGCCGTAGCCTTTGACGGGATCTCCGTAGTTGTTAACCCAAACAATACATTCGTCGACTTCTTGACGACAGAAGAACTCAAAAAGATCTGGCAACCAGGAAGCACGGTTAACACCTGGAACGATGTGCGTTCTAGTTGGCCTGACTCTCCCCTCACCCTTTACGGACCTGGAACCGACTCGGGAACCTTTGATTATTTTACTGAGGCCATCAACGGCCAATCGGGGGCTTGCCGTCCCGACTTCACAGCTAGTGAGGACGACAATGTTTTAGTGCAAGGAATCATAGGGGATGAGAATGCTCTGGGTTTCTTTGGGTACGCCTACTACATAGAAAATAGCTCGCGGCTCAAGGTGGTGCCTATAGAAGGAGGCAACGGTGCCGTGGTTCCTTCTGACACCTCTATTAACAATGGGACTTATCAACCTCTCTCACGACCTCTTTTTATATATGTTCGTCAGAAGGCCGCCGAGCGACCCGAGGTGGAAGCATTCGTAAACTTTTACCTAGAACAGGCACCTATTCTGGCACAGGAAGTAGGATACGTGCCATTACCTCAAAATGTATATGATTTGACCTTGGCCCGCTTCCAGGAAGGTGTGACAGGCTCTCTATTTGCTAATAGGAGCACCGTTGGGGTGGACCTTCACGAACTTCTTGAATAACCCATGTTATTTGGTTTTCTGAAAGATCTAGACCCTCGACTTAGAAGTCGGAGACGACAATGGAAAGAGAGAATTATCCAAGGGGGGCTTTTCCTATGTGCATTTCTTTCCGTGATCACCTCCTTTTTAATTGTGGTCGTTTTGGGAAAGGAAGCGTTCCCATTTTTCCAGGAAGTCTCCATCCTAGAATTCCTGGGTACCACTTGGACTCCTCTTCTAGAACCCCGTTCTTTCGGCGTATTGCCACTAGTATGTGGAACTTTTTTGGTCGTGGTGGGAGCATCAATGATCGTGATTCCTGCAGGGTTGTCTACCGCCATGTATCTCAGTGAATATGCATCAAGCCGAACGCGCAGTGTTCTGAAACCAATTCTGGAAGTCCTGGCAGGTATTCCCACAGTTGTGTACGGGTACTTTGCTCTTACCTTCGTCACTCCCATCCTGCGCGTTTTTATCCCAAGCACCCAAATTTTTAATGCTGCCAGTGCCGCTATCGTAGTGGGCATCATGGTGCTTCCTATGGTCGCTTCTTTATGTGATGATGCTCTCCGGGCAGTCCCTCAAACCCTTAGACAAGGTGCCTATGCGCTGGGGGCGACCCACTTCGAAGTGACCACGAGAGTCGTGGTGCCGGGCTCCCTATCTGGCATTGTGGCATCCTTTGTGCTAGCACTTTCTCGAGCTGTCGGAGAAACCATGGCGGTTACCATTGCCGCTGGAGCGACTCCCAGAATGACGCTCAGCCCCATGGAAAGTATCCAGACCATGACAGCATACATCGTTCAGGTCAGTCTGGGAGATACGCCCGCCGGTACTGTAGAGTATCGAACGCTCTTCGCCGTAGCCGTGTTGTTATTTGCCATCACCCTAATCATGAACGTAATCGCCAACCGTATTCTGGGACGATATCGAGAAATCTACGAATGAAGACAACAAACCTAACCGCCCGCCAAAGAAAAGCATACTTATTCCGCCTGATCTGTGCTGCAATATCCTGGATGGGAATTGGCTTGCTTGCCATACTCATTTTTCATGTAACCAGCAAGGGGATATCGTGGCTGGATTGGCAATTCTTGACCGGTTTTCCCTCTCGTTTTCCCGAACGGGCAGGCATCAAATCGGCCCTTGTAGGAACTATCTGGTTCATTAGCATGACTGCCTGCTTTTCGATTCCGTTGGGAACAGCAGCAGCGATCTATCTGGAAGAGTATAGCCGCAAAGGGCCATTGGGTTACTTGATTGAAGTCAATATAGCAAATCTTGCCGGGGTTCCCTCTATTGTTTACGGGCTACTGGGGCTGGTGATCTTCGTTAGGGGTATGGAACTGGGAAGAAGTCTCTTGGCCGGTAGTCTGACGATGACGCTTCTGATCCTGCCCATTATTATTATCGCCGCTCGCGAGGCCATTCGGGCCGTTCCCAATTCTATTCGTCTGGCCGCCTTTGCCCTGGGCGCTACACGGTGGCAGATGTTGAGATTCCACGTACTGCCTCAGGCACTACCGGGGATCCTGACAGGCGTTATTTTAGCCCTATCCCGTGCAATAGGTGAGACTGCCCCCCTCATTATGATCGGAGCGCTTACCTACGTGGCCTTTGTTCCCGAAGGTCCACTTGATGCCTTCACCGTCCTTCCTATACAAATTTTCAATTGGGCATCCCGTCCACAAGAGGATTTTCATCATATCGCAGCCACCGGAATCATCGTTCTGCTCGCTGTCCTTTTTTTTATGAACATAATTGCAGTCTCAATCCGGCACCATGCTGAGAAAAAGGGGAAAGTATAATGTCCAAGCAAACTCAATCCTTGCTAACCCTGCTAGAGGCTGTAGGAGTCACCATCTACTATTCGGATAAGCCTGCCGTTCAGGAAATATCCATATCTGTCCCTGAGCACCACATTACTGCCATCATAGGCCCTTCCGGTTGCGGCAAGAGCACCTTGTTGCGTGCTTTCAATCGCATGAACGACTTTATCCCGGAGGCAAGAATGGAAGGTCAGATTTTGTATAAAGGAAATCAACTTTACGCTCCGGGGGTTGATCCCGTTGATGTACGACGACGCATAGGGATGGTGTTCCAAAAGCCAAATCCTTTCCCAAAATCTGTTTTTAACAATGTTGCCTGGGGTCCTTCAATCAACCGCTACGAGGGTAATTTAAACGAGCGTGTAGAGCTTTCACTTCGCAAGGCAGCTCTTTGGGACGAAGTGAAGGATCGACTAAATGACTCTGCGATGACTCTGTCAGGTGGCCAGCAACAACGACTTTGCATTGCCCGCGCTTTAGCCATGGAACCCGAAGTCATTCTCATGGATGAACCCTGTTCAGCACTCGATCCTGTTTCCACGGCCAGGATCGAGGATCTCATGTTTGAACTTAAAAAAACTTATACTATTGTTATTGTCACCCACAACATGCAGCAAGCGGCTCGTGTGTCGAGGTTTACTGCCTTCATGGAAGGAGGTATGTTAGTGGAGTTCGGGGCTACCAAGCAGCTTTTTACCCGGCCAGTGAACAAAAGAACAGAAGATTATGTAAGCGGACGCTTCGGTTAAGTACCTAATTTATGTAGGAGATCTCGATGTCTAAGCATTTACAACGTGACCTTGACCACCTCAAAGATGAGCTATTAGCCATGGGGTCCATGGTGGAAAGTGCCATCAACAAGGCCATTGCCGCTCTGATTGAAAGAAACGTAGAACTAGCAGAAGAAGTGCTGGAAGGTGACACCCAAATCAACCTCAAAGAAAATCAGATAGAGGAGGAATGCTTAAAGATTCTCGCGCTACATCAGCCGGTAGCTGCAGATCTACGTTTTATCATAGTAGCCCTGAAAGTAAACAATGATCTAGAACGCATTGCCGATCTAGCAACCAATATCGCTGAACGCTCAACCTACCTGTCTACACACGAGAACTTAGATGCTACTTTGGACTTTTCTAAGATGACCGAGGACGTCCGCGACATGGTGCAAGGCAGCTTGGATTCTTTGGTAGATCAGGACACAACCTTAGCCCAGAGCGTATTGTCCAAAGACGACGACGTTGACTCCATCAACCGGAAGATGTTTCAGACTCTTCAGATACACATGAAAAACAAGCCAGAAACTGTGGAGCGGGCCGTTCAACTGCTCTCAGTTTCCCGTTACCTGGAACGCATCGCTGATCTAGCAACCAACATCGCTGAGGACGTAATTTTTATGGTGGAAGGCGAGCTGATTCGACACCACTTTACCAGTCACCACAAGGAAGAAAGCTAACCAACTGATCTGGATACTCCTGTAATGCACCGGCCTTCACATTTCAAAGTCAAGCGGTCAACGATCCTGATACACTGAGAATTAATATACATGAATCCTGGGAAAGTAGTGATCATTGAGGACGAAGCTGACATCCTGGAAGTGATCGAATACAACCTCGTTCGTGAAGGATTCCAGGTGTCGAAGGCAACTGATGGGGTGGCAGGTCTCCAACTCGTCCAACAGGAATCTCCAGATCTACTCCTGTTAGATCTGATGCTCCCAAAATTGGATGGCCTTGGAGTGTGCCGACAGTTGAAAATGGATCCCTTGACACGAGACATACCCATTATCATGGTGACAGCAAAAGGCGAGGAGAGCGACATTGTACTAGGACTGGGTTTGGGAGCAGATGACTACGTGACCAAACCATTTAGCACCAAGGAACTGGTGGAACGGGTCAAGGCTGTTTTACGCCGGGGGGCCCTCAAAGAAGAATCGAGTAGTCGAGAGCGGATCATCCGGGGCCCAATGGTGGTTGATCCAGGACGCCATGAAGTAAGTTTGGACGACAAGATGGTGTCCTTAACGGTCACCGAGTTTAAGATCCTTTACTTTTTGGCTTCCCATCCTGGCCGAGTCTTTACGCGCAATCAGATCCTCAGTGCTACCGGCGAGCATGTCTTCGTCGTAGATCGCAATGTGGATGTCCATGTTCGTGCCATCAGAAAAAAGCTTGAGGGACACTCGAATTTCATTGAGACTATTCGTGGAATCGGATACCGTTTTCAGTATGGGGGCGAGTAGATCATGCTCAAGACCCGATTTTTCTGGAAGCTCTATACCGGCTATGTATGCCTAATCCTCCTCTCCAGCTTGATCGTAGGTGGGTTGATTGCCAGGCAAACCGAGCAGGATTCACTTGAAGAAATCCAGAGATCTCTGGAAGCTACCACCACGTTGCTAAGGCATCTCGCCCTACCTTCGCTAAAACAAGACAACACGTCACCATCGCCACCTGAAAAATTCCGAGAGGAGATTCGAATTCTCGGACAGCAAATCAATACACGTCTCACCGTGATACAAACGGATGGATTGGTACAAGCTGATTCTGAGGAAAATGTCCTGGTTATGGACAACCATGCGACTCGCCCCGAAATTCTGGCTGCGCGTTCTCGCGGGCAGGGCATCACGACCCGTCACAGCAATATCACGGGTCTTCAGATGATGTATTTTGCCCTTTCTGTGGAATACGATCAGCAGTTGATTGGCTACGTCAGAGCTTCGGTTCCACTATCCACCATCGATCAACGCATTGCCTACTTGCGTTCTATCGTAATTCTGGGGACGGCTGTCTCGGCCGGAGTAGCCCTTCTACTGGGATTCTTTGTTGCCAGACGGTTCACCCAACCACTTACGTCTATGGCAACGGTCGCCGAGGCGATTGCCGAAGGCGACTATAGCCGTAGAGTAGACATGACGCGACAAGATGAAATTGGTCAGTTGGGTCAGGTGCTCAACTACATGGCGCAAAACTCCAACCAACGTGTGGAAATGATTAACACCGATCGTAACAGGCTCAAGGCGATCCTAGCGGGGATGATAGAAGGTGTCGTGGCTATCGACCAAGAGAAACATATAGTGCACATGAACGACGCGGCCAAAAGCATCTTGCGAACTGTCCCGGGACAGGTAGAAGGACAACGTATTGGGGAAGTTACTCGCATCCGGGAAGCCTGCCAGATTTTGGACGACACACTCCGTAACAAAAAGAAATCTAAGAAAACTTTACGCATCCCTGCCAATCAGAACCAAACGGTTCAAATGCACGCCTCCCCCCTGCAAAACAGTGCAGGAGAAACAACGGGGGTTGTACTGGTTCTGCATGATATCTCAGATCTACAGCGACTTGAGCGAATTCGACGAGACTTTGTAGCGAATGTGTCACATGAACTGAAGACTCCGATCGCGGCGATCCGAGGTCTGGTGGAAACACTGCTTGACGATAAAAAGGTCTCACCCACAATTCGGCATCGATTTCTGAATAAGATCCAAAACCAGTCCATACGAGCCTCCTCGGTGGTAGCCGAACTTTTGACTCTTTCGCGTCTCGAATCCCAGGATGACTTACCAGAAGCAAGTTCAGTTGATCTATGCGAAATTATTCGCTCCCACTTCCAGGTCCTGCTTCAGACTGCAGAAGAAAAAGGGATCAACGTGGAATTGGACTTGCCAAAAACGGCAGCCATGGTCTTTGGGGACGAAGAAGCCCTCCGTCAAATGATGAGTAATCTGTTGGACAACGCCTTTAAATATACACCCAATGATGGGCAAGTCTGGGTTCGCCTCAAAAAGGCCAACGACAATGCCATTATCGAGGTTCAGGACACGGGCATAGGCATTGAATCCAAGGATCAGGATCGAATCTTCGAACGCTTCTACCGAGTGGACAAAGCACGCTCAAGGGGGCTAGGTGGAACCGGTCTGGGCTTGGCAATCGTCAAACACATTGCACTAGCACACGGGGCAACTGTTACAGTTGAGAGCATTCCGGGACAGGGCAGTACCTTTCAAGTGACGATGCCGCTGAATGAAGTTAGATAAATACCGGATCTCCGAATGCCACATCGCATCAATATCTGGCTAGGGTCGCTGATCGCAGTCTAACCTTAGAGGTCTCGCCTTTCCTTTCGGTCCAGGCCACGTAGACCTCATCCCCACCTGCAGCAAGCATGGGCAAAATGGAATTATTTGTACCATCACTGACTTGGTGTGACTTACTCCACTCACCCGTGTCCTGATCTAGATGGGCAAGAAAAATCTGGGGTCTGTTGTCTACAAAATTCTCCCAGGCTACCCAGATAGTGTCATTCTCATCTGCCCTGACTTCGGCATGCAGGATAGTGTGGGGGGGAGTACTTGATAGGAGATGTCGGGGAGCAAAACTTTGGCCTCCGTCTTCTGAATAGGTGTAGTAAATCCCTGTCTCTTCATCCGTCCGACCAGCAGTGAACCAAGCCAAATGGATTTTGCCCTGATTATCGTTGGCCATAGATGTAGCAGCATGGGGGCAAAACTCTGCGATCCAGCCGTCTTGACTCATATAGGTGGGTTCGCTAAAAGTCTTGCCACCATCAATGGAACGGACTACCACTTGATCACGTAAGAAGTCTTCAGCCACAAACCGATAGGAAACTACAACAGTTTCTCCACGATCTAGAAAGGCAATGTTGGGCACACAGCAAGAACAAACCTTCATGCCCGTGATGGGGTAATTTTTACCCCAAGTCCTACCACTATCCTCGGAGACTGCCATCATGAGTTGAGAATTGTCGTGTTCGTACTCTTTCCTTTGCCGGGGGCCCATTTGCATGGTTGACTCCGGAATTGTTAAATCCTTCATCTTGATATCTTTGCGGGCTTCCGCAGGCGAAAGGGGATCAGCCATGCCAACAAAATTCCGGTTGCGCCCATCGATCCAACTGGCATACAGCTTTCCGTTAGGACTAGTAGCGATGGTGCCAAAAGCATGATTGACGGGCATCCCATCATCATTCAGTGTTACAGCAGGATGGAAAGAGCCATCTTCGTCAGCATAAGTTACCCTCATCTCTCCCGTTTTGTACTCTGGCAACGTGGCAGACCAGACAGCTGCAATACCTCCATCTGGGGTTACGGTGAATTTGGTGCGGTTGTCGCCGCCGTATTGGTGAACCTGGCCTGGCCGGTCATTCATCCGGCGAGATTTACCCAGGCCTTTACGACTTGCAGAGGCTATGAAAGCATCGCGCCCTTCTGTATCCTTGCTATCCTCCGTCCAACTCAAAAATATAGTGCCGTCAGGAGCTACGTTGAGGTATGGATCAGCGGGATTAGCTTTGAGATCTCCCACTAGAATGAATTCATTGAGAGACAGCACTCTTGTCTCCAAAATGTCGTCTGCTGTTGTGCTGCTACAGCCCGAAAGAACCAAGAAGATACTGGCGATCAAGCTAGGGAAATATTTCATAGTTCTAACCTCCTCGTAAATCTAGCATCCACACGCTCTCAGTCGTGAAGAGTGCCCAGGGTGGGACTCGAACCCACACGAGGGAATCCCTCACAGGATTTTAAGTCCTGTGCGTCTGCCAATTCCGCCACCCGGGCTTATGGTGGGCCAATTCTACCATGGACCGCAACTGGAAACTCAAGTCACGTTTCGACCCACTTTACAAATTCTAAAAACATTCGTCTGTTCCAGCCAATATAGCTTGACTAGGATTGCTTCCTAAGCAACTCCACATGTAACATTAGTCTCCATCTGAGGGAGCAAAGATTTTAGAAATCGAGAGGGGCGGTTTATCCCCCAGGTTGATCCTCTCAAGAGAAAGATATGGATAGAATGTGAGACTATGACACTATTGTTTTTTGAATAGCGACTCATGCATACAAGAATTCTCCTCACAATTTTTCCTGTCACACTTTTCGTTGCGGGCTACAGTTTCCCGCTGGGAGGTCCCCCCTCACCTCAAACTCCAACAACCACCAACGTTAGCATCGAGCTTCCCGATGGAGAAGGCAAAGAACAGGTCACAAGTTTGTGTACGACATGTCACGATTTGGAACGGGTAGTCAATCAAATAAAAAGCCCTGAAGCTTGGAAGGTAACAGTGTCCGATATGCTGGAAAGAGTTTCCCCAGATATGGAGAAAGAAGCATCCACAATCGCAGATTACCTGTCAGCCCACTTCGGTGTGGCAACTTCGGACGTTCTGACACGCATCATCTCCCTTTTAGATCAAGGAGATAGCGCAGCATCAAATCGTCTTGCTCGAGAAAATGTGGAAGCCCTCCGTGAGGAACTGGATGAGATTCTGGAAGACATGGACCGTGGCTTTGACGAGTTAGGTCGCCAAAAAGCCCGTTATGACGTCCTGCAAGACAAATTCATTCAGTATGAAGCGACCTGGATGCCCTATGAAGCTATTTTTCAACTATTTTCAAGAGTCACAGATCATTCCGGTTACTTGAACCATTTCCAGGCCAAGAGGCTGCGGGTTACAGGGGCTAGACACACGACTAGTGCAGATCACTTTTGGGACCTACAGGATTATGTTAGGGCGCTCCGAGAATACGACGAAGGAACAAAAATATTAAGGTCTGCAATCCCTCTGGCTGAGGAGGTCGGGAATCAAAAATTAGTTGCCGCTTGTCTAACCAACATTGGCTATAACGAAATTTATTCGGGTAATGCTACCGTTGGCCTTGAAGTTTACACCCAAGCCCTGGAGATTGCCGAACAAAGGAACGATGAGATTTTCCAGGGGATGTATCTTTTGAACCTAGGCACGTTCCATCTATACACGATGCAGTCCCAGGATGCACTCAAGTACGCCCTGCAGGCAGCAGAGATGAATGCCAAGATCGGTCGCAGAACTTGGGAAGCCAATGCACTTCTGAACGTGGGGGCTAGCTACTTGTCTTTGCAGCGATTGGAGGAAGCAGACAGTTACCTCCAGAAAGCCTTACTAAAAGCACAGGAAGCCAAGGATCGTCGAAGCCACGGGAGAATTCTGTACAACCTAGCTTTGCTCAATTCACTGCTGGATCGGATTCCAGAAGCCACTACCTTCATGGAAAAGGCTGTGGCATGGTATGTGGAATACCCTATCGTCTACAATGAAGCAGAACGTACAGTACTACAGTACCAGGGATCACGTTATTTGGCGGGGGCGCATCGGAAGTTGGATAACCTGGAGAAGGCCCAATATTATGCTGACAATGCCTCAAAAATTATGGGCAGGGATCCGCAGAAGTTGGCGGCTTACCTGGTAGATCCCCATATTAATTTCCTCAAATGGAAAGACTTTAGAAAAGAGCATGGATTCGATTAAAAGAACAGACCCATCCTAAATTAGATGACAACTGGAATACTTGAGGTCAGGAGTACTCAATGAAAAAAACTTTATTTCTCTTACTGCTAATTGTTGTTGGATCTCTTACGGGGTTTATTTCAGCACAGTCTGAGACTTTCGAACCGGTCACTGACGAAATGCTTCTAAACCCCAGTCCAGAAGACTGGCTGATGTTCAGTCGGACTTACGACAACCATCGCTTCAGTCCACTGACTCAGATTAACCCACAAAATGTTGATCAACTGCGCATGGTCTGGGCGCGAGGGTTGCGAGCTGGAGTTCAAGAGAATATACCGATCGTCTACCGTGGAGTGATGTATGTTGTCAACCCCGGAGCGGTTGTCCAGGCTCTAGACGCAACCAACGGCAATCTTGTCTGGGAATACCGACGCAGGCTACCTGATGATCTGGGGAACTTTATTAGAAGTGTAGGCCGCGCCCGAACAATCGCCATTTATGAAGACTTGGTCTTCTATGCCGCTCCTGATGGCTATGTAGTAGCCTTGGATGCCCGAACGGGCCAGCTACGCTGGGAAACCATGGCCCAAGACTACAAACTTAGCACTCAACACACTACAGGCCCCATTGTGGTGCGAGGCAAGGTCATAACGGGACGATCTTGCTCAAAAGAGCGTTGCTTCATTGCGGCTCACGATGCCCAGACAGGAAAGGAGTTGTGGAAATGGTACACTGCACCTGCTCCGGATGAGCCAGGAGGAGATACCTGGGGCAATTTGCCTGTGGAAAAAAGAAATACTTCCCCCTGGGGGCTACCTGGGTCATATGACCCAGTACGCAATTTACTATACTGGGGAACGGCCAACCCGAAACCACACACCCGGATGAAACGCCACGGGGGAGACTACAATGCCGTTCCACGATCATCGCCGTCAGAACTTTACAGCAACTCAACCGTGGCTTTGAATCCTGACACTGGCGAGCTTGTCTGGTACTACCAGCATTTGCCTGGAGATGACTGGGATTCCGATCATACGCAGGAAAGAATCCTTATTCGAACTCCATTTAGGCCGGATCCGGAAGCTGTGAAATGGATCAATCCACAAATTCCTCGGGATCAGGAGCGGGAAATTGTCATTTCCCTGGGAGAGCCTGGAGGACTCTGGATGCTCGATCGACAAGATGGACAGTTCCTCTGGACTACACCTTTCCCCTACGATGTCCCGGAATTTCACGTCTCCCATATCGATGTGGAAACCGGGAAGACCTATATAAATTGGGATCTGGTCTTGAAAGAAGAGGGTGACCAAAACATCATCTGCTTTATGAATACCAAGGGGTATTGGCCCATGTCTTACCATCCAGAGAAAAATTCCCTGTACATCCCCTTCCACGATGCCTGTCTAGACATGACAGCTAGGATCGAAACCAACAATGGAGGTTGGCGAAAAGCAATCTACCGCCCAGGATCAGATCCGGAGGCTTTTGCCGGAATTGCCAAGGTTAATATGGCAACTGGTCAGACAGAGAGAATTTATTCAGCTGCAGTTCCAGGAAATGGAGCTATGCTGGCTACTGCTGGCAACCTACTTTTCTGGGGAGATATGGATAGGAGATTTAGGGCTTTTGATGCCGATACCGGAAAGATCCTCTGGAAGACGATTGTCGGAGGAATTATCCAGAACAGCACCATCACCTACGCCGTTGACGGCAAACAGTACGTCGCAATACTCACAGGCGATGCAGCTTCCGGCACCAGTGGTCCCCTCGGTGTAGTCACGGAGCTCACTCCTCCGCGCGGCCACAATGCAATATATGTTTTTGCTCTCCCAGAATAACGCTAAGGATCCAATGAGGGAAATTAGGGTACAGTTGCAGAAATCATATAGATGAGTCGATCCGAATCTTTTAAAAAGTAGATTCGATCGCATCCCAACTTTGCTAAATGGCAACTACTTGAGTATTTTAGCTTTTATTCTGAGGCCGGCGTTACGCATTCCACTGTGGTCCTAATGTGGGACAATGGACCCCATCATTTCGAAGTCAGTGAATCTATACGCATTTGCATGTTAATACTCCTAATGTGTTGCCCAAAACATCAATGAAAGAACTTACACTGCGCGCAGCTATTGTCGGTCTTGCTCTTGCTATGGTAATGGGGGCGGCCAACATCTACCTGGGACTAAAAGTAGGGATGACCGTTTCAGCTTCGATTCCAGCAGCCGTTCTGGCTATGTTGATTCTGCGCGGCGTCTTCTCTAATGGAACTATTCTTGAGGCCAATCAGATACAAACCACCGCTTCAGCTGGCGAATCGTTAGCTGCTGGAATCATTTTCACGATGCCGGCTCTACTTCTGATCGGAGCCTGGCAACACTTTGACATGGTCATGACAACCGTAATTGCTTTTACCGGTGGTCTATTAGGAGTCTTATTCATGATCCCAATGCGGCGCGTCTTTGTAGTCAAGACTAGCTCTGATCTGAAGTTCCCAGAAGCGGTAGCCTGTGCCACGGTTCTTGAGGCGGGTAATCAGACAGGTACGGAGGCACACAACGTAATCTGGGGAGCCCTGATAGGCATGGCTTTCAAGATATTGATCACCTTTTTTGGTGTCATCAAGGGCATTTTCGAAGTAGCAGTCCAAGGGCTCGGTGGACGACTTTTCTACTTTGGAAGCGATATCTCTCCAGCGCTGGTTGCGGTGGGTTATATCGTGCGTTTCAACATTGCATCCCTGATTTTCATTGGGGGTGCCCTTTCCTGGATTGTCGGGATCCCATTATTCGGATTTCACTCCTCTGGCGGGGATTACCTAAGTGAAGTGTGGACGCTATGGGGGACGCAGGTCCGATATGTGGGCGTCGGAGCAATGGTGGTGGGTGGTGTTACTTCTATTTTCAAAGTACGTCACGGACTCCTGCAAGTTATACATGAAATTTCGAATCGTCATCTCAATCCTAACGGCTCAACCACTCCAAATAACCAAGACCGTGACATCTCATCGAAAGCAATCGGGGTGCTAAGTTGTACGGTCGTCCTCCTAATCGGGGCAGTGTATTACGTGCTAACTGGTGACACTCTCATCAGTTTGACAACTACCATCACCATGATCCTGATGGCCTTCTTTTTCACAGCGGTGTCTAGCTACATTGTCGGACTAGTGGGAAACTCCAATAGTCCAGTTTCCGGGATGACTATCACGACTGTGCTTTTTACCGGAGGGTTGTTGTTGCTGTTTGGATTTAGTGGCATGGAAGGCATGGTGGCAACGCTGGGAGTCGCCGCTATCGTCTGTTGTGCTGCATGTACTGCGGGAGACGTGTGCAATGATCTCAAAACTGGATCTCTAGTCGGAGCCTCACCCTTTCGACAGCAAACTATGCAAGTTTTGGGTATAGCCGTGGCCTCGCTGGTTATGGCACCTGTACTACAGTTACTACACAACAACACTCCCGGTGGTATTGGTGGGCGTGAACTGTCGGCACCACAAGCAACACTGTTTAAAGGTTTAGTAGAAGGTCTTTTTGGTCAAGGCGACCTGCCCTGGCTCATGGTGACAATCGGCATGGGAGTAGGGATTGTGATTTTAGCAATCGACAAGCTACTGGAATCTCAAAGATCTTCTTTCCGCATGCACATCATGCCGGTGGCCGTAGGTATGTATCTACCTCTAGGATTGTCAACACCGATTCTCATTGGAGGATTCCTTTCTTACATCACGTATCACGGCAAAAAAAAGATATCTAGCCAACGGCTAGATCGTGGAATCCTTTACGCCTCAGGGCTGATTGCAGGTGAATCCCTTGGCGGAATAGCCCTGGCATTTTTGGCAAGCCGTGGAATCGGCCCTTTTGGCACAAACATATCTGGTTCCCTGA
>JAYZCG010000020.1:0-33138 GCA_036338435.1 Acidobacteriota bacterium
CCTGATTGAAGATGTGCATCTGAGCCCGAGAAACATGCGGAGCAATCATCCGGAAAAGTTCTACACCATCATCGACAATAGCCGAGGGATCATTATAGCCCCAAATTAAGAGAGTCGGGGTGTGCAGTTTTCCCTCTTGAATCCACTGGTGCGATTCCTCTTTTTGCCGAGCTAGATGGGGGAGGAAGGTGGTTGAAAAGAGCTCAGACATCTTTTCGATTGATTGGATGGTTTGTGGCCGTAAGGCAACCTCATGTCGGATATTGATCCATTCGTCGGTGATGCCGCCACCCGAGTAGGAAAAGGCCGCACTCACCCATTTGAGACTTTTGCGAGTCAATAAGGGTTTGGGAGCATCGGCCATTAGTCTACCTCGTCGCATTTGCAAGCGCTCTTTAGCATTACTGGGGTTTTCTCCGGGGGCAATAGTGTTACTGTCCACTATGACCAGATTTTTCACTAATTCTGGATGTTCCAAGGTCAACCGGGTTACTACATAGGCCCCGCGAGAATGTCCTACCAAGCTGACTTTATCCAGACCCAATGTCTGGATAAAGCTATAGGCATGTTCAACGATGGCACCCATTGTGTAATCCTCATCCGAGTGGGGAAGATCGGTGAACCCCTGACCCAGTTTGTCAAACGCGTAAACGTGAAACCATTTTACAAACCAGGGCCAGTTAAGATCCCAGTTGTCGGCAAGGTCGATGTTGTCTTCGTTACCAAAATTACCACCATGAACAAGCACCAGAGGTTCACCTTCACCTTCTTCGAAGTATCGGGTCATTATCCCATCAACGCGCACATACTTTGGGTTTTTCATAATGCTTTATGTTCCTGGACGTAGATATTTTGTCTATCCTGGTTTCCACTACTAACCAGGGTGCCACCCTTGATTGCAAGATCGTAGCTCATGGTTGGATTACTTTGCTATGCATTACCGACCATTTCTCTTCCGTTCACAAGGTCATGGTCCATATCAAATAGTCAGTCCCGGTTTATCTATCCTCAAAAAAATCACGCAATTGGGAGCCATGCGTTAGACCATTTCCGAGTGCCAGCATGAGTTTGATCCTGGCCTTGGATCCAGAAAGATAATGGGCAAAATAACATCCTAATTCCTTCAAATGGCGGTGGGCTCCCTCATAGCCATAGGCATCGACTACCGGGCCAATGCCACATCGTGTCGTCATAACTACAGGTATTCCTATTTTAATGAAGCGAATCAGGTGGGGCAGAATGTTGGGAGGAACACGTCCCCCTCCGAGGGCTTCGATCACTATGCCTCGGGGTGTTATTTCCCGGAGGGCGTCCAACAAAGTTTCCTCAAATCCAGCAGTTAAAGAAATCAGTGGAACAGGGGAGGCACACTTAGGCTCCAAAACGGGAGACGGACGGACAACAGTTCGGGTGATGGAGACTCTCCCAAAGGCAATTTCCCCAACTGGGCCGTAAGGAGGGGATTGGAAGGCATCCACCCTCTGGGTGTGGAGTTTCCTGAGTTCTTTGGCTGAATGGATTTGTTCATTCATAACAATCAAGGTGCCCAGGTTTGTTGCCTGGGGAGATATGGCCACGTGTATTGAAGAGATCAAATTTCTGAGTCCGTCATATCCGGCTTCGTTGGCTGAGCGCATTGCACCCGTGTATACGACAGGCAGCGAACCCGAATAACATAGATGAACCAGATACGCACTCTCCTCCATAGTGTCCGTTCCATGGGTAATCACCATGCCATCCCAATCATTCTGTTGAGCGTAACGGTTGACCTTCCGAGAAATTTTTTGGATATTTTCGAGAGAGATGTGTGCACCGGGAATGTTGAGAATATCTTCGGACACGATCTCTAAATCGTCAGGTAGGTGTTGAGTGAGACGTTGTTGAAAGTCCTGGCCCGTCAGGGATGGAACCGGGTGTTCGGATGTTGAAGTGCAATCCGTTGCAATGGTACCACCGGTTAAAAGGATCCCCACTTTTCGCATTCCTCACTCCTCCTGGTTCGTTAGTCGTATGGCTATCTATTCTGAACTATTACTGTCCTGAGTTGTAGTCCGCTACTGTAACTAAATAGATGATGTAGAGACAATGCGGAAAAAGTTTTGTACGTTAGTTTGGAGAAGGTCCCAGAAAAAATAAGTCGTATTGGACTGCTCGACCACACCAATTCTTCCACAACTGCGTGAGTTCGAGAAAATAAATTCAAGAATCGGGGTTGACTTCTAGATTTTACCTCTGGTAGCTTGACACGCTGTGAGAAGTACAGAATTCAAGATTCTTCCCCTGTTATTGGCTCTGCTCGTTATCGTTTCTCTGGGCTTCTTGTCCTATAGTTATCTCCAGTCGTCTGTGACAAGTCGCCAGGAGCAGGCCCAGGAGCTCGAGGATGGCAACAAGTCAGAGGAGGCGATGGATGCATACCGAAGCCTAGCCGGATATCTTGGGAACTTGTCGGTATTAAAGTCACGCTTCGAAGAGGAGTATTCTTCAGCAATGGTTGCCCAGTTAAGGCTTCTTTACGCGATGCAAAAATATGATGAAGCGATAGAGCTAGCAGATATTTGCATTCAAGAAAACATCAGTGATTTGGCTGCTGCGTACTTCTGGAGTGGAAATGCCTTTTTCGAAAAAGGCATCAATGAAGAGGCGATGGAAGATGCATATGCCTGGTTCAACCGTTCCCAAGATCAGTATCGTAAAGCGTTGGAACAGGATGTTCAGCAGAGGTGGAACATCCGATTTAACTATGAGTTGATCAGAACTGCCTTAGAACAGGCAGAGCAAGATCAGGACGACAAACCGGTTAAGGTTTTGCGCCCCAAAGACCAGATTCAGCAAGGTGATACCAAGATAGCAGGATAAGACTTTTGCCCATCGGCGTCTCTAAAACGCTCAACTCACTTTTCGTCGTCATTTGTGTGGCTGCCGTGGCCGCTCTCCTTTGGTTGATGGTCTACTACGTAGTGCCAGTCAGCTTTGGTTATCCCGAGGCACTTAACTTACTTTTCTTGTTGCCCGTAGCTGCTTTCCTTTTTTGGATAACCCTTTACTATGTAGAAAAGGTAAGAAGTCAGTTCCAGATGGCAAGTGTGCGGCGTGTGAGTTACACCTCGAGTCCTTTCCGATACTTCCGGCTGACCTTCTGGTTTGTGTTGGGGTGTGGCTGTTTAGTATTGGCTGCAGCTGAGCCTGAGATAGAGATTACTGATGAGGAAGAGATCTACCGCAAAGTCAATGTGGTTTTTCTCCTAGATACTTCCCTGTCTATGAGATCCCGGGATATTGCCCCTTCCCGTATTGCGAGAGCTCGACAAGAGATTCAGAATTTTATCCTTCACCGAAATGATAATATTGGGCAGATTGGACTTGTCACTTTTGCTGGATCCAGTGTGATCCTCTCCTATCTAACTAGTGACACTTCAAACATCTTGTTTTACTTAGACTATCTGCGTGCTGAGGTCAATCCCACTTTCGGTACTGATATAGGAGCAGGGTTTAAAAACGGTCTATTGTTGGTAGAAAAGGAGCAAGAGGTTGAAGAATCACTTAAACCGGAAGATATGATTTTCATTCTGATATCTGATGGAGAGGATCATGGCGAGGCTCTTCGGGAAGGAGTCCAGAAGGCAATAGGAGTGGGTTTGCGGACCTACTGTGTGGGACTAGGAACACAGCTTGGAGGCTATATACCTATTGGAGAGAGAGATGGGCACACAGTTTTTCTTGTTAATGAGGAAGGTGACCGTATCTTAGCTACCTTTGATGAGAGTACACTGAGGTGGGTAGCCGGTGCCACGGGAGGCCGGTACTATCGATCTGCATCGGGTACCGAACTCTACAAGAACCTCAATGACATTCTTTGGAACGAAAGGAAAGTTGTGGGTACAAAAACTGTTACAGAGACCACTCCTCTTTACTATTGGTTTATCATCACGGGCTTTGCTTCATTAGCAATATTTTTAATTGATTGACCTGAGGGGACTCACTACTTACACTTACAATTGTCGATCGCGTCTGGACAAGAACAAAATGAATTACCAGGTAAAAGCGTTATGAATCAAGACGAGGCCATCAAACTTCTGCGCGGCATAGAGGAAGACATTAACTCCATAATCATTGGACAGGATCAGATGGTCCGCCTTCTCCTGGTTGGCCTTTTTACGGAGATCCCCTACTCTTTCAAGAAAGACGAGGAGTCAAATGGTCATCGTGGAGGTTGTGCTCATATTTTGTTGGAAGGGGTTCCAGGCGTGGCCAAAACTCTAGCAGTTGTGGCTATTTCTAGCATGATCAATGCGAAGTTCCAGCGGATTCAACTCACCCCTGATCTTCTTCCTGCAGATATAGTAGGAACACGAATTTTTGACCCCTCTGCAGGCACTTTTGGGGTGGAACGTGGCCCTATCTTCACGAACATTTTATTGGCAGATGAGGTCAATCGAGCAACGCCCAAGACGCAGAGTGCTTTGTTGGAAGCAATGCAGGAACGTCAGGTCACTCTAGGAGACAACACATTCAAGCTCGATGACCCTTTTTGGGTGTTGGCAACTCAGAATCCTGTGGAGCAAGAAGGTGTTTACATTTTGCCGGAGGCTCAGAAGGATAGGTTTTCAATGATGCTCAGAGTAGAGTATCCAGAACACGAGGATGAGCTGACCATGCTTCGTGCTGACATTGGTCAGATTGAGCTCAAGCCTTTGTTCGAACCAACGGCAGTGGTCGAAATTCGGGAATTGATCCGGAAAACCTATGTTGATGATCGTGTCAGAGAGTACATTGTACGTCTGGGACGTGCGACTCGGAATCCCAAGGAATACGGTCTTGACCAGATTGCCGAATCTGTCACTGTCGGGATCTCTCCCCGTGCCTACCATCACCTCTTGGCCTTGGCCAAGACCACGGCGTTTTTTCACGAGCGTGATTATGTTATGCCTACCGATGTGAAGGAGGTTGTGATTCCTGCCCTTCGACATCGCATTATCCGCAGTGTACAGGCAGAAGCCGCTCGCCTATCCACGGACGACATTCTGGCACAAATTCTGGAACAGATTCCCATTCCCTAAGGAGTGCAAGGAACCAGTATGTTCCGTGTCAAGCACTGTATGTTTTCTGACTTCTGATTTTCCCCTATCCTCTGCATCCACTCGTTTCAGATTTTTTTTGAGACTTGTAACTGACCACCAATTGAGTTGTAATCGATACTAGTTCGATGCTTAATGACCCCACAGAGAGGATATAGAGATGAACAAAAGCATTCTAATGACGTCTATTCTAATTGTATTCTTGTGTTCCGGCTTGCAATTGCTAAACGCTGAGTGGTTTCCGCCCTCCAAGTTGTCCCGTCAGAAGATAGTTGAGACATCTCACAAGGTGTTGGGAATGGTGGACATTCCAATCACTACCGAGGAAGAGATATCCCGCATGCAAATTTTAGAGATGGACTGGGACATTGCTGTCCAGATATATGAGCCCCGGGATCTTTCCGCTGTCCCGGTGGGACCTGATGGCAAAAAAGCAGGCGTTTTTCTTATCCACGGAGGCGGAGGAGATCATCGAAGCAAGGATGGATTAGCACGTCTTCTTTCTGGAAAATTTGGCTTTAAAGTGGTCAGCATGAGTTATCCGGGATATCTATATCTCTTGAACGAGACTCATGATTGGCCGGGTGAACCAGTCAATCCGGATGGGACACTCCGAGTCCCAATGTGGCATAAGGACAAACTGATCACACCAGATCAATATGAGCATGTCCAGGACAAATCGATGTTGGATCGTTATGGGACTCTGCAACTAGCCTGCGCCAAAGAGGGAACTGATTTCTATCATCGCATGGCTGCATTTCCGGTTGTTTTTGAGGAAGCAGGCAAGAACCTGATGAGTCGTCATTTACCAGAAGATGAGTACTCCATATACATCCACGGCCATTCCACGGGAGGGCCATTCTCGTTCATGCTGACTCAACGGGTACCCAATATCGTGGGCGTTCTAGGAATGGAGAACTCACCCTTTGGATACATTTACTCACAACTTATTGGCGGGCGTACTTGGAATCTACCCTTCAACTGTCTTAGTGAGTTCACATGGCGGCTTACTGCCATGTATGCAGGATCTGAGGCACTCGACAATGAGGGTGGACAGGCGTTAATGCACCTTCCCAAGTTGATGGAACAAGTTTTGGAGAGCTATCAAAGAAGTACCACGTCCCCTCGCTTCAAAGCGGAGTATCCGGTTCACCTTAATGGGGTTGAAGCCCTGATCGCTGCCGCCCGAGCTACGGCAGAACGTCTCTCTCTTGATACCGAAGAGACAGCAGAGATGATTAGTCGATATCGTAGCTATCCTCGCGAACTAAGCGGGGTGGATGACAAACCAGTTCCGCCGGTACTATTTAGTATCGCTCAAAAAAGTAAAGATCATACCTATGAAGGTTACACTCAGATAGTTCTTCCAATGTTTGATGCCATGAATCGAGCCCCCAAAGTGAGACTAGTGCTTTTTGAGGCGGGCTATCACAGTTATTCTCGTCCTGAACCCGACCTGCCCATGGGGCTTGCCCCAGCGATGGTTCAGCTGTGGCATGACGCTATTATGGGCGGATACTACAGTGAATGATAGAGACTGAGCTCAGATCATACAAATAGGTGGTACGGAAGCAGGCGGAAAGAAACCTACGCGAGACAGCAAAAAAGTACTAGTTCTATCAATGTGTGGAGAGAAAGCACGTTGACGAGATTGCCGCGCTGTGCACAGTCAGGGTAAGGCCTCAAGTATCGACTAGTATTTCTTAAAGGACTTCTTGAAATGTTCTCGGCGTTCTTCCTCTTCTTCCCAGGTCAGGGGGCCCTTCCAGCCGGCGAGGTCCCAGCCGGTTCGTATTCCAGGCTGATTCGGATTGCTGATTTGATGATCATTGCCTGGATGGACGACAGGGATTCCATTTGCGCTACGTGGGATCGTGTGTTGAGGATAGTTTTGATAAAAAACGATAAAAACCCGGGCACGAATCAGCCGATAAATGCTTTGTAGTTTATATAGAACTTGTGAATCAAAGCTGTCCGTGCCGTCAGCAATCATGTTGAGGTAGTCAGCTCGGTTTGTCTCGGATAATTCGACAAAGCTCTTACCCCCAAAGTGAACGGCACTTTCGTTGTTGAATAGGACAAGATCCTGATCCGATATGGATCCTACCCCTTTAAGGATTTCTGCCGTAATATTATAGATTTCGAGATCCTTGTAGCCAGGGTCACCGGGACTGGAAGGTATAAGTGTATCTCCCAACTTGGCCATGACTTGTGTGCGGTCGTAATCTACGGGAAGCGTTTTTTCTGCCACCTGACCCGAGGTAGAGCCTACCCCAGAGACTGCTGCAGCGACGGTCCCAACACTACCCTTCTTAATAAATCCTCTACGAGAAACTTTTTCTTTTTTGGACATCGTATCTTTTCCTCGGCTATTTTCTCTAAGCTCTTGTGTAGTGATCCGCAATAATTCTTCGCGCTGCAAAGGCAGCAGTCGTGCAAACTGGGATGCACTTGTGTGCTAGGCATGCCCTAGGAATTACACTTCCATCACATATCAACAAATTCTCCACGTCGTGAGATTCAAAATGGGGATTCACAACTGATTCTTTGGGATCTGAGCCCGCTCGGCAGGTGCCAGTAGGATGTCCACCACGGAAGGATTTGGGGTTGTCCTGCTCAATGGATTTAGCTCCCATTTTATGGTGGATGTCCCTAATAATCTCTTGCGACCAGAGAAGGGTCTTAACATTAGTAGGGTCTGCGTACGGGTAGTCCGTACTTCCTGTAATGACATTAATTTTCCCCTTGACCATCGGAGTCAGGATACTTCCACGAATACCACCTACACGCTTAATTGCGTTACGCATGTAATCTTTGTGGGCTTGACCAAAACGAGGGGCGACACCGCGTAGGGCAGCTGTCTGTGGATAAGTTGGAAAGCTCATAAGTGTGTCCCGCATGCCAACAACGTTGTTGCCGTCAGCTGGGAATTCGGGCCAGAAGTAATGACCGTAATTGCCTGCTCCACGTTCTCTTTTCACATCAAAGTCGTACTCCGCCCAAACAGAGGTGCCAGGTTGAATTTCTAGGTGGTCACCGATGTTGGAGTTGTGGACAAGGGTTTTGCTTCCCAGCTGGTCTTTGGGTCCATATCCAGAACGACCCAATAGGATGGGGGTTCCATAGGCCCCACAGGAAACGAGCACTTTGTCGGCATATGCTTGATGAATTGTGCCATCTTGTTGTCGAAAGACGACTCCTCGCACAATACCCTTTTCTCCCTTCCTTTCAATCTCTACTTTTTCCACTTCCACATCAGGGATGAGTTTCACCCCATTTTTCTCAGCCCTTGCGACATAACCAAGTACGTTCGGCTTACTGTCGTGCCGACAAAAGTTACCGAGTCCACAGAGCCCACAGTAAATACAATTTTTGCGGCCAGTGGGTACATAACGAGGTTCTATTCCCATTGACTCGATTGTCTCTTTAAAAAGCATATTGCCAGGACTTTTCATTTCGTCAGGGATATCGCCGATATTAAACTCGCGGACGATTTCCTCGGCCGATTCCTTAAATTTGTCCTGGCTCCAATCTACGCCGCTTTCATTTATCCAGTGAGCATGATCCATTTCGTAGAGAGAATAAGCATTGTTACCCCAATGCATGGTACTCCCCCCCACCATTTTGCATGCCTCAGGCCACGGCCAAACCCATCGGCCACTCTCATTGTGAGAGATGTTTGTGAACATGGATCGACGGGAAGGGACACCACGCCCGGGGTTGAGGGATCCCCTTAGGTAAGGGCCAGCTTCGAGCATAAGAATACTTAGTGGCTCTCCATCCCGGGCACGCACACCACGTTCGGCCACATGGGCAGCAATGATGGAACCGGAAGTCCCTGCTCCCACGATGATCAGATCGTATCGGGCATTGTTATGTTGATCCTGCATCGGCAAAAGCCTCCTGGTAATGTTACTAGAATGCCAGTTTTTAACCGCCTTGTGAAGTTAGATTTTTCAAGCTTGCCATCGTTCTTGTCGTAGAATTGCCATGAATTCCATATACTACTTCACCCATTGTCGGGAATATTCTTCAAAATACCCCCCCATAATAGCGTCATGCCACATCTTTACCACTGCCGGAGCCACACCCATGGGTAATCCCTCCTCCGGTCGGGTCCACCCGTGATAGCCAGCATCAAATTGGGTAAGAGTGACTTTAGGAGCGGGTTCCATGGCCGCAAAAGCAGGAAGAACTGTTTGGCTATAACCCTCATAGGTATGATCCTTGCTGTACTTGCTGATGCTATAGAGCACTGGAGGAACTGGTTTAACTCCTTCTCCGGATAGCTCTCGTGCATACCCTAAGTACTGGTTAACCAGTTGGTCTGTCTTATCCCCACTCAGGTTTAAGCGTCGGGCGGTATCTCGTGCTGCTTCCGTCAAAGCTTCAACTCCATTGAGGTGGACCGGGTATTCGGCCTTGAATTGCGGACTGGTAGTTCCTCGTTGCCAGATTGCAAACACATCTTCCATGAGCATAGGAAGTCGCTTAAGGGCTTCTGGACCTTCGGTCTTCAATATTTCAGCGCCCTGGTACATGGCTCTAAGACGCCAGGTAAAGATAGTCAGACACTGGAATGGGTTTTCCCATTTGTAGCCTATAAGACGCGAGTAGATGTAGCCAAAGGGAGAGTTCTCCATCCCAAGGACGCCGGTAATATTAGGGACTCGCTGGGTTAGCATAAAGGAAAAGGGACCTCCGGTGGAGCCCCCGTGGATGTAGATGGAATATTCCCCTTCTGGCAGGTGTCTTCTCATCAGATCCTTGCCCGCTTCCTCAAAGGCTACTGGCCACCCTGCCATACGGTGGTAAAACTCGGTGTCTTCCTTAGCACAGGCCAAGATAACGGTGCCATAGCGGTCCATCATGGACTTGTCTTCCACCACTTCATATTGATCCGGGGTAATGAGCTTATCCTTGTTCCAAATGGGCATTCTGACAGTCCCATCTGGATTGATGGTGTCTCCCGGCCAATTGCGACTCGCATCCAGTAAATACAATCGCCCCGGGTAACTCATGCTGACTACCTTGAAACCAAACTTGCCGGCTAGCATTCGTGCTAGTTCATCTCTGGATCGATGATCACTGGCGCCCCCGTGAAGTATGAAGACTCCAATCTTGTTGCCGTCCGGACCAGTTGGAATCCTGGAAATATCTTCAGGCTCATAGACCATCGCACCCATGTCCCAGTCCATCTCCAAGGCCCGGATTCGAAAAATATCTTCCTCGACCCGTAACGGAAGGGTGGGCATAGTCAGAATTGTCTGTGAATCTGAGAGAATCTCTTCACGAGAAATGACGGAGGAGGGGCTCCAATCTGCAGGAAGAGCAGAAAGATTGATTGTCAATGCAAACAAGCCAGCAAAGGGGATTAATATTCTCAGCATAATTTATTGAGTCTATCAGCCACCCGTCGGGAAACAAAATGTAAACGATTATAGGTCCCATAATCAGCTGTCAATTAAGATTTGAGCAAAACGGTCTATTGAGTATTTGACAGAGGAATCTTGTTGAAGAGGGCAGCACATTTTTCAGTTGGGTTCTGATTCTTGACTTTGGACAAGCAGTTTAGGAAAATCAGTATAACGATCCGTCCCAGCCTGGGACAGTATTTATGCTTTTTAGGAGGTTTCTGATGTACAAGACAAAAAAACTTGTTTTAGTCCTGGTGACTTTAACCATGTGCTCCATGTCCTGGACTGTAGGTCAAACCACTACAGCTAGTTTGGCAGGGACCATAACAGATGAAACGGAAGCCGTCCTTCCCGGCGTTGAGATTGTGGTGACCAATATGGGCACCAACGCCACCCGAACCTCTATCAGCGGTGATTCAGGAGGGTATAGGGTGAGTGATCTAGCTCCCGGAGACTACGAAATCGAAGCTCAGTTGCCTGGTTTCCAAACCGCAGTTCGTTCCGGCATTCAATTGACAGTGGGACGCAGCGCCACTCTGAACATGACTCTGAGCGTGGGCCAGGTAACAGAGCGAGTGGTGGTTACTGGCGATGCTCCTTTGGTGGATACCTTAACTTCAACTCTGCGGGGTCTAGTGGATGAGAAAACGATTCAGGATCTTCCGCTCAACGGTAGGAGTTTCGAGCAGCTAGCGATGCTTCAAGCCGGCGTTGTCGCCTACTATGGTCAGGGAGATCCGACCGGGACTGGCATAACGGGAAGTGGCCAGAGGATGTCGGTGGGTGGAGCCCGGCCTACCTCCAACAATTTCATGATGGATGGAACCAACATCCAGTCCACCTCTAGTGCCACGCCCGGTAGTGTGGCTGGCGGTGTTAACCTTGGAGTGGAGGCGATCAGAGAGTTTGAGGTTTTGACTAGTACCTACGATGCCACCTATGGACGAAATGCAGGTGCCGTGATCAACGTAGTGACGAAAAGTGGCACCAATGAAATCCACGGGAGCATCTTCGAATTTCACCGCAACAGTGCTTTTGATGCCAAGAACTTCTTTGATAGGGTGGGTGAGAAGATTCCTGACTTTAATAGAAATCAATACGGGTTTTCCCTTGGGGGCCCGATCATCAAGGACAAGGTTTTCTTATTCGGCAGTTATGAAGGTTTCCGAGAACGACTCGGATTATCTGCTGTCGCGACCGTACCCACGGCAAACGGACGACAGGGAATCGGAGTGGGCCCCGGAGGCACAGATCTTACAGTCAATCCTGGGGTGGTTAAGTACATGGCTCTTTATCCCCTACCCAATGGGCGCGATTTTGGGGATGGAACAGGAGAATACCTGAGTTCTCCCAACCGAGCCCTAGATGAGGACTACGTAGTGGTGCGTTATGACCACATTATATCGGATGCGGATTCCCTATTTGTCCGCTACACTTGTTCCTGCGCAGGCCTGCGGACCTCACCCAGTAGTGTAGGGATATACAACGGATTTAACGAGTCGCGTCGCCAGTATGTAACCATCGAAGAGAAGCACATCTTTTCACCCGGAGCTTTGAACACGTTCCGGTTTGGCCTTAATCGTTCCTACGATTCTGGTACCGATGAAGTGGCAGATTCCTCATTAGAGTTGATTCCTGGAACGGAACGATTTCTTCTCAATTTCTCGTCTCAGGTAACCGGAGGATCTGCCAGTCTGACCAGTGTTGGACCCGGTGGTTTCGGATCCTTCGCTTGGAACTCCTTTCAGTTTGGAAATGATTTCCACTACAACAAGGGGCGCAATTCGGTCCGTGTAGGCGTGTCGCTTGATCGTATTCAGCACAACTTCACCAATGCCTCCTTTTACGGGGGGCGCTACAGCTTTAATGACTTCCCATCATTCGTTGTGGGAAAGGCCCGTACCTTTCAAGGGTATTTACCAGGCAGTAATATCTTTCGAGGAATGCGTTCTACTTTGATTGGCTTTTACGTTCAAGATGATTTCAGGTGGAATTCTAAGCTGACATTGAATCTGGGGTTTCGCTTCGAAATGATGACCGAGCCCAGCGAGGTGAATGGAGTTCAAAGCCAGTTGAAGAACGTTCTCGATCCCGATGTGACAGTTGGGTTACCGTACTTCAACCGTCCAACTCCTGTCCTGCATCCTCGAATCGGCATAGCCTGGGATATCCGGGGCGATGGGAAAACATCATTGCGTGTTGGAGCAGGGATGTTTAACGATACGCTGGCAGGGAGCTTTTGGGTCAACTCGGCTGTCAATTCACGACCCTTCTATGTAGTGGGAACCCAAAGAAATCCCGATCCGTCTGTCTTTCCTAATGGCTACAGTCTGATAAAAGGGGGCGGAAAGTTAAGTATCATTCGCAATACTCCCGATGCTCAGTTGCCAACTCGGATGCAGTGGAACGTGACCCTACAGCAGGAACTTTTCCCTGATACCGTCTTAACCGTTGCTTACACCGGGGCAGTAGGGAGGCACCATGTCCGAACCGGAGAAGCCAACACCGCCTACCCCACCGGTACGGTTAATGGCAAGCCGGTATGGTGCACGGATCCGGGAGCTGGATGTATATCAAATAAGAAGCCCTCTAACAAACGGAGAAATCCCAACTTTGGCTACCTTCTTACCCACAACACTGATGCTAATAGTCGATATAATTCTCTCCAAGTGACTCTCAGAAAAAGATATAGCCATGGGCTGCAGTTTCTGGGTTCCTACACATGGGGACACAGTATAGATGCCGGTTCACAGCAGTGGGGTTCTGAAGGAAGAAATAATCCTCAGAATAGTACGCTTCTTTCTGATCGCAAATTTGACATGGGGGATTCCATCTTCGATGTTCGAAACAGTTTTTCGTTTAATGCTATTTATGAACTTCCCTTTGCCAACAATCTAGATGGGGCTGCGAAGCATATTTTAGGTGGATGGGAGGTCAATTCGATTTTAGTCCTTTCCGGTGGAAATCCGACTACTATTATCACCGGATTTAATCGTTCTCGTTCTGTTGACACCCGCAATCCTGACCGTCCCAATCTGAAATCTGGATTTAGTGCTAATCCCAATAGTGGATCTTCCTCCGGGTGTGGAAAAATAAAGGCTGGGACTCAATTGGGTACTCCCGACCTGTGGTTTGATCCGTGTGCCTTTGAACTGCCTCTGGAAGGAACGCTCGGGGATTTAGGTCGTTCCACTGTACGAGGTCAGGGAGTTGTCCAGTTGGATTTTGGTCTGTCCAAGAGATTTGAAATCAAGGAAGGAATTGGAGGTCAGTTTCGAGCTGAGGTGTTTAATATCATCAACCGTGCCAACTTTGCTCACCCTAGCGCCTCCATCTTCACTAGTAGTGGAGGCCGTCGTGGCAATACAGGCCGGATCAGCCGCACGGTGACTACCTCACGCCAAATACAATTCGCTTTGAAGTTTACGTTCTGATCAAGTCGGGTTGAACCCTACGGATGATTTAGCGGGAAACGCGCAATCGATGCGTTTCCCGCTTTTTTTATTTGTGACTTGTGTGCTCTAATCTTGATAATCATCAAGGAGGTTGTACTTATGGCAAGAAAGATTGGACTGATTGTCCTGTCGTTTGTGCTCTGTTCTTTTACCAGTCTGGTGCTCGCTACGGATTGGAATCCACCCCATGAGGTTTCCCGTGAGAGGATTCTTGAGGGCTCTAAGGAGATCTTGTCCCTCCCCGATATTCCATTGGAGGTCAGAGAAGAGATCTTCAAGATCCGTACGTTGGGAATGGATTGGGACATGGGTGCCATGGTTTATGAGCCTGAAGATTCAGTCCAGATTCCGGTGGGCCCGGATGGGAAAAAGCTGGGCGCTTTCCTGCTTCATGGAGGATCAGGAGATCACCGCTCTAAAGACGATGTGGCGCGCCTACTAGCCGGCAAGTTTGGGTTTAAGGTAGTCAGCATGAGTTATCCGGGGCGATTGTATCTGCTGGATGCGAGTCGTAATTGGCCGGGAGACACTATCAACCCAGATGGGACTGTCAGAATGCCTATTTGGAACAAGGATAAGCTCATTACCTCGGATCAATATGAGGTGGTGGAAGATAAGTCTATGATGGAACGCTATGGCACCGTTATCTTAGCCTGTGCTAAGGAAGGCACCGAATTTTACCACCGTATGGCAGGGTGGCCAATGGCCTTTGAAGAAGCGGGTAAGGACCTGATGAGAAGACACCTGCCAGAGGGAGAATATTCTATCTACGTACATGGCCATTCGACTGGTGGACCCTTTGCCTTCATGCTTGCCCAGAGAGTCGAAAATATTGCCGGCATCATTGGAATGGAGAGCTCTCCCTTTGGATACATTTACGCTCAGCAAGTCAACCAGCATTGGCATCTGCCTTTCAATTGTCTCAAGATCAGAACTTGGCGTGATGTGGCTCGTTATGCGGGTCCGGAAGCGCTAGGTGCGGAGGGACCTGAAGCCTTACTCCATTTGCCCATGTTGATGGAGCAGGTCTTCGAAAGCTGGTCTAAAGGAACCAAGAACCCACTTTTCAAAGCCGAGTATCCAGTCCACCTCAATGGGGTGGGGGCCTTGAGATTGGCGGCAAAGGCCACGGCACAGCGACTGGAGATGAACTCTCAGGAAACAGATGACCTGGTTCGTCGCTTCGGAAATTATACCCGGGAGCTCTCCGATGAGGGAGATAGACCCTTTCCCCCGGCCATCCTAGGTACGGCTCAGACTAGCCGCGACCATACTCTAGAAATCTACAAAAATATTGTGCTGCCTATATTCGCAGCCATGCAACCGGCCCCCAAAGTCCATTGGGTTCCTTTTAGATTAGGGGTCCATAGTTACAGTCAACCAGAGCAGGATCTGCCTATGGGAGTAGCCCCAGCCGTGGCCCAGCTGTGGTACGAAGCCATTATGGAGGGGTACTTTATACAGTAGAAGCACCGTCGTGATTTTGCCTGGTTGCCCTGTAGTGGCCGCTCCATCAGCGGCCACTACAAAATGGGGAAGAGGTATCTGCTATGTTCCCCTACTTTCTTAGTGGCCTTCCTCAAAGCTATATCGGATCTGGTAGCCCACTGGATCCATACCTAGCTCTTGGGCAAACTCATCACGAAGATAACGAATCTCACCGCCCATAACTGTAAGCAATGGAAATGTGTGATCAAGATCTTCCTCAGGCACAGTAAACCAATCGTGGTTGAGTACTAGTAAGTCAGCAGACTTGCCCAGCTCCAGAGATCCTAATTCATCTTCTTTCAGCAGGTATTCCGAGCCCCAGGCTGTTGCCATTTTCAATACTGTATTGCGGTCAACGGCTTGGTCAGCAGCGATAGTCAAACCCTGTTTGTTCTTTCGGGTAATGAAGGGAACCATCAGAGAAAAGAGGCCATTATCGACTCCTCCCTCCCCTTCCCAAGCAACCTTAATCCCTGCATCCAGAGCTCTTTTCGTGGGCATGACCCATCCCTGGTACTTTTCGAATCCATATTTTTGGATCCACGGCAAGCTACGGCTCAGGGCCGCTGAACCCATGCCCAATATCATCCCTAATTTTTTGATCCGAGGAAGTTGATCGGGCCGTGGGTAAAGGCCACCATGATCCATGCTCAATCGAAGTGAGCGGACATAGTCTAGGGTTATCTCAGGGCTTTTCTCCATGGCTTCTTCAATGGCATCCATGTAGTAATCAGCCGATAGATCTCCGTAGTTATGTCCGGCAACAACACGGGAGCCGTTCTTCAGGGCTGTGACGATGGTCTTGTAATTCTTAGTCTCTTTTGAATACCGGCACCACTCATAGTAATCCTCTTTTTTCTCTTCTGCAGCTAGTGACTCCAGATCAATTATAGAGCTACAAAATAGAGGAGGCCCGTGATCGATCATGCCGAGACCAATGGCCGAAAACCACATATATTCATTGCCCAACTGAAAGAGATCTCCCATCCTTCTGTAGAATCCCTCGGCATCTCGGTTCATGACAAATCCAGTGTAGTGGGTGAACGCAAACCTAATAGGCATGCGATCTTCTCTGAATAGCCTCATATAGCCGTCCATATTCTGAATGCCCATGATGTGAGAAGAAAAGCTAGTCACTCCAGCAGCTGAGTTTTCCTGTAGTCCAGCGAAGAGAATCTCCTTGAGCTGATCTGTCTTGTCGGCAAAATAGCCGTCCACTACAACCTCCCGGCGGTACTCAACTCCGAGATCGGCAAAGCCGTCTTCTGTCCAACCCTCCGGGTAGTCTTCAGTTTTGCCACCGTACATATCTTCCAGCTGGTTCATGGCTGCGGTGTTGATGATATAAGCGGGATGAGCGGCCAAAAGGACTGGTTTCTCAAGTCCTGTTATCTCATCTATTTCCTGGGCAGTCATATCCGCCTCTCTGAGAAAGTCGTACCCTTCTCCCCCTCCAGTACCAAAGGCCGGATTGGGCAGGTAAAAGAAGCTCCACTGACCAGGTTTAATGCTTCCCATACGTTCTCTCATCAGAACTTCCACGTTCTTTCGGATCTCTCCTCGATTTTTCCCTTGCACTCGAAAAACCTTCACGGCTGTGGTGTTTGGGTTAGCTGCAACCCATTTATTCATGGCGTTATCGTGGATGTGAGTATGGACATTGATTATGCCGGGAATGACAGTTCTACCCTTAGCGTCAATCTGGACGGTGTCGGGTCCAGCGTAACGTAAAACTTCCTCGTCGGTCCCCAGCCAGAAAATCTTTTTGTTCCGAATGGCAATAGCTTGGTAAGTGTTACCCACATTTGAGTTGATGTCATAGTCATCCATCGATACGAGCTTTGCATTGTGGACAATGAGGTCGGGATAAATAATCAGAGCTGAGGTTACATCCTGTGCCTGAACTACAGGAAACATAAACACAACCAAAAGAAGAGTTGCGATCATTGGTCTGAGGGAATATGTTCTACGCATAGCGAGTTCTCCTTTAAAAGTCTGGGATGTTCCGTCCAACCTATTTAATTTACAAGTACTTTGTCAAGCTTATCTTGCGGTATGATTGTAAGGGCTAGGTGCGCAAGATCGACCGAGAAAAATTCCTAAAGAAATCTTGCGTTGACTAGATGATTGGGGGTCTGATAGCTTATGCTCCGGTTTGGGCTCTTGCAAGCACCGCCGTGAGCATTTGTAATTATCCGTGTGGAAATGTTTTTACTCCCAAAGTGGAGCTTTATTTGTATTGAATTCATGATACCAAGTGAAATCGAAGAGAATTTGCACTACATCGAACTGTTCACGAGGAAGCAGATTCGGAATCCCCTGGTGGGCAATCATATTAGTCTGCTCAAGGGACATGGCTACGATTTTCGGGACCACAAAAGATATCAACATGGTGACGATACACGGAAAATTGACTGGAATGCCACCGCCAGAATGGGCTACACCCTCATCAAGAACACTCACGAGGAGAAGGACATAGATATCTTCATCGTGGCGGATCTGTCCAGCTCGATGAACTTTGCTACCGGGGTCCATTCTAAGAAGGAACTACTACTCTATATCACTGCTGTGTTGGCCTATTCGGCCCTTTCCGATCATATGCGCATTGGTTTTCTTGGTTTTACTGATGAGGTCGTGATCGAAATTGCACCTAAGAAGGGGAGGGCGCACCTGTGGACAGTGTTAAACCAAGTGTGGGATTTTAAACCTCATCGTCATAACGCAACCCGAGTTCTCCCGGTTCTAGAAAAGTTGGGACAGAAGTTGAGTCGAATGAGCATCGTTTTCCTCATTTCGGATTTTTTGTTCGAGGAAAATATGTTCGAAGACATTGTTTTTAAGCAAATTAATTCAAAAAATGACCTTGTTCCAGTTATCCTGAGAGATCCTTTTGAAACCGCTCTGCCACAGGGACGAGGATATCTTCGATTTCGGGACTTGGAGACGGGGCAAGAACAGTGTGTCCGTCTGTCCGGGAGCAACAGAACCGCCTACATAGAACATTTGAGAAAAAGAGAGAGAGATTTGTTTTCAGAGTTTTACCGGTATGGTTTGGATTTTCAGGTGATCCAAACGGATGAGCCTTTTTATGAACTGCTTTTCAGCTTATTTCTGATGAGGAAACGATGATGATTCGAAACAGATTAGTTGCCGTGTCTTTGCTATTTTTTCTGACGGTGTCGGCAAGTGCCCAGGAAACTGCCCAGGAAGAACTTGAGTTGACCACACGTGTAAGCCAGACTTCGGTTTGGCCCGGCGATCGAATTCACTACATTATCACTTTGATTGTTAGCGAGGGCGTTAAGGTGGCCCTGGAAGATTTTAGTGTAGAGAATGTCAGCTTTGAGCCCTTTGTTCTCGTTGACAAGCAACAAACAGAGGAAGCCTGGGGAGAACGCACTCGGTATGTTTTTGATTACTTGATTGCCAATTACGAAATCGGTGACAAGCAGGTAGAGATTCCGGGATTGATCTTTCGTTATGAGACTGCGGGACAAGAAACAAACGTCCCAACCACTCAGGAAAAACAGATTCCAGTTCAGCCCATGTCAGTACGGAGTACGCTTAATCAGCCTATTGAGGAATCATGGATACAGGAGGAACTTCCCATGGCTACGACTTCTAGCCAAACCTGGGTGGCCCTGTTGGCAGGTATTGTGGGGCTGACGGTCAGCACCATCCCATTGGGCGCTTGGGCTTGGAAGCAGATTCCAGATTGGCAGGCTAGACGACGTCAGTTAAGCCGTAAAAAATTCCTAACGCAGTGTAGCGTTTCGTTAGATCGACTAGAACGGCGCTTGGCTAGTGACAACGTCGAGATTAAGGAGCAGTACCAGTCCCTGGAGGAACTAGTGCAGGGGTATGTCCAGTATTTTTTCAATGTACAAGCACAGGGACTTACTTCCACAGAACTCGTTGCCCAGTTAGCCCAACATGACATCCAGGCAAATGAGAAAGAAGCACTAGCCCAGGTCTTTGAGCGTGGCCAGAACTGTCGTTATGCTCCTGAAAATGGAACGGAATGGGAAGAGTCATTTCGTCTGGATCTAAAACAAATCAAGCAATTCTGCACCTAAAGGTTGTCTTATGGAATTTGCTAGATTCAATGTTCTTTACGTTCTAATCGGCGTTTTTGTCGTATTGTTTCTCGTACATTGGATCAAGAAAAATCGCTACATGGGACATAGCATGGCAAATAGCTCACTTCTTGCCGCCATGAGACCATCACATCTGAGATTCCTTCCCAAAATCCTTCTAGTGGCTGGAGTCATAGCTGCTGGCATAGCCTTGATGGAACCCCGGATTACATTCAAGGAAGGCGTTACTGAACTAGAAGGACTGGACATCGTAATGGTGGTCGATCTATCGTCCAGTATGCAGGAGGTTTTGGGTGGCTGGGAA
Source organism: Acidobacteriota bacterium (assembly GCA_036338435.1). Classification (GTDB taxonomy): domain Bacteria; phylum Acidobacteriota; class UBA6911; order RPQK01; family JADFOI01; genus JAPYTY01. Next base: position 19,840 of record JAYZCG010000020.1, read on the forward strand.
GAGCACCGTGAGTTTTACGAGGTAAGATCTAAGGGGGAGCAACGAGAACTTCCCATGCCAGAAACTCGTATGCAGGCTGTGCAAAACGCTCTATTTGATTTCGTGTCGAAAAGGGACAATGATCGACTGGCCCTCGTTACATTTTCAGAGAACAGTTACGTGGTGAGTCCCCTCACCACTGACCGTTCCTATCTCGAAAAATACATACAGATGATCGATCCTGCTATTTTGATTGGTGAGGGTATGACTGCTATTGGTGAGGGTATTGATACCGCCATCGGCTTATTTCGGCGTGAAGAGGATCCGGAGACAAAGAACAAAGTGATAGTTGTGTTTACCGACGGAGAACACAATTATGGCAGGGATCCGATTGAAATCTTGGAGGAGGCCCGTTTCTACGGATATCGTGTGTATCTAATTGGTGTGGAGTTGGGGTCAGAGATTACGCGCAAACAAAAAGTTCAGGATCTGATCCAATCCGTTATTGACACCGGGGGGCAGTACTTTGATGCCCGCAACAAGAATGGGCTAGAAGAAGCTTACACTACTATCGATCAGATAGAGAAGGGGGTCTTTGTCCAAAAGACAATCGAGACCAATGTGCCTGCATACCATGTGTTTGTTTTTTCAGCCTTTGGTTTATTGTTTGTAGGTCTAGCCCTGAGTTCAATCCCCTATTTTGTCGAGATTAGTTAACTCCTGCACATGTGTTGTGGGGCCCAATAGCCGGTTTGAAACGTCTAGGGTGTAACCCTATCACGCATAGTTCTCAATACCCTGTGGGTGTCGAATTACTGATAAATCAGCCAAGTTGATGTATACTTGGAACGTAACAATCGAGAACTCTAGAGGATTTGCGGAGATAGAAAAATGGTGAAAATTTGGCAGTCTTCCTTACTGTTGACGGCGGTGGTTGTTCCTCTTTTCTTTGGATCGCCAAACGCTCAGTCTCAACAGGAAGAACAAGAGGACTATTTTAAAAAGTGGCTTGAAGCGGACGTGATCTATACCATCACACCCGAGGAGAAGAGTGTTTTCAACAAATTGCAGACCCCCGAAGAGAAAGAACGCTTCATAGAACAGTTTTGGACTCGACGGGATCCGTCACCGCGCACCTCCTACAATGAGTTTAAGGAGGAGCATTATCGTCGTATTCAATACGCTAACGATCATTATGCATCGGGTATCCCGGGTTGGAAGACTGATCGTGGGATGATTTATGTCAAGCATGGTGAACCGGATCGTATTGAATCTCACCCCAGTGGTGGTCACTATCAGCGACCTTCCTGGGAAGGGGGTGGGTCTACCAGCACTTATCCCTTTGAGCGCTGGGAGTATCGCTATCTGGAAGGCGTCGGTCAAGATGTGGAGATTGAATTCGTTGATGACACCCTGACCGGAGAGTACCGGATGACGACCAATCCATGGGACAAAGATGCACTTTTGTTGATGCCCGGAGGTGGCATGACCGATGCTGAGTCTATGGGGATGGCCAACCGAGTTGACCGAGTAAGGCCCTTAACTAATCCCATGCCGTGGACCAACCCACTTCTCATCGGCTATGGCCGTGCCAAGGATCAGCCTTTCGAGAAACTTGCTCTTTTCACAAATCTACAGCGTCCCCCCAGCATTGATTTTGCGGATTTCAAACGACCTGAGGTGCTTACTAATATCCGCTATGAGTTGTTGCCCTTTGAGGTAGGATTTGATTATTTCTCGGTTGATACTAACAATTACCTAGTGCCCATTTCTATCGTCGTGCCCCACAAATATCTGGACTACGTAAAGGAGAGTGGCACAAGTCGTGCCGTAGTTGATCTTTATGGTCAAATTAGCACTATCAGTGGCAGGATACTGAGCGTATTTGAGGAGACCATCAGTACTCAGGCAGATGCTGATAAGGTGATTGAGAACGCACAGCAGAAATCGCTTTATCAGAAATCGATGCAGTTGGCACCGGGCCGTTACAAACTAGACGTAATTCTACATGACGCCAATAGTGAGAAGGTGGGCACTAAGAGTGTGGGGATTATTCTTCCCAAGGTATCGGAAGAGGAGCTGACTCTTAGCTCAATAGTCTTGGCTGATAGGATCGACCTTGTAGAGGAGGCTGTGCAGGCAAGTCCCTACGGACCTGCAAAAGTTTTTCCTAATGTGGCGCGAGTGTTCAATTCTGATCAGACATTACTGCTTTTTTACCAACTCTCGAACTTTCAGATTGACCCTTCATCCCGATCAGGCTTTCTAGTCAGCATGGCCAAGATTGTCCTGGATGCGGAGGAAAAGGTCACAGGCGAGCAGTTGAAGATTGACAATACTAATGCTGAAAATCTGGATCGTGTGCATTTGGTACATCGTTTCGATCTTGCAGGATTTGAACCGGGACGATATCAGCTCCATCTCCAGATTGAAGATCAAATTTCTCAGCAGCAGTTGGAGCGTGATATACCATTCCAGATTATATCTTCTAATTGACAGTACTTTCTGGCTTTGCTTTTCGCACAACTTGTGGTCGGGCCAGATGTTTAGTTAGTAGACATAAGTAACTTAACGGAGGTGTCCGATGTTATCGGCCTTGCTACTCATTGCATTGGTTTCACAAAACGTACAGATCGATGTCTCGAATTGGATGGAAATGCTTGAAAGCGGCAAGCTGGAAAAGCTTGAGTCAGCAATTCGGCAACATCCGGAGAAGGCTGTGCCTATTGTCGAGGAACTCCTCGTTCGGTTTGATTCATCCATTCATTCTTGGCGCGACAGGCCCGAGCAGCGTCGAGTTCGTTATTCCGATGAACTGCTGCAAAGTGGACTTGAACTTGCTCGACTAGTAACCGAAGTCACAGGAGAGAACTCTCTGCAGAGACGATTTGAAGCCCGTAGAGATCGTATTAGTGCAACACAAATGCTAAATGACGGAGAATTCGATGGAGCTATGGATCTGATCGTATCGGTACGCAGCACGGCAAGGGAATTAGAAGATCAATCCTTTTTATTTTCCACTTATCTTTCTAGTTCTTACGCCTATCTGGGGACCGGTCAGCCAGAGCGTGCTCTTGTCGACTGCGAGTTGGCTTTGGACGTGGCCCGTAGGATTGGCGACAAAGCCAAGCTCACTCTCGCCCTCTTCAACGTGGGCACTGCCCATCTCCATCTTGGTAATTTGGATGACTCACTCGTTTATTCTGTGCAAGCGGCTGAAGCAGCAGCAGAAATCAATAACAAGATCTGGCAGGCAAACGCATGGTTAAATATTGGTTATGTACAGATAATGAAGGGCGACTATACACCTGCCGTCAAATCACTTCAGCGTACCATGACGTTGTCCCAGGAGGCCGGTGATCCCCTTGGCGAAGGTAGAGCATGGTACAACCTGGGGATTGCCTATTTTAGGTTGAGGCAGTGGACGTTAGCTCGTGACCATCTGGAGAATGCTCTCGATTTTATACGCAGTGTAGACATTCGACACTCCCATGATATTACTGAATTTAATACTATCGAGAGAGATGCCCTCCAGCGGCTGCTCTACAGTTATGAGCAATTAGATGTGACTGACTCAGCACTACTCAAGCCTGTAGAAAATCGACTGGATGAATTTGAGAAAATGGATGATGGGGGGGATAAAACCCCCGGCCATGTTCACTAGGTATAATAACGGGTGATGGTTTTACTAGAACAACGTGGAAAGTACGAAATGATCAGATCATCTTGTTACATTCGCTGTTGGCAACTCATTGCGGCCTTATTGCTTGTGATAGCTTGGACTTGGCATGTAGAAGGTCAGCAGCTCATGCTTAAGGAAGCCCTAGAACGGGCACCAAACAACTTAACATATCAGACTCAATTGGAGCAGATTCGGGTCTTGGAGGCTCAACTTCAACAGGCCGGCAAACGACCTAATCCTGCATTAGATACCGAATCATCCCTGTCGAGTGCTGATAGCTATGAACTTTCACTGGGGATTTCCCAAACTTGGGAGAGGGGCGGCAAGAGACAGTTACGACGACAGATTGCTCAGGCACAGCTAGAACAGTCAATTCTAGAATCGGAAAATTTCCTAAGGGTATTGGTTTCAGAGATCCGCACTGCCTATTTACAGTTGGTGTGGGCTCAGAAACAATTGTCCTTGGTTGAAAGTTACAGCGAACGGATCAATGCTTTGTTGGAACTAGACCTGGTACGCGTTGAGCAGGGAGAGATTCCTGCTCTGCATACAGCGCAGTTGCAAATAGAGATCATCAAGCTAGACGCCGTCAAAGGACAAGTGGAGACTGAGCGGTGGAAGGCTCAGTCCGAATTAAATATCCTTATTGGATCACAGGCAGAGGCAGAATATATTGCGGTTGAAGAGAGTGTGGATGCGTTGCAGATTCCGGATGCATCAAGAGTGTTGAGATTTGCTCTCTCGAATAGGCCTGATCTCAAATCGATACGTGTCGCGGTTGATCAGGCGGATCTTGAGGTGAAAATGGAAGAGGCCGTGTCCAAAAGAGATTGGGAGCTTGGAACTGGGTACTCTTATAGTCGGGATATTTTGCACGACTCTGATTTTCGTCCTCTAGGCATCATCGAATCGGCCAGATCTGCAGACCATTCATTCAATCTCACACTTACTATCCCTCTGCCATTTTTGGATAACAATTCGGGGAATATAGCAGCAGCAAAAGCATCTAGGAATTTGAGGGAGAGACAGGTAGCGCAGATTGAGTCTTTGGTGAGAAGCCAGGTTATTTCCGCCTACCGAGACTACAGTCTCAATCAAGCAACCGTTGAACTGTACCAGAATAAGCTAGTTCCGAAGTTGGAGGAAAACATAAAGCAGTGGAACATGGCTTATCAGCTCACTGGAGAGGGTCTGGAAGATTTGCTTGGCCAAATTGAAGACTCTATGGAAACTGAATTGGAAAAATTGGAAGCAGATTTTGAGGTAAATCAGTCGTTGATCTCATTGGAGAGAGCGGTGGGTGGTCGATTACAAGAAATTGAGTAATCGTCCTTGTTATGAAAAATATTTTGAAGTTTGTTAGGATCACTAATTATTGTGTCTGGGGGGAGAAGTGTAATGGTCTCTAGACGTTGGTTCGTTACCTTTACTTTTTTGTTTCTTGTCGTAGAGTTGAGTCCAGTGTGGGCACACGAGGGAGTAATCCATGGAGACGGATTAGAGATACATCCCCGACTGGAAATTTTAAATGTTGGGCCTAGTGGGCAATTTCAAATAACAGTTGCCCAACTTCCGAATACTCCCCTGGTTGGGGACAGTACCCAGTTTCTGATCCGTTTGGAGGAAAACGCAGCCATTGATGATCCCCTTCTGGGGGGGCTCATCCCATTTCTGACTTCCTCCCTGCAAGTCCGGTTTACACAAGGGGATGGATCAAACTATCCCGTAGAAGTAACCGAGGAAGCTACAGAGGCAGGAGTTCATCGTTTCCAACATGTCTTTTCGCGTGCCGGTGAGTGGAAACTTGATTTTGAGTTTGAAGATGACAGTGGGACAAAGAATAGTGGCGAGATCACGGTTCTTCTGGAGGCAAAGCCTACCTACTGGTCTGCGGTGTTTTTCCAAACAACGTTATTCCTGTTCACTATCGGATTGGTGATACAGCGTTTTCGAACTAATCCTATTGGATCCTCGGTTTCCTACGCAGTGATTGTGGTTGGACTGGCTGGGGTGGTGTGGATTTTCGCGAACAGTTTTTGGGATACTACGGAGGTGGGGATTCTGGAAGTGGCAGCACTCAACCCGCCAGATCACGAGCCCCACGCATTGCAGACAGTCTATAGATCAAAAACAATCTATCCAGGTGAATCTAGCCCTTCGCGCAAAGAATTCCAGCCTGTCTCTTCTACCCGGGTATTCAATGGTGTCGTGCGTCATGCGACCAACCACATCACTCAGGTGCGAAGTCCATTACCTGGAATTGTATCCTTTACAAATGGTGCCCCCAAGATCGGAGACCAGGTACGCAAAGGACAGATATTAGGCGTGGTCGAAAACCATTTCAATACACATGATTACTCTCATCTCCTCAATCAAAGATGGGAACTTCAAAAAGTGATTATGGAGACAAGTGAAATCTATGCCCAGTTAGAATCGGACTATCAGCAAGGGTCAACACTTCTTGATTTGGGTGTCCTCTCCGGCCGCGCGTTTGAAAGTTTAGAGAAGGATTATCATGCCGCTAAAATAGCAGCTGAAAGGGCTCGGGAAAAACTTACCTTACATGATTCTCAACTTCGACGGAACGCTCTTTATGAGACACAGCTTGTTGCACCCATTAGTGGGACAATTAGCCAAGCTACCTATTCAGCTGGACAGATGGTGTATGAAAACGACCCAATTTTTGAAATTGTTGATCCATCTGTAGTCTGGGTTGAGGTCTACGCGCTCCCACAGGATCTATATGTGATGGAGAATCAGTCTGATGTCACACTACGTTCCATCACTTTGAAACAAATTTTTGCCGGTAGACTTGTGGAAATCAGACCTGATGTTGATGAGGAGTCGAAGGCCCTACGGGTTCTCTATGAGGTCAGTAACCCTGAACATTGGTTAAAGCCCGGCATGTTGGTAAACGTTTATCCTGAGGATGGGGTTGAAGCGCAGCAGGCCAAGGGAGGAGATAACAAATCACCGGAGTCTGGGAATTAATGCAGTATTGTGGTCTGAGTGTCTTATCATTTTCGTTGTTGGTTTTGGGAACTGGGACAGGATATTCCCAAGAGGAATATTTTGGGGAAGTGATTCCTAGACCAGATCTGATCGTAAAAGTGACAGCCAACATGTGGGGCAAGATTTATCTAGAAGAGGGGGTTTATGAGGGAGCTAGTGTTAAGAAGGAGCAGCCGCTGGCCCGCACGGTCTTGGAACTTCCAGCTAACGAAAGACTTCCTCTCAATGACCGTACTATCGATATCAAGGAGCATTTGGAAATTGTCAAAGAAAAATCCCGTTTGGCTCTTAACGATTACCGACGTGCTGTGGAAATAGCCAAGGCCAGTCCACATTATGAGGCAGAGGTTAAGCGGCGCAAGAAGATCTATGACACTGCTCTGAAATCACTTCAGATTGCTGATCAACAGAATCAACGTCAGTTAGGTGTTATTAAAAGGCGTGATCCTCGTACTGTTATCATTAATTCACCGATTGATGGTTACATTGATGACATTGATGTCGTGTCAGGTGACATCAATCCCGATGGTGAGTTCCGAGAACTCCTGACTATCATCGACCTCTCCACGGTTTGGGTTCAGGCCAACATTTATGAAAGGGACCTAGGGAAATTTCGTGATGCCCCTGATGCCATGGTTGTCACTGATGCCTATCCGGACGAGATGTTTAAGGGTCGCTTCCAAATGGTGGGCAGTGAGATCAATCCAGAAACTCTGACCATTCCTGTCTACTATGAACTTCCCAATCCGCAGCACAGGCTAAAGGTAGGTCTCCGGGTGCGTTTAATGCCGGTTGATGTAAATAACTAGCCTCGCCAGGTCATTTCGTAGAACATAAAATGTGCAGATCTACGATCCACCTTCCGTCATTGACCGAGGATCAAGAGCCTTCTCCAGATCTTCTTTAGAAAGGATCTGCTTTTCTATGATCAATTCTCTAATGTTGCGGCCAGTCTCGTATGCTTCCTTTGCAATTGATGCAGCATTGTCGTAGCCGATTTTTGGTACTAGCGAAGTGACCATGGCCAGAGAGCGCTCTACCATTTCTTTGCTTCTTTCCCGGTCGACCCTCAGGTTGTCTATACAATTCTCAGCCAGAATGGTTGAACCTGTACTTAGTAGGTGAATAGATTGGAGAAGATTGTAGGCAATAATCGGCTTCATAACGTTTAGTTCGAAGTTGCCGGATTGCCCTCCAATGGTAATGGTAAGGTCATTGCCAATCACTTGGGCCGCAATCATAGTGACAGCTTCCGGGATAACTGGGTTTACTTTCCCGGGCATAATGGAACTGCCAGGTTGAACGGCAGGAAGGAGGAGTTCGCCTATTCCACAACGGGGACCTGATCCCAGCCAGCGAAGGTCATTAGCGATCTTCATTAAGCTGGTTGCAATGGTTTTAAGCATTCCACTCGCTTCTACTGCAGCATCTTTTGATGCCAGGGCTTCGAATTTGTTTGTGGCCTCCTGAAAAGAAACTCCAGTCCAATGGGAAAGCTTAGCAACCACTTTGGCTGGAACTTCGGGATGGCAATTTAGTCCGGTACCCACGGCCGTTCCTCCGATGGCAAGTTCAGCAAGAGATGTGCGAGCTGATTCTACTCTCCTGATTCCGTGCTCTATCATGGTGACGTATGCCGAAAATTCTTGACCCAGACGTACGGGCACAGCATCTTGCAAGTGAGTCCTACCGATTTTCATCACGTCGTCAAATTCCTGGGATTTATTCCGTAGTGCTACTTGCAGTTGATTGAGTGCTGGTATCAGACTCTTGTCAATCTCTTCAAGGGCGGATACGTGAATAGCCGTTGGAATGACATCGTTGCTAGACTGTCCCATGTTCACGTGGTCGTTGGGATGCACATCACGACTACCAATTTTTCCACCTCGGATTTCTATGGCACGGTTGGCGATCACTTCGTTGGCATTCATATTGGTCGAAGTACCGGATCCAGTCTGAAAAATATCCACTACAAATTGCTCATCTAGCTTTCCCTCAGCCACTTCTCCCGCCGCTTTAATGATAGCAGTAGCCAGCTCTTGGTCTAGAAGTCCTAAATCAAGATTGCTTTCTGCCACTGCTTTTTTGATGAGCCCTAGTGCACGGATAAAAGGTCTGGAAAAGCGCAAATCGCTAATTGGAAAGTTAAGCACAGCCCGTTGCGTCTGTGCTCCGTAATAACTTTTGGCAGGAACCTGCATTTCCCCCATGGAATCTTTTTCAGTTCTATGTGCGCTCATCATTTCCTCCATTGTTTGTCTTTGTGGACAAACGTATACTTGATACTACATTTTTTATTTTATGTCTCAAACGTGAAACGTGAAAGGTAGATTTCGTAATAGTGTTGTTCGGAGACCTAAGACCCAGTACTATCAAGGAACAAAAACAAGATTTTTGACGATCGAAAAATCCACTAAGGTGTGTAATACCTACTGCGAATGGAGTCTGATATGAGCATGATGTTTTTACGAGTGTTCCGACGCTTTGTAAAGGTGGGGATGATCAGTGTGGCCTTCTTTTTAGTTATAACCAGCCTAATGGGCCATGCAACTCTTCTGAATACGATTCCTCCTGCGAATTCAAGGTTAGAGAAGGCCCCACCAAGGGTGGAGTTACATTTCAATGAGGGGATTGAGGCCATTTTTAATGGTCTGATGGTTCTAAACCACAATGGACTATCCGTACATCAGGGTGAGACAGAGCTCTCTAGAAATCGCAGAGTGTTGTCCGTCGGAGTTAGAGAAGGTCTTCCCCAGGGAATCTATACTGTCAGTTGGAGGGCCACGTCCTCAGACGGTCATCAAATCGGAGGAAACTTTGGATTTTCGGTGGGAGAGGAATTTCAGATCTCTGGAATGGTAGTTGCCGATTCTGGAGATCCAAGTCGTTGGCCTAGTGTCGGATTAGCTATCAACCGCTGGGTATATCTTTTGGCGATCATGATGTTTGTAGGAGGGTTCACGTTTGGTGGTGTGATTCTGTTACCAGCCGTTAAAACTGTCTCATCTGAGTTTTCTGCGGAAGTGTTTGGTGAAATTAGGCGTGTCTTTTTACGCTTTTTTTCCTGGAGTTGGGCTGTGCTTTTGGTCACGGCTATTCTAAATCTCCTCTTTAAGGCCGCCGCCATGGCCGACTCGACCCTACCAGAAGCGGTGAACTGGTCTATTTTAAACGCCGTAGTGTCTATGAGCCAATACGGACGGATGTGGGGTTATGGCATGGTGTTGATTCTTCTATCCGGCCTTTTGTTGTGGATTTATCGACTCATCTGGACTTCTCCACAAGATTCGTTCAGGAGCTTTGTCATATTGTATGTGGGTGCAGTTCTAGGTGCTGTTCTCTTTCTCACGGTTGCCAATTCTGGACATGCCGCTGCGGTCAATGAGTGGAAGGCAATGGCCGTGGGAACAGACGCTTTACACCTACTGGCCACGGCCATGTGGGTTGGGGGATTATTGTATCTTTTGTTGCTAATGCGTTTATTCCCAGGGGACAAATCCAAGGGTTATCTTCAGTTGATGGGCGGCGTTATACCCCGGTTTTCGAAGATGGCACAGTTTTGTGTCGCGACAATTCTCCTTACTGGTATATACACCACCTGGATACACATACCTTCTTGGTCGACTTTTGTCGCGACTTGGTATGGATTAGCACTCTTGACCAAAATTGTTCTCTTTCTACCCCTGTTGGCCCTGGGGGCTGTAAATCTTTTGGTGGTTAAGCCCCAACTGAGACAACATTTGGCTGAGCTAGGGGAGCGTGCGCTGGAAGGAACTCTGGAGATTCTCAATCGATTAAACCGTTTCGTCCAAATCGAAGTAGTACTGGGCATATTGATTCTTTTGGTTGTGGTATTTCTAACCAATTTACCCCCGGCGGCAACGGCTTCGGGTCCGGCTGGACCCAGTCTTGTGTCCAACGGCAGCGATTTTGACGTTGCACTGACAATCGAGCCCAATCGCGTGGGACACAATCAGATTAAGGTGTGGGTACAAGACCAAGATGGTAATTACATTACCGACATGAACGCAGTCTTTCTAGATGTAACGATGACCGATATGGATATGCCAAACCAGCGATATGAAGGAACTCTGGATTCGGACAATTCCTATGGGATTGAAGGAGTACTTGGTATGGCCGGTATGTGGAGGATTACGGTCCGTCTGATAGCCAAGGACTCTTCAGATTCAAAGAGGGTTATTTTCGACAATTACTTACCATAATGCTATTTCAATACTGAGGGGTAACCACCTAATGCACAGAACCTTGGGAGGTATTGAACGTTGTATAGAACAAGCAGCATCTTACCTCCTCAGGCCTCTTCTCCCTTATCCTTTCGGTGCCCTTTACTGCAACGTCATAACAATCAACTATTTTTAATAGCTTCCTTGATTCTTTCGGGCGTCATCGGCAGACGTCTAATCCGAACACCCGTGATTGAGAAAAGAGCATTTGCTACAGCCGGAGCTATGGGAGGTAGAGAAGGTTCACCACCTCCGCCGATCTTTGCATCACTGGTGACTGTGTGAACTTCCACTTCCGGAGCTTGGCTCATACGTAATAAGGGATAATCAAAGAAATTTGCAGATTTGACTCCACCATTAGCAAACTCGACCTTTTCCATCAGTGCTGCGCTCAAACCCATAATGAGAGCTCCTGATATTTGAGCTTTGAGCGTGTCTGTGTTGATTACGGGTCCACAATCGACAGCACAAACGACACGGTGAACTTGGATGATCCCCGTATCTTTGTTGACTGAAATCTCTGCCACCTCAGTAACATAACTTCCATGGGAGTAAAAGGTGGCGATTCCTCTACCTTGACCGCGCGATATAGGCTTGTCCCAACCAGATTTTTCTGCGGCTAGCTCAACCACTCTATGGCCTCTTGGGTCGTGTTTGAGATGTTGTAGGCGAAACTCCACAGGATCCTGGTTGGCTTCATGAGCGAGTTCATCCATAAAGCTTTCCACTGCAAAGCCGTTGTGGGAACCGGAGGGGTTGCGCCAGGGTCGTACCGGAATTGGTTTGTTCACCCAGATATAGTCCACCTTAATGCTTGGAACCTGGTATTGTAAATCTCTTAGCCCACCCACGGCGCCTGAATCCACTCGAGGTCCTGGCCCTCGTCCGTGGACGATTGAGCCGGCTACCCGGTGAAACCAAGCGGTTACCTGGCCATTCTCATTCAGGGAGGCTTCAACTCGGTGGCCGTAGCCAGGGCGATACGCCTCATATTGAATATCTTCTTCCCGTGTCCACACGACCTTGATGGGTTTGCCTGTGGCCTTGGAGAGTGATACTGCTTCTTCAACTCCATCAGTTGCTCCACGGCCGCCGTATCCTCCTCCAAGATAGGTGGTGTGAACCTCTATTTGCTCGGGTTTCATGCCCGTTATGCCAGCAGTTGCCCGTTGGACACCAGTCTGACTCTGACAAGGACTCCACACCTCACATCGATTTGCCTGCACGTGTGCGGTAGCATTCATGGGTTCCATGACTGCATGGGAAAGATACGGGAGGAAATAGTCGGCCTGGACCCTCTTTTTGGCCTGCCTGAGAGCTTTCGGAACACCTTCGTCATTGCGGGCTTCGAGGCCCTGCTGATCTAGACTATGGGATAGGAATTCGTCCATGCTTGCTGTGCTTAACTGGGGTTCGACCCCGTTGTCCCATTCAGCATTGAGGGCTTCCCGTCCTTTCCAGGCAGCTTCCAGGGTGTCGGCACAGATCCCGATGCCACGTTCAATTTTAACGACATGGCGTACTCCTTCGACTTCCATGGCGGCTTGTTCATTGTAAGACGTTATCTTGGCTCCATAGGTAGACGGACGGGAGACAACGCCGTAAAGCATGTCAGGCACAAAGGTGTCAATGCCAAACTTGGCTTTTCCACTGACCTTGGCCGGAATATCTAAACGAGACACTGCAGTGCCCATTAATTTGAATTCACTTTTTTGTTTCAGTCGCGGATTCTCAGGAATTGGCACACTAGAAGCTTCCTTCACCAATTCTCCATATGAAAAGGTGCGGCCACTGGATTTGTGGTGGATCTTGCCTTGGATGGCCTGACACTCGCTGGCGTCAACATTCCACTTCCGGGCTGCTGCCTCAACCAAAATTTCTCGTCCAGCTGCACCGAGTTTGCGTAGCGGGAGATAAAGATGTCTTATACTCTGGCTTCCGAAAGTTGCATGCATGTGGTGTACTGGATCGGCAAATTCGGCTTCCACTGGGGCCATTTTCGTCTCAACCTGATTCCAATTGGCTTCCAGTTCATCTGCTACTATCATAGGTATGGCTGTATGAATACCTTGGCCCATCTCCGATTTACACAGTAGGACCGTGACCCGATTATCGGGGGTAATTTGTAGCCATGGACCCGGACTGAATAGCCCTAACGACTCAGCGTTCTCCTGTCCCATGGCCATGAGTTCTAACCCTGAAGGTGTTGCAATCACTGCCAGCGTCAATCCAGCTCGATTTAAAAACTCTCGTCGATCGATTGTGTTTTTCATGAGTTTCTTACCTCCTGAGCCGCCTGTACAATGGCCTGTTTAATGCGCGTATAAGTCCCGCATCGACAAAGATTTCCATCCATGGCCTGGATAATCTCCTCCTCACTTG
>JAYZCG010000021.1:0-30408 GCA_036338435.1 Acidobacteriota bacterium
AGTCGGATATTCTATCAACGACACTATTGTGGTGTTTGATAGGGTCCGGGAGAACTTGAGATTGATGCGTCGAGATGATTTAGCTACGGTTATAAATGTTAGCATTAACCAGACCCTGAATCGAACGATTATGACTTCTGGGATGACTTTCTTGGCGGTTTTCTCCCTATATCTTTTTGGTGGGCAGGTACTCAGTGGATTCTCTTTTGCTCTTGTGATCGGGATACTTGTGGGAACCTATTCATCGATTGCCATTGCCAGTCCGATTGTTTTTTGGTGGAAGAAATAATTGGTGGAAGAAATAAATGGAAAAGAAAAAGAGCTTTTCAATACTAAATAGACAATCAAGTGAGTTGAAGAGGGCTTGTTAATGTAGGACTTTTTCATTGTGCACTAATGTTCGTAAAGGGAAGAAAAGTGCCTTGACTCCATTTAAGGCCAGTAGTACTATTGCCCATCGCAGGAAAGTCATTCTTTTGGCTGTTCCTAGTGGTTACTGAAGAGATTCGTAGGATGAGGAAGGGAACTAATGTTTGAAAATCTGATTGAATCTACCGACGAAGTTGATGGCCGTAGCAAGAAGACGATGCTGGTTTCCTTTGCCGTTCATTCGCTCGTCATTGTAACGATGATCGTGCTTCCCCTCTACTACTATGATGCATTGCCGGATCAGGAGTTACTAACATTTCTTGCTGCACCACCACCACCACCACCGCCACCACCACCACCACCACCACCAGCTGCACCCCCTCCGCCGGTGAAGCGGGTACAGGTTGTGAAATTGGATGCTTCGCAGTTTGTGGCGCCCAAGGAGATCCCCGAGGAGATTCCTCCCCCCATGGAGGATATTCCGGAGATTTCCAGTGTAGTTCAGACTGGAGGGGGAGGTATTCTGGGCGGAGTGCCGGGAGGCGTTGTTGGTAACGTACTGTCTTCGATTCCTTCTGCTGCACCACCACCACCACCACCACCAAAAAAGAAGGATCCAATTCGTGTGGGCGGAAACGTTCAGTCTTCCAAGCTTATTAAGAGAGTAGAGCCTGTTTATCCCGAATTGGCCAAGCGTGCACGTGTTCAAGGAATAGTATTACTTCAGGTAACAGTAGGCGAATTTGGTGAGGTTGCTGAGGTCAAGATTATCAGGGGGCATCCGTTGTTGAACGATGAGGCAGTCAAAGCGGTAAGCCAGTGGCAATATTCGCCCACCCTGCTTAATGGGGAGCCGGTCGCAGTCATTGCAACTGTGACGGTAAACTTTATACTTAATTAGTATTTAGGTACGTTATCAGAATTTATGTGTATGAGAACAAACTGGATAGTTTTTGGAGGTATGTATGACTAGTTTCATGGAGATGTGGGGACAGATGGGTTTTTTGGCAAAGGCGGTTGTGGTGGTCCTTATCATCCAGTCGGTGTGGTCGATTTCAGTTATGATTGAGAGATACCTTGCCTATAGAGCTGCGATCAACGAATCCAAGGAATTTGCTCCAGCCCTTTCCGAGGCTTTGCAAAGTGGCAATATGAGTGAGGCCGCTGACTTGGCGGGGCAGTATGAGAAAAGCCATCTAGCCAAAGTGTTGGGAGCTGGGTTGCAGGAGAAGAACGTTGAAGCGGCTGGAAGAGCGTTGGAGAGAGCCACGGGAGTCACTATTGAGCAGTTTAGGAGGGGTCTGGGTGGCTTGGCCACGATCGGTGCTACGGCACCCTTTGTGGGGCTCTTTGGAACCACGGTTGGAATCATTAACGCATTTCAGGGCATGACGGCAGGAGAGACAACAGGTTTGGCCGCGGTAGCCGGCGGAATATCCGAAGCACTCGTTGCAACGGCGATGGGGCTTTTTGTGGCAGTTCCTGCGGTTTGGATGTACAACTATTTCTCTACCAAAGTTGAGTCATTTGTAGTGGAAATGAACAATTCATCTTCTGAATTGATCGATTTCTTCCTAAAGCGAGGAGCTAGCGAATAATGTCAATGAGTGGCGGTGGTAGCGGTAGTGGAGTGACTGCGGACATTAATGTCACTCCGTTAGCTGATGTGATGTTAGTGCTACTTATTATTTTTATGCTAACGGTTCCACTCTTGCAGGAAGGCGTTTACGTCAACAAGGCCACTGCCAAAAATGCTCAGGAAGCTCCTTTGGTCGATGATGAAAATGCAACCATGGTAACCGTGACTCGAAATGGCCAAGTTTATATTAATCGTGATCTAGTACCCGATGATGAGATTATTGAACAGTTAGTCGATCAGGTTTCACGTGCTCCTGAATTGCCCTTGTTTGTCAAAGGGGATGTTGCAGTTCCTTATGGAACAGTGGTGGAACTTGTAACACGAGCTCGTGAGGCTGGAGTGGAACAGATCGGTTTGATGGTAGATCGAGAAAAGGAAGAATAGAGGTAAAACGATAATGGGAATGTCAGCGGGAACCGGTGGTGGCCCTTCATCAGATATAAATATCACTCCTTATATTGATATTTTGCTGGTTTTACTAATTATCTTCATGGTAATTCAGCCGACCATCCAATATGACCTCCAGGCCCGTGTTCCGCAGGAGATGCCTGAAGATCTTCCCGAAGACTTGATTATCAAGTCGGACGCTATTGTTGTGTCCATCGATGCTCAGGGGAGACTGCGTATTAACCAGGACGATGCAACGCTTGATCAACTGGGAGCACAACTTTTCGGTATATACAGTGCCCGTGCCAACAAAAATATGTTCATCCAGGGAGATGCAGATCTTCCTTTTGGGGACGTGGTCAATATCATCGACATCGCCAAGGGTGCTGGCGTTGGAGATGTTGGTCTCATGACTCCTGACCAATAACCAGTGGAGGTGGGTTTGGAATGAATTTTTCCAGCAGACTCTGTGCCGTTGTGGCTGTTTTGACGGTGGGCTTGGTGGCATCTGGTTGTTCGGTAATCGATCAGCTTGCCGCTCGTGATGAGCTCAATCAGGGCGTTGGCGCCTATACGAATAAAAAATTTAATGAGGCCATTTCTCATTTTGAGGAAGCCGTCGCTAGAGATCCGGAATTGACCCGGGCTTATCTTTACATGGCTATAGCCTACCGTGCTCAATACATTCCCCAGGGAACGAGTGCGGAAAATGTCACGTTTGCAAATAAGGCTATTGAAAATTTTGAGGCAGTTCTCGACAAGGCCAATCTAGAGAGCGAAGACGGTTTGGTTGATCGTGCTACGTCTATGGCGAACTTGGCGGGCCTCTACAGTGGAATGGGAGAATACGACCGTGCTAAGGAATGGTATAGGAATCGTATAGAGGTTGAGCCGGATAACCCGGAGCCGCTGTATGGAATTGCAACAATTAACTGGCAGCTCTCCTACGATGATACCGGTATGAACGGAGAAAGTGTTGAGTTTCTGGATCCGGAGCACGTTGTGTCCATTAATCTTTTGGTTGATGAAGGCATTGACAACTTGAAAAAGGCTTTGGAGCTTAATCCAGAGTATGTTGATGCTATGCAATACTTGAATCTCCTATACCGTGAAAAAGCCAAGTTAGAGACGGACGAGGGAGCCAAGGGTAAATGGGAATTGGAGGCAGATCGCTTGGCCTTGGATGCGCTTGACCTAAAGCGTAAAAAGGAAGCGGAAGAGGCAGAGGCACGTCGACGAGTAGGTGGTGACGCCGAGTAATCTTGCATTGAATCGTAAGGCAACTATAAGGAGAGGGAATTTTATCTCTCTCCTTTTTTTTTGCTTTCGTGAAGACATGGTTTAACGTTTTCTCCACAGATCGGCCGGTTCTGACCGGTGATCAGTTAAAGGTCTATGGAACTGGTGTCAGCGGTACCGATGTCAGTAGACCCAAGTGAGACATCTTTTTCTCTAATCCAATGATAAGATGGGGTTAGATGATTAGTTGTGAAGATCTTGAGAAAACGATTCAAAAGCACCATCCAAGTGCGGATCTAGAACTTCTGAGAAAAGCTTATACTTTTTCAGCTCGTGAACACGGGGGACAAACTCGTCAGTCGGGGGAGCCCTATCTTTCCCATCCTCTTCAAGTAGCAAATATTTTAGCAGAAATGCAACTCGATGTTGCTTGTGTCAGTGTGGGATTACTGCACGATGTGGTTGAGGATACCTTAACTACGGTAGATGCCATCCGAGAGTATTTTGGAGAGGATATCGCTCATTTGGTGGACGGGGTCACCAAGATAAGCCAGATCAGATTTGCCTCGCGACAAGAGAAACAGGCGGAAAATTTCAGAAAACTCTTGCTAGCAATGGTGGATGACATCAGGGTTATATTGGTAAAGCTAGCTGATCGTCTTGACAATCTTAGAACACTCGAATACCTGCCTCCTGAGAAGAGAAAAATAATTGCGAGGGAAACATTGGATGTCTATATTCCTATTGCTCATCGCCTAGGAATGGCCAAGGTACGAGGTGAAATGGAGGATTTGGCTTTTTTAAATTTGGATCCAGTCGCCTGTGAGAATATTTCAGACCAGATTGAGAGACAAAGGGCTAGTGTCGAACAGTTTAGCCAAGAAATAATGCAGTTAATGCGCGCGCGCTTTAAAGAAGAGGATATTAAAGCTACGATGGGCAATCGTGTCAAGCGCAACTACAGTACTTACCAGAAGATAAAACAACAAAAAATTGGGATTGATCAAGTGCATGACTTGTTAGCTATTCGTATCCTTGTGGATACGGTAAGCGAGTGCTACACCATACTAGGAATTGTTCACGATATGTGGAATCCAGTTCCGGGAAGAATCAAGGATTTTATTGCCACACCTCGACGGAACCAATACCAGTCACTGCATACAACGGTGGTAAGTCCTGATGGGGGTACATTTGAGTTACAAATCAGAACTCATGAGATGGATAGAGTTGCCGAAGAGGGAATAGCAGCACATTGGAAGTACAAAGAGGGAAAACTGGGAAAAGATAAGGATGATAAGCGTTTTCAATGGTTGCGACAGCTACTAGAGTGGCAACATGAGGTTAACGATCCCCATCAGTTTTTAAGTAATCTAAAGATTGATCTCTACCCCGAAGAAGTCTACACCTTTACTCCTCGAGGAGAGGTGATCACACTGCCACGGGGTACGACTCCAGTGGACTTTGCTTATGCTATTCACACAGAAGTCGGTCACAAGTGCGTGGGGGCAAGGATAAACGGACGCATTGTTCCTCTGAAATATAAACTGAATAACGGAGAGATGGTTGAGATTGTAACGGCCAAGGGCGCACAGCCCAACCGTGAATGGTTGAATTTTGTCAAAACCTCGCGTGCCAGAAATGCTCTAAGGCGATGGATTAATCTGAAGAAAAAAGAAGAAGCAGTCACGTTAGGAAAGAAGTTGCTTCAAGACAACGCTCGAGTCTATAAAATCACACTAAAAAAATACAAAGACAAGTTGGATACTCTTGTCACTGATTTGGAATTTTCCCAGAAGGATGATCTATTCGCCGCGGTTGGATTTGGTACTCTGTCCCCTCGGCAGGTACTTGGGTATTTGGATCCCAAGAAAATTGAAGAGGGCGCTCAGGAGGATGTAGAGTCAAAATTTACTCAAGTCGTAAAAAAGGTTCTGAGGCGTTCAGATGTCGCTATTCAGGTGAGTGGGCATGATGACATATTAGTCTCTCGGGCTCAGTGTTGTGATCCTATTCGGGGTGAGGAGATAATGGGTTACATGACCTCTGGGAGGGGTGTTTCAGTTCACTCTGTTGACTGTTCAAACATTGAGAAATTTCTGTTGGATCCAGAACGAAAGATAAAAGTGACATGGACAACGGATGGGCAAAAGACGATCTATCCTATTCGATTACTTGTTTCTACCGAAGATCGAAAGGGCATTTTAGCTGATATTACTTCGGCTGTTTCAACAGTGAAAACAAATATTGCAAATGTGAATGCGGACATTGTAGATAATTGTTATGGACTCATTGACATGACTGTCGACATCAATGATGCACAACATCTAGATGAGGTCATGAACTGTGTCAAAGCTATCCGGGGTGTACGGGACATTGAACGTTCCAGAAACCCAGCAAACCGGAAGAGTAAGCGCTGAATAGGGCATTCGGCCAATCCTATGTTGGGAAAAATCTAGGAGCAAGAGTGCCTACACAATTGAAGGTTTTTGGACTTTGCCAGCTTTAAGGCATTGGGTGCAAACCCTCATGCGGCATACGGTACCATGCACGACGGCACGTACACGTTGTAGGTTTGGGTTCCAACGGCGCTTTGTTAAGTTGTGAGCGTGTGAGACGTTATTGCCAAAGCGAGGCCCCTTTCCGCAAATCTCACAAACTTTCGACATAGCTACCTCCAAAAACAGTCCCTAGGACGCGTAATTAAAGCATTCTGTGCCTATTTCTGTCAACACTGATGGGAAAACGAATCGGTATTTTTCTTCCTATTCTTTTTGTTTTCCCGAAGTTGGTTCATTCCATCAAGAGTAATCTATGTATTTCTGTGTGACGGGAGTTCAAAATCCTCGTCGGGGGCATGGGTTAAAATGACAAGTCAAAATAGCAATCTGAACGGTGCGATAGCAAGACCATTAAGGAAAGGTGAAATCATGAGTGAAGAGCGTAACAAACAGCGAGCCATCGACACGGCTCTGACCCAGATTGAGAGGCAATTTGGGAAGGGGTCAATTATGAAACTAGGTGACCAGACCACTTTTGACGTTCCGGTCATTTCCACTGGATCCATATCCATTGATGCGGCCCTAGGCATTGGAGGTTTACCACGTGGGCGAGTTGTTGAGGTCTATGGTCCAGAAGCAAGTGGGAAGACAACCGTTGCGTTACATGCCATTGCTGAAGCCCAACGACAGGGGGGAACAGCTGCTTTCATTGATGCCGAACACGCAATGGATGCTGAATATGCGGGCAATCTTGGAGTAAACATTGAGGATCTACTAGTTTCCCAACCCGATAGTGGTGAGCAGGCGTTAGAGATTGCTGAGATGCTAGTGCGCAGTGGTGCGATTGATATTCTGGTTGTTGATTCGGTAGCAGCCCTAGTCCCTCGTGCGGAATTGGACGGAGAAATGGGTGACTCACATGTAGGGCTCCATGCCCGTTTGATGTCCCAGGCTTTACGAAAATTAACAGGTATCGTTGCTAAGTCCAACACTTGTCTGATTTTCATCAACCAAATTCGAGAGAAGATTGGAATAATGTTTGGTAATCCGGAGACGACTACAGGGGGACGAGCACTCAAATTTTATTCTTCGGTGCGTCTAGAGATCCGACGCATTGCTGCCATTAAGGATGGCGAGGAGAATGTTGGGAATCGTACCAAAACTAAGATCGTTAAGAACAAAATGGCTCCACCCTTCAAGGAAGCTGAGTTTGATATCAACTTCGGACTAGGCATTTCCCGGGAAGGGGAACTGCTCGACCTTGCCGTTATTCACAAAATTGTAGAGAAAAGTGGCTCATGGTTTTCGTACGGTCAGGATAGACTAGGACAGGGACGCGAAAATGCCAAGACCTTTCTTCGAGAGAATGCTGACATCACAGCGAAAGTTGAGCGCGAGGTCAAGGTGGCTCTAGGGATCCCCATGCCCCTACAGGAAGTAGAAACTGCTGAAGCTGCTAGTTAAACATCTCTTCGATGTTTTTCATGGTGGCTACATGCCCAAGTCTCTCCTTGCTCCCTGAACAATAGCGGGGAGGCCTCTAGTGTTACCGTGGGCTGAACGATACAGCTGATTGAGTTGATCTCTTGCCTCTTTAGAGCTTGGTCCGTTCAAAACAGATGCTTTAGCGAGTTCTATGATGGCCTGATTTGTCTTCGTAGCCCTCCAATAGAGCATTCCTAGCCGGTAGTGGGAGAAATCATTCTTTGCATCGTATTCGACTGATTTTTGGAAGTTTGCTAATGCTGATGAAGAATTGTTTGTCACGTAATCGGACTCTCCAATCGCCCGGTAGCAAAAAGCACGAAGTTGGTTTAATTGCGTGTTCCATTGCTCACTTGTCTGACTGTCAGGTTTCTGAGCTTTTTCTATTGCCTCCAGAGCTCGTTTTGCATAGGTTGCCGTGTTGGGGAAATCATTGGATTTCCAATAGGAGTTTGAAACTTCAACAAGAATCTGCAGGTTGGTGCCATCATGTCGAATAACTCGTTGTCCCCATTTACGGAAATTGACTGGGTCATTGAGTGCCTGATAGGCCTTGGCTACAAAGTAGGCGGTATTAGCATTTGGGGAGTCGTTGTAGAGCTTACTTCCGAAGTCGACTAGCTTTTGCGTATTGCCTAGTTTTTGGTAGGCTTCTGTAGCTGCTGCAATGGCAGTTCCATCATTGGGCCGACGCCTCAAGTATACTTCAGCTAAATCAGCCAGTTGCTGCCATTGCGAACGTTGGCGTGGGCCACTGTAGTATTGTGCATATAAATAAGAGACGTTAGGGTCGAGAACCGATGCTTTGAAAGTCTCAAGGAACTCGAATATCAGTTCCCGTCGTTTAGTGCTATCGGTTTCCGCTTCGATTTTCTGATACAGGTCATATTCCTCAGCATAGGTTTCACTATCCTGACCTTCCAGGGGAAATGAAACTAAACTGAAGGAGACTGCAATGGCGAGAGCAATGGACAATAAACCTCTCATTAGGGCCTCCTTACCAAATAAATTTATCGTACTACTCTACAAAAATAACACAAGAAGGGTTTATTGAAAATAGCTTAACGATAAGCTTCACTTCGGATAGGTCTTTGAGATAAGATCTAATCCGTCATCAGATCGGGGGTCGTCTAATTGGCAAGACAGCGGCCTTTGGAGCCGCCGATTCAGGTTCGAGTCCTGGCCCCCGAGCCAGTATTTGCAAGAAATATAACCGGTTAATTTTTAAAAAATTACCGATTGGGTCAAACTGGTCACAATTGCTAACTCACTCTTCCACCCGTGAGATGCTGTGGATTACTATTGTTTCTTCGGGGGCATCGCCACTGCCGGTCTTGACGTTGGCAATTTTGTCTAAGACATCCATTCCATCTACAAGCTTTCCAAAAACAGCATATCCCCAGCCATCTTGTCCAGGATAATCGAGGAATGAATTATCTTTATGATTTATAAAAAATTGCGCGGTGGCGCTGTGAGGGTCTGCAGTTCGTGCCATAGCTAGGCTTCCTAGCGTGTTTTTAAGACCATTGTTGGCTTCGTTAGCGATGGGATCACGGGTTTCTTTTCGGCCTGTGGAGTCGTAACCTCCACCTTGAATCATAAAGTTCTTAATCACACGGTGAAAGATAGTGGAATCGTAGAATTTGTCATCAACGTACTGGAGGACATTTTTAACTGTTTCTGGAGCTTTTTCTGCATCCAATTCAACTGTCATGGTACCAAGTGAAGTTTCAATTCTAATCATTGGTTTGTCTTCTCCTTCTGCCAAAGTGAAGCTGAGTGTTGTCAGTCCTACTAGTAGTATTAACATAATCACATAACCAAAGGGTCTAGTATTCGGCAGGATATTGTAGTGTTTCATTCACTGTACTCCTTTACTCATATTTGATACATCCATTTGTTTGCAACAAGCAATCGAAAATCAACCTTCCAGGGGCTCATTTAGCTTTGGAGCCCGCGGGAAAACAAAATTGTAGAAGTAGTCTCTAAATTTTTTTGGATTTTCCACCTTCCACACTGTAAAGTCCTGACGGAATTGTTCAACGAATAGATCAGAAAAGACCGCTGCATCTAATGCGCCTGCTTGACTGGCAGCTAGCCAGTGATCTAAGAGTACGTCCTCTTTATTTGGATTTTCTGCCTTAATCTCTTTCCAGATAACTAGCATGTCAGTGAGCGCCGTGAGTTCTTCTCGGAACGTATATCTGTAGACCTTAAACTGAGGATTACGTCTTTGAAAGGTAAACTTGCGCCAACGTACCTTGGTTGTGATATAGGCCTTCCATGCTGGATAAGTGACTTCAGGGATGCCAACTAAATCTTGATCACTTGCTTCCTCTATCTCTTGGTCGATTACCCATAAAACAGGCTTAGGGAAATGTTGACCCATGTGCTCAACGCCCAGATCTAATTGTGCCATTAGTTGCCAAGTGGGTGGATAACTTGGATCTTCCTGTAGGCTTGAGATTAGACTGTCGACTGCTTCTTCCCCCCTCCCGAGTAGTGCAAAAACCCTGGCCAGCATGAAGAATCCTGTAGGATCTTGCGGGGCTTTTTCCGTAGCTGTATGAGAGATTTCCAAAGCCTCATCATATTGACCACTTCGCAGATAGATCTCCGCCAAGCGCGTATAGGCTGGAGCGTAGCTGGAATCGAGAGAAATGGCCCGTTTCAACGCATCAGCTGCACTTTCTTCGGCGCCATCGGCTAATAGATTCTCGGCCTCCATAAGTGCCTGCTCAGACTGTTGGTTTTTGGGTAAGGCATATACTCGAGTTGGATTCCAAAACGAAAGGGCAAATTCCCAGGCCTCGTAGTTGAGAGGATTGATGCGCCGTGCAAAGTCTAGGCGTTTGAGTGCACTTTCTAGATGGGTTGCACTATTGGCGCTGTCGGGTTGGGCTCTAAAAGCTTCAAAGTTGGTTCGAAAAGATGCCATGTGGGCATCAAAAACATAAGGATGGTCTCGTACCAACTCGGAGGCAACAATTTTTGCACGATCAAATGTTCCATTCCTAACCAGAGAAACAAGTTTCTGAATCTCCTCATTCAAGTCTGGACTGCTCTGGGAAAATGCAGATACAACTGCGGTAAAGAAGCACAAGATAAGGGTTTGGAGTCTACTCATACGTTTTCTCCCCAATATCAGAACCACCTGCTGTTGGTGGTCTCTAAACCTATCATGGCTGACAAAGGTTGACCAGGATAAACCCTCTTAATTGCAGAGGCAATGTCACTTCAGAAAAAACATTTCAAAAAATTAATGAAACTGTTTAGGATTGTTGCTAGGGTTTTTTGGAGAGAATAATGAAATCTTTAAAAGCAAACAATCATGAATTTGCAGATGCAGGTCGGCAGATGCAGATTATTGACAAATCGGTTGATGGGTTTCCCCGCTTTAGAGAACGGCTTTCCCAGGTAGGGATCCAAACTCTACGTTCTAACCGGATTGAAATCTTACAGGTTAATGTGGGCAAGATGTGCAATCAAACTTGCACTCACTGTCATGTCGATGCTGGGCCTGATCGCCAAGAAATAATGACCCGCGAGACCATGAGATATTGTCTCAAGGCCATCGCAGATTCGAATATTAAAACAATTGATATTACGGGTGGTGCTCCAGAGATGAACCCGCACTTTCGTTGGTTTGTACAAAAAGTTTCTGAGCACGGATGTCAGATCATAGTACGGAGTAATCTTACGATATTGACCGTGAATGAGACTTATCAACTACTCCCAGAATTTTTTGCCAAGCAGCAGGTTACCATTATTTCGTCCTTACCTTGCTATACGGCAAAGAATACGGACGAGCAAAGAGGTGATGGTGTTTTTGATCGTTCCATAAGGGCCCTCAAGATGCTGAACGCCGTTGGGTATGGCCAGTATGGGTCAGATCTCCAACTTCATCTGGTTTACAATCCTTTGGGCACTGCTTTGCCTCCTTCTCAAGAGAAACTTAAAAATGATTATACGCGAGTGTTGAAGGAGAATTTCGGGATCGTCTTTAATGATTTGTACTGTATTACCAACATGCCAATAAGCCGGTTCTTGGACTACCTGAGGGTTAATGGCAAGTACAACAAATATATGGAGAGCCTGCTCTATGCCTTTAACCCCATGGCTATTCCCGGCCTCATGTGTCGTAATATGCTGTCCGTGGGTTGGGATGGTAGCTTGTACGACTGTGATTTCAATCAAATGCTTGATCTTAAGGTTGAGACTTTGGCCCCAAGGCACATCAAAAACTTTACGTACGATAGACTATCCACCCGGCGTATTGTTGTGAACCAACATTGCTATGGGTGTACGGCTGGTGCCGGCTCCAGTTGTGGCGGGGAAATTGTCGAAGACGGACCAAAATTAGATGGTAGCGAACACGGGTCAACCGTAAGGAGGAAATTGGGATGCGACAAAAGCTAGTGAATTCACTGTGTTCATCAATAGGACTAACAATCATTATGATAGCACTTGTATTGCCTGTGTCAGCTCAAGATGAACACATCAGTCAACAGATTGCAGCTATCCCTAGAACCTCATCAGATGAGGTGATGCAACGGCCAGTTAAGCTCATGGATGGAGCTGGAAAAATGCATCAGAAGGTCACCACAAATTCTGCTATCGCCCAGGCCTACTACGACCAGGGGGTTGCTTATTTACATTCCTATGTCTGGGTAGAGGCTGCCCGGTCTTTTCATGAAGCCTTGAGACATGATCCTAGGCTTGCCATGGCACATCTAGGATTGGCCAAGGCTTATACAGGAGCTACTGCCTATAAGGATGCATTAACACACCTTCAGAAAGCTACTGAGATTGTCAATCAGGGTAACGTGACAGAAAAAGAAACAAGATGGATTGCTCTGGGACAACAGCAATTAGATGGGATCCTTTCGGTTTCTGGTGATCATAATGATAGGCTTCAGGCGTATAGGCAAGCGATTGAAGAACTTATTGCTCTCGACCCTGATGATTCTCATGCATGGGTGCTTCGAGGAAATGCTGAAGAGAGAAGGATATCGGGGCGCGGACAGGGAGGTCGGGTGGGCTCTGTGGCCTACTATGATGCCGCTCTTAAGCGTGATCCCAGTAATTTCGGAGCACATCATTATCTTGTACATTCCTACGAAGGGTTAGGACACTACGAGAAAGCAGCCAAGCATGGAAAGATCTACGCTGATGCAGTTCTTGGAGTTCCCCATGCACAGCACATGTACGCCCATGTTTTGCCCCGTTTGGGCAAGTGGGAAGAGGCATTGGAACAGCTGAAAAAGGCAGATGATTTACAAAGGGAATATTTTCAGTCTGGAGTGGCACCAATCGAAGAATGGCATCACGGGCACAACATTCATGTTATGGGAGCCGTCCAAATGAGAATGGGGAATTATGAAGAGGCGGAGAAGCTTTTCGAGGAAGCTTTTCATCTCAAGGTTCGTAGTCTAAGGGATGGTCGTTTTGCGGATCCTTGGCTGGGCTATTTGCTGATGCGCGGTCGTTTTGAGGAGGCACTTAATGCTGCGCTAGAGGCTGAGAAACGTCCCTTGGCTATAGCGCGTTTTATTGGGGCCAGCCGGGCGGCCGAGGCTCTCATTGCTTTAGGTCGGGTTGACGAGGCTGAACAAGCTCAGGAGCGCATGAAGGGTTACTTCGAGCAGTTCCGACTTGACACTAATAATCCAATCTATCGTAACTTGCAGGCGCGGTATCGGGAGAGAAATGTGGAAGTTCTTGAGGCGCAATTTGCCCTGTTGGGTGATAATCCAGAGGCAGGTGAAGCTATTCTTATAGAATTGGCTGATAGATTTGTTGACAGTAAGACTCTTGACGGATGGGTGAGCGGACTTTTCCGAATTCAGGAATTGGCTGTTGCTGCTGTCAATGCTGGACGACAGGAGTTAACGGAGACCCTGATTGAACGTATGTACCGGATTGATCCAGAGTACACTCCAGATATTGGTGGAGTTTTAAAGAAGTAGGCTAGAGGTTAAAGATGCAACGGAAAGCTTATGATGTCGCTATTGTAGGGGCAGGATTCTCCGGACCCATTCTTGCTGCCAAAATTTCTGAGCTGGGAGTTCATCCCAAAACGGGCAACCGCTTGAAAGTAGCTCTTATAGATGCAGGTCCCTACTTTCCGGGAACAGTTTGGCCAGGCCATGGGTCGCCATTGCGGCGGCAAGCCTTTACGAATTTAGAGGATGGTTATGGCTATCTTTGGGGGAATGACCGTAGTCGTGCCAAGATCGTGGGAGGGACTTCTCTACACTGGGACGCCCAGGCCTTTTTACCTTTTGATGTTGATTACCTGCACTGGCAAAATGAAACAGGTGTAGATTGGACCAAGGAGAATTTCCAAGATGCTGTGGCAGAAATTCGCCGAGAATTCAACATTCACCAATATCCGGATGAGATAGACACACGGGGAAATAAGTTGTTTCATGATACCGCCAAACTGATGGGTTATGATCCGAAGCGACAGGAGGGGGCTCGCCGCAACTGTATCTATTGTGGATATTGTAGTAGCCCGATGATGTGTAAATACGACTCCCGGGCCAGTACAGTCGTAACGTATATCCCAGTGGCAGAAAAAAATGGTGTGGATATCATTCCTGATACCGAAGTGGAGACGATCGTAATTGATCGCCAGGCGGAACGTGGGGTGGCTCGCAGTTTAATCTGTCGCAGTTTGGATTCCACGTACGAATTGGCAGCCGACAAAATTATAGTTTGCTGTGGGTATAAAGGAACTCCACTACTTTTGATGCGTTCTGGTTACGGTCCCAGCGAGTGGCGAGGTAACCCCATCATTGTGGAGAACACCAACATAGGGAAGCATGTCGATGGACATCCTTTTACACCGGGTGTGAGTGCCCTATTCGATGAGCTCCTGGGGGATGGTGAATTAGGAAGTATTGGGGGGTATTTTATAATCCATGATGAGCAAGCCGATGGCGAGGGGAGACTACTCTTTAGAGCTAATTTTGGTGGATATCGTCGACCGAGCCAGGCCTCACTGAATGTTTTTGCTCCCCTATACGGGCGGGAGCACAAACAATTTATGAGGAAGAAGGGCATCTTGCGAACCGGATCACTTTCACCCAGTAATAGCAAACCCTCTGGACGTTGGTATATTGACCCAGATGGAACGATGCTCTATGGAGGGGATCATAGTCTGACTATCCGTAGGGTTAACGAGGGAAGGGAAATGGCCCAGGATATATTACAGGAAATGGGAGCTATCAAAATCACCCCCATCAACACGCCGGTAACCATAACCCCAAGGACTGGTGGAGCCCATAAAGTCGGCTCTTGTCGGGCAGGAGTAGATTCATCGACCTCTGTAGTGAACCAATACTTTGAGTCGCACGATGTCGACAATCTGTTGGTCTGTGATGGAAGTGTAATTCCACGAGTCACAACTGGAAATACTGGAACCCCTCAGGCTTCCTTATCTGTGTTTGCGGCGAATAGGATAATAGAGAGACACTTTTCATAAGCAAACCAAAACTTGCGGGTGATGCACCTTCTACAAAAAACTGGAAGTATTAATTGGTGGGTATGTTTCCAGGAGTCTTAAGAGATTTTTGTTTTGCTGAATTATTTTCAGTAGTGGGAATGAGCGGGATGGGAAGTCGTGGCACTAAAATCTTTCTGAGCCCACAACTTATACTGGCAACGTTAATCAGGACGAGACCGAACACGACAGCGAATTTCACGCCATTGCATACTTTCTTCCGCACAAATCGGTAATGGTTTTCAAGTACAGCTTAGTGACATTGACCTAAGCGGCTTGCACTTTAATCAGAAACCTACGCTGGTGTAGTCTGACGCTATTGTCCGGCCACTTGACTGTAACCATCTGACCACGACACAGGGTTACAGTTCCTACTAGCTTGGTGGTCGGCAGGGTGACTTGAGAACCCTCACAGATTTCATTTGCAGACCTATCTTTACCCGCTAACATGACGCTACTATCTCACAACAACCTGACATGAATTGGAACGTTTTTGCCCTTCATGCTGGCTCGGAGCAATGTGGTGGGAAGAAGGGGATGACAAATGTTAGTGACACCAATCTTTGGTATTCTCCTTTCCGATGACAAGTAGGTTGAAAGACATTGAAGAGGCTGCTGATGTTGTACGGGAGGGCATTGTCAGAACGCCTTTTACGCATTCCAAGACGCTTTCGAATATCACGGGAGCTGATATACAACTCAAATTCGAAAATTACCAATTCACAGCTTCCTTCAAGGATCGTGGAGCTTTGGCAAAGCTCTCATCGCTGACGTCTGAAGAGCGGAAAGCAGGCGTAATAGCCATGTCGGCTGGCAATCATGCTCAGGCAGTTGCATATCATGCTCAGAACTTAGGACTTTCCTCTACGATCGTGATGCCGTATGCCACCCCTGACATCAAGGTGCAAAGTACCCAGGCATTTGGAGCCGAAGTGGTTTTGCATGGCCGCGGGTTCGACGAAGCTGCTAGTTTTACCCGGGAACTTGCTAAGGATAAGGGGTTGGTTCTAATCCATCCTTATGATGATGAAAAGATCATTTCAGGGCAGGGGACCATTGCTTTGGAGATGTTGCAGGAACAGTCGGATTTGGACGTTCTAATTATCCCTGTTGGAGGTGGTGGTTTAATCGCAGGGTGTGCGACTGCAGCAAAATTAATTCAGCCAGGCATCGAGGTAATAGGTGTACAAACGGGGCGGTTTCCAGCTGTGCAACAGGCCCTCCAAGGGGTTCCAATAGAGTGTCAAGAAACAACTATTGCGGATGGGATTGCAGTTAAGAAACCCGGGGAGCTTACTGTGCCGTTGATACGGGAGTTTGTGGATGAGATTCTTCTAGTTAAAGAGGACGAGATTGAGAAATCCATTCTTCTATTGCTGGAGGTTGAAAAAACGGTTGTGGAGGGAGCAGGAGCTGTAGGTCTGACAGCTGTTTTGGAGCATCAGGATCGATTTGAGGGTCGCAAAGTAGGTCTCATCCTTTCCGGCGGCAATATTGATCTGCTCGTACTTTCCTCCATCATGCAGAGGGGGTTGGCTCGTTCGGGCCGGTTAGTAAGGCTTTGTGTTGGAATTCCTGATGTGCCTGGCACTCTTGCAAATATTAGTTGTATTTTCGGTGAGCTTAATGCCAACATCATTGAGGTCCGCCATCAAAGAGCGTTTACCAATCTATCCTTACGTGTGGCGGAGGTGGAGTTCATTGTTCAGGCACTAGGTATGGTTCATGTCCGAGAGATTCTGAAAAAACTCAAGGATAACGAATACGATGCCCGTATCCTGGATGCATCCCTTGTGGAGTGAACTCTCTCATGTGGTGACCACTTTGTGTTTTATCCTAATCACGATGACGGAAATGCTGCGGGGGTTATTTTGAAGGGAAAGTATATTTTCGTTTGGTCAAAGTATTCATTCAGCATAGACTGGTCTAAAATTGGGAGGGGGGTGTTCTCCGTATGTCTTCGGAGATTGATCGACGCAAGTTCTTTTCTTTAGCTGGCAGTAGCCTAGCTACCCTGGGGTTTACCAGTCAAGGTGGGCTTCCAGTTAAAGCGCCTGATTCAACTTCAACTGATGATGTTCACAGGATTCTGGCGCTTTTCAGCTACAACGGGGGAGTGTATTATTTCGATCCCGCAGGACTGTACATTGATGTGGGTCAGACGGTGGAATGGGTAGGGGTGGGAAGACGTGCTGTAACCACATACCATCCTTCCATACATAATCACGAGCTGAGAATTCCCGAGAGTGCTGCTCCTTTTGATTCCAAGTCCATGGGTTCTGGCTCTACATTTCGATGGACGTTTGATGTAGAAGGAACCTATGATTACTATTCGCCGACCCATGAATATTTGGGAATGGTGGGACGGGTCATCGTTGGCAAACCAGGAGGTCCTGGGGAGGAATCTCCAGGATATGGAAACAGACATGGACGAGCGGTCATGTATCGTGATGCTGCTCGCGTCTTCGAGTACTTGGAGTCCGACAAAATTGTCACCCAAAAAAGTATTGCATATCCGATGGATTTAGTCCGACGTGAATTTCCCTGGCGATAATTTCAGCTGTACTACGCTTCGATCGCTAGGACATTTGGATCCAATCTACGGATTAAGTCGATTTTGACCGTTGGCTTGTCTTCAATAGTGCTTTTGAGGAGTGCTTTTGAGGGCATTTTGTGGTTTGGTCTTGCGTAGTACTTACACAGGCCTTGATGCTTGTATTCAAAATTTGAAATGCTCTGCTGAATTGCATTTGACATCCAAAAGATAGAGATCTGGAATGTTGGTGCACTCGTAAACTATAAACTTGTCCTAGACACCCTTGACTGGGTAGAGTAATGGCTCTTGAATGGGAGGAGCGATCATGAATACGAAGTATCCTTGTCAAAAGATCCCGATGATCATAATTCTTGGAATTTTTCTGCTCCCTTGTCTCGGTCAGAATGGCTCAGAGCCAATTAGCGTTTTGGACTCAAACCAAGTCCCCAGTTCTATTGATGAGTTGACAAAAAAAGCTGAACAGGGGAACAGGTTAATCCAGT
Source organism: Acidobacteriota bacterium (assembly GCA_036338435.1). GTDB lineage: Bacteria > Acidobacteriota > UBA6911 > RPQK01 > JADFOI01 > JAPYTY01. The sequence goes on from JAYZCG010000021.1 coordinate 18,164, forward strand.
ATATGCTTGGGTCTTGGTATCACGCAGGTCAGATTGTGCCTCAAGATTATACAAAAGCTATCAGGTGGTATAGGGCTGCTGCTGAGCAGGGGCATGAAACTGCTCAGTTTGGCCTTGGATTTATATATGGTGGTGGAGAGGGTGTGCCGCAGGATTATCAGGAGGCGATTAAGTGGTACAGGGCTGCTGCTGAGCAAGGACATGGGTACGCGCAAAACAACCTGGGAGATATGTATCGTAATGGAGAGGGTGTGACCAAGGACTATGTCCAAGCATATATGTGGTTGAGCCTTGCTATGGCAAGGATTACCGATAGTTACAAAGAGATGGCTAGTAGTAATCTAGAGATGGTCATTGAGCAAATGACCCCCGAACAAATTTCTCAAGCTGAGATGTTGGTGCGTGAATGGAAGCCTACTAACCCCTTTGTTCCCGTAACTGATGCCGTCCTTAATGAGCCTGACCCCAGTGACTGGTTAAGGTGGCGACGTGGGCATGGTGCCAGTGGATATAGCCCTTTAGTTCAGATTGATCGCCAGAATGTGCATAAACTGAAGCTAGCATGGTCGTTAGATATGGACAAAGGCCCCCAGGAACAGGAGCCCATTATTTATCGGGGGGTGATGTACCTTCCCCATCCACAAAACGTGGTGCAGGCCCTGGACGCCAAAACCGGAACACTGATCTGGGAATATCGTCGAGAGTTGCCCAAAAATGCTAATACCGGAGCTACTCGTAACATTGCCATCTATCAAAACAAGATTTTTCTTGCTTCACAGGATGCCTATCTAATTGCTTTGGATGCTGAAAGTGGAAATGTAGTGTGGGAGGTGAAGGTGGCAGACCACACGCGGGGAGTCCGTTATTCGGCTGGACCCATTGCAGCAGATGGAAAGGTCTTTGCCGGTCAGACGTGTGGTGTGGGGACTTCGGTAGCTTGTTTCGTGAGCGCCCATGATGTAAACACCGGTGAATTAATCTGGAAAAGGGAAGCAGTTGCTGGGCCTAAGGACCCCGAAGAACACAATGCAACTTGGGAGGGGTTGTCTTATGAGAAGCGGAAAAAAGCATCCTTCTGGTTGACGGGAAGTTATGATCCGGATCTAAAGTTGCTTTATTGGACGACTTCCAGTTCATATCCCTATCCGGAAATTCTTAAAGGGACGGGCAAAGGAGCATTGCTTTATACCAACTCAATCCTTGCTCTCCATGCCGACACCGGTGACATTGAATGGTTTTTCCAGATGCAGCCTCGTGACAACTTTGATATGGATCACCAGGATAACCCTATTTTGGCAGATGTTGAAATAGATGGGATTCATCGAAAAGTCGTCTACACTTTGGGGAAGACAGGCATCTTGTGGGCCCTCGATCGGGAGACGGGAGCTCATCTGTGGAATCGGCAGTTAGTAGCCTACCAAAACATTTTTAAAAATATTAATCCCGAGACGGGGGCCATTGTTATGAATGAAGATATCATTCCTCGGGAGACAGGGACTACCCAGTTGGTTTGTCCAGGGATGAGGGGTGGAAAGTTGTTTCAAGCTGACTCTTACAGTCCTGAAACAGGTCTTCTTTACAGTCCGGTTAGTAATGAGTGTGGGCTTTTTAAGATTTTACCCCTGGATGTCAGTGTATCGGGTGTCAATTACGCACAACTGCAGCACATGAAAGGCGCCGAAGGCAAGGTGGGCAGATTATCTGCGGTTTCCGCTGCTACTGGTGTATTGCAGTGGACCTACGACCAACGTGTAGCACTTGGCTCGGTGCTAACCACGGGGGGTGGGTTGGTGTTTGTCGGTGATCTTGATCGCTACTTTAGAGCATTTGACGCCTTGAGTGGGGAGGTCCTCTGGGAAATTCCTCTTAGTGCACCAGTGACGGGTTACCCGATTAGTTATGCTGTAGATGGGAAACAATACATAGCCGTTGGAGTTGGAGAATACACATCTGGACAACGCCATCTAGCTCAGTTGTATCCCGAGGTCAAATCACCTACTGGGAGCAATATTTTAATGGTGTTTGAACTTGGTGAGTGACATGAGTGCTATTTGGCAAGCCATGAAAATAAGATATGCCTTAGACGTGCTGATTCTCACGTGGAGTTCTGTCCACCCTTTTTGTTGACAAACGTAGTGAGTCTCGGTACAGTTGTGGCGGTTCCTTCAGTTTGAGGCCTCCTGAGGAGTCGTAGAATTTATAGTGAAGGCCTTTTATAGAGTCTCACCTTGCTAAGATCCCCCAACAACCGACAAGAATCGAATCTCCAACGAAATGTTGTCGTTTTCAGGTTCTTTTGTGATTCGTAGCTGAGGATTGATGACAATAACATTCTCTTAGGAGGAGAACATGAATAGCAACAAACTATATGTTGGTGGACTACCGTATGCAGTTACGGAAGATCGCCTAGAAGAACTTTTTGCCGAGCATGGCACAGTAGAGTCGGCTCGTGTGATTACAGATAAATTCACAGGACGCTCGAGAGGGTTTGGTTTTGTGGAAATGAGTTCTCAAGAAGAAGCTCAAACAGCCATTGATAAGCTTAATGGCACCGATTTTGAAGGTCGAAGTCTCACCGTCAATGAAGCTAAACCCAGGGAACCAAGAACTGGCGGCGGCGGCGGCGGTGGCGGCGGCGGCGGCGGCGGTGGACGCAATCGCTGGTAACCTAAACTAGGTTTTGGTGGGGGGAGCTAGGGTCGGTTGGTTCCTCCCACAATTTTTTATATTGTATGCAAGGCCATACAAACGATTCAGATGATCCGAGCAAACCCTGTCCTCCGGTTGAGCCCAGTGGCATATTCTCCGGGATTGATCCACGTGCCGTACTGATAGGTACTTTGGCCGACTATCTTGCCAGCGTACCTTTGGGATTAGTTCTAATTCTTGTTTTATCTTTCAAGCACTCGATCCAGTTTTGGGATGAGAATGCTAACCAAGCCCTTGATGCACTCACGCTTACCCCCGAGTTTTTAGCGTGGGCTTTTTTATTGGGCATGTTATGTACCACTTTGGGTGGTTACGTTGCTGCTCACAAGGCGGACTGTCGCTGCGTACAGCATGGAGCATTCGTGGGGCTAACCTCTTTATTTATTGGATTTATGTTTCATCTACTTTCCCCTCCGGAAGTGCCCCTTCCACAGTGGTATACGATGACAGGAGTTCTGGCAGCAATTCCCAGTGGTGCTATTGGTGGATGGCTTACTAGCCGGCTTGTTATAGCTATACGCTAATTTTTCATTTCCCTACCAGAGTACGTTTTGGTTATGGTAAACGGAGCTGGAAGTTAAGACCATGATAGGAGCTGGAAACAAATTTACCGATCAGATCTGGATAATTGCGGGTATTGTAATTGTTTATGTGTTGGGTCTCAATGCATCACCAGTGGTCGAAAAAAAGGGTTGGTTAGACGCAGGACTTAATTTTTCCCAAAAACTAGTGACCCCACAGAAGGGGATGTTTTTAGTTGCAAGTCCCAACATCACAGATCCAAGGTTTTATCACAGCGTGATCCTGCTTTTAGCTCATGAGGAAGACGGAACCATCGGGCTGATTATCAATCGTACCTCCCAAATTCCACTTTCCAAAGTTTTACCGAAATTGGAGGGTGCGGCCACAGAATCACAGCTACTTTTTTTGGGAGGTCCGGTAGGGTTGAACGAACTCCTTTTTTTAATTCGTAGCAGCACTCCACTGGAACAGTCTCAACAGGTGATGGAGGAGGTTCATTTCAGTGGGGATCAAGCATTGTTAGAGGGACTCTTGAAGCAGGATTACAACCTCCATAATTTGCGTGTTTATGTAGGTCGTTCTGGTTGGGCTCCGGGACAGTTGTCAGGTGAGATTGGCCGTGGTGATTGGGAATTGGTAAACGGCGATCCCTATACTGTTTTTGACAAAGATGTAGATGACATCTGGTACGATTTGACTGGTTATCACAAAGAGCCTCGATTTATTGTTCAACATTTTCCCTATAGAGCTACCATTGTCGGCGTGTCTACCCGTTTAATTAGAGCCAGCTACAATTAGTCCCGTTGGACCATATGATTAAGTATGGCGCAGTTATTATTGCAGGCGTTGCGGGAGTTGGGAAAACAACGGTGGGGTTAGCACTCGCATCAGAACTCGGATGGAGTTTTTGTGAAGGTGATGATTTTCACACTCCAAGTAATCTTAAGAAGATGATGGGTGGAATGCCTTTGACGGATGAGGATCGATGGCCTTGGCTTACAAGGATCAGAAGTGAGATCTCTATAGCCGTACAAGAAGATCATCCGATGGTGGTTACGTGCTCACTTCTCAAAGAAAGGTACAGACGATATTTAACTGATAATTTAGATCACGTATGTACAGTTTTTTTGACAGCAGACGAGCGTGTGATAAGAGAAAGACTGCGTTATCGGGATGTGCATTTCTTCCCTAAGGAGTTACTCCAAAGTCAGCTCGAATTCTGGGAACAACCAAGTGAGGGGATTATTGTAGATGCTTATCAGGATCCGGGAGAAATTGTTTTGGAAATCAAAAATAAGCTGAAATTGGTTAGTTAGAAGAATAGAGTTAATTGACGCTAATGACTGCGTGTGTCCCATCCATATTGTTTCCCATGATCACGTCCTACACAATTAGGCTCGCATGCTCCCTCACCGTCCAACTGACAACCATTGTTGTACTCTTGGGGAGCAGGGTTGCTATGATATAGCCAGGGGTAAGCAACGATGAGAATTTCAACTGATCCACTGTCTAGGAATCTCGGTGCACAAATAAGTGGTGTCGACTTGTCTAAACCATTCAACGACAGCGCATGGACCCAGATTTTGGATGCCTTTCATCAGCACCAGATTTTGTTGTTTCGTGATCAGATCTTGACATCTGAACAGCACATTGCATTTAGCCGTCGATTTGGAGATCTTGAAATTCATGTTTGTGAACAATACCTTATGCCCGAACATCCTGAAATTTTGTTGTTGACTAATGAACAGGATGAAAAAGGCAAGCGGGTTAGTATTGCCGATGGAGGATCTGGCTGGCACTCAGATCTTTCCTATATGAAGAGGCCAAGTCTGGGCTCCCTACTATATGCAGTTAGGGTACCGGAAACTGGGGGTGACACCGAGTGGGCCAATATGTACATGGCATATGAGACCTTATCGGAAGAGACTAAAAAGCGTCTCGAAGGACTGAAGGCCGTTCATCAGTTTGACCAGAGATCTAATCCTAGGCTCCCTCCCCCTAATTTAAAATACCGTGACGAACATTCCGAAGAACTCAAAGCTCTTACGCCTGACGTTGAACACCCGATCGTCCGTACCCATCCTATAACGGGGCGCAAGTCATTATTTATCTCATTGCGGTTTACCATTGATATCGTCGGGATGGGGGCTGATGGAACACCCTTATTAGATGAACTGTTTGTACACTTGGATCGTCCCGAATTTAGATATCGCCACGAGTGGCAACAGGGGGATCTAATGATTTGGGACAACCGTTGTACCAATCACAGAGCCCGCGGGGGTGTGGTCGAACTTCCCCAAGTGCGGCGGTTGCATCGAACTACCGTACTGGGTGACGTACCGTTTTAGAAGAAACTTCGGAACTCTGTCACAATCAGGCCACATCTGCCATGAAAAAACCTCGGATAGCATTTTTGGGTACCGGACTCATGGGTCAGCCCATGGCTAGACGCCTTCTGGATCAGGGTTATTCACTCCTAGCATATAATCGTACTCGAGAGAAGGCTGAAGCTCTTAGATCTGCCGGAGCGAAAATTGTAGAGACACCAACTGAGGCTATACATGAAGCCGATTGCGTGATTTTAATGCTTGCCCATGCTCCTGCAATACGAGATGTGATCTGCTCGGAGGAAGTACGTTCAGAGTTGTCGGAGTGCACAGTGATTCAGATGGGCACTATCGGATCTTCTGAGAGCTGTGGGTTTGAAAAAGAAGTACAAGCATCTGGGGGTAGCTATTTTGAAGCACCGGTATTGGGAAGTATCCCCCAGGTCAACGAAGGTAGTTTGATTGTAATGGTGGGAGCATCATCGGAGCAGTTTGAACATTGGTCAGATTTGCTTAAGTGTTTTGGGCCCAATCCTCTCTTGATCGGTCAGGTCGGAAAGGCAGCGACTCTCAAATTAGCCTTAAATCAGTTAATTGCTTCGTTGACCGTAAGTTTTTCTCTTAGTCTAGGTATTGTGCAACATGAAAAAATTTCTGTAGATCAGTTTATGGAGATTTTGCGAGGTAGTCCTCTCCATGCAGCCACTTTCGAAAAAAAACTGCCACAGATGGTGTCAGGAGATTATGAAACACCGCACTTCCCCATAGTACACCTTCTCAAGGACGTTGACCTAGTTTTGAAAGCGGCTCAGGAGATGGGGCTTAATACATCAGGATTGACAGGTGTACGTACGGTTCTGGAGAAGGCCATTACTCAGGGATGGGAGGATGCTGATTACTCTTCCCTCTTTGAAACAATTACATCGAACAGTTGATAGATTTTCCAAAAGGAGTTTTGAAATGGATGAAAACAAAGGGATTCTAACCTTCAAGAAGGATGGGCAACACTACACAGATCTAGTAAACGGAGCCTATGGTGGTATTGTTGGAGACAACATGAGTGATCTGATCGAAGTTCACCTATTTTGTGAGACAAACCCCGAGATTGAAAGGATTGAAGTAGATTTAGCAAGCGGAAAGGAAGTAAAGAGATTCCCGGAAGAGGTAATCAAGGAAAGAACCACTAAATTTACTGCTCTTATGACTATTAGGACAGCACAGAGTTTGGCAGAATGGCTCTTACAAAATGTAGCCGAAGCAAAGAAGGCTCAGGCAGCGTTGGACAAAACCCACACTCCGGAAAAAATTCACTGAATCCCTAGCACGCGATATGAGTGTATTTGATGTTCTAGCTGTTCTGATAACTCTCTCCGCTCTTTTCAGTTATTTAAACCACCGCTACATTCGATTACCCACCACTATCGGTTTAATGTTATTTGCTCTGCTCATGTCACTTGGGTTGATTGTGGCAGGGCAGTGGGGGGTAGGGTTAGTACAGCAAGCAAGGCTAGTGGTGGGGAGCATTGATTTTAATCAGACCCTTTTAAAGGGCATGTTAAGTTTTCTCCTCTTTGCCGGTGCCTTGCATGTCAATTTAAGTGACTTGGCTCGACAGAAATGGATTATCAGTTTACTGGCAACCTTCGGAATTATAACTTCGACTTTTTTGGTGGGGACTTCACAGTGGCTCATTCTTGGTGTCCTAGATGTACAGATGCCCTGGATATACTGTCTTCTCTTTGGTGCATTGATTTCACCCACTGATCCGATCGCCGTGTTGGGCATTCTCAAAGTCGCAAAAATACCTAAAAGTCTTGAAACAAAGATTATAGGAGAGTCGCTTTTTAATGATGGAGTGGGTGTAGTAGTGTTTTTGGCATTGCTGGATATCATAATGAGTGGACGGGAAGTTGCGGCAAGCCACTTTGCCTTTTTGTTTTTCATTGAAACTGGCGGAGGAATCTTGTTTGGTTTAGCCATCGGCTTGATGGCTTATCAAATGCTCAAAAACGTCGATAACTACCAAGTAGAGATTCTGATAACACTAGCCCTTGTGACCGGAGGGTATGCTCTTGCTGGTTACCTTCACATTTCAGGCCCTATCGCAATTGTCGTAGCCGGTCTCTTAGTTGGTAATCATGGACGTATGTTGGCAATGTCCCAAGTAACGTGCGAGCATCTGGACACATTCTGGAAACTAATTGATGAGATTCTTAATGCTATTTTGTTCGTTCTCATTGGACTGGAAATTTTAGTGCTCCCACTGTCAGTCAAAGCATTGTTGGCTGGAATAGTTGCTATACCAGTGATGTTAGGTGCACGTTTCGTTAGTGTAGGGATTCCGATATTGCTTCTTCGTCCCTTTCGCAACTTTAGCCCACGAGTAGTAAGAATTTTGACCTGGGGAGGGTTGCGGGGAGGCATTTCCCTTGCTTTAGCACTTTGTTTGCCTGCAGGACCAGAACGGGATTTGTTTCTCCTTATTACCTATGTAGTAGTGGTGTTCTCAGTCGTTGTGCAGGGCCTCACCATTGGCAGACTATTCAAAACTAAGAGTTTTGCAACAAAGTAGAGAACTGACCGATTCACCTACAACGATCGCGTTTTACTGTTCCGTTACTTCTTCTAAACGATCCATGCTGTCCCGAAAGTAATACATGCATTTCCACAAAAGAAGTGTTGCGAATAGATGAGCCGTTACTGTCAAACTAAGCAGTGAATAACGAATCCCCTCCACGCCGTAATTTGATCCGGTGAAGATATAATCTGTCAGCATTGCCAAAATAACTGGTCCTAGAGCCAGTCCTATCATGTTGACTACAAAAAGGTAAATAGCAGAAGCTTGACCGCGCATGTTATTAGGCATTACTTCCTGTATGGATGCAGCACCCAGAGCTCCAGGCATAGCTGCTAAAAACACAACGGGGACTACTAGAAGCATGGCAAGGTTTGGATCTGGGACAAGAGGGAATGCTATGCCAACTGGGAACCAGATCCATGCAGACAAGAAACCTACACGGATTTTTGCATCTCGATAGCCTTTTTGAGATAGGAGGTCGGCAAAGTATCCTCCTCCATATATGCCTAGAGCTCCAAAAAGGGCAAAAATACTTCCATAGACAAGGCCAAATTGATCCATTTCCCATCCATAAACCCGTCGGAATATTTCCGGTAGCCAAGCCGTGGTGCCCAATCCTGAGAAGGCCAGAAGTGCAAATCCAACATTGTGAGTGATAATGGTTTTTGAGTTTTGTCTCATGTAGAGGACTACCTCAAAAATAGGAACACTTGCGGAGTATTCTTTGGATGCAGAATTACTACCTTTCCAGAGACCCTTTCTGATAGGTTCTCTTACCGTAAGCATCAGTAGAGGAATTACCAATAGGCCCGGTAAACCCACGAGGAAAAAAACTTTTTGCCAGGGTTCTACTGTACCCAAAATGGGTAGTTGCCAAGCAGCGGTTTCCTTGACGTAAGTGATGGCTCGACCTCCAATCAGATAGGCTAGTCCTGAACCAAAGTAAATACCCATTCCGTAAAAGGCAGTGGCTCTACCTAATTTTTCTCTGGGGAAAAAGTCAGCAATCAGAGAATACGCCGAAGGAGATAGGGAGGCTTCTCCAACGCCAACACCGACCCGCATTAAGGCCATTTGCCAGAAGTTTTTGGCGATACCGCATCCAGCCGTCAAAAGACTCCACAAGCCAAAACCCATTGCAATAAGCAAACGTCGATTGTGGGTGTCCGCCAAACGTCCGAATGGAATCCCAAAGAGAGTATAGAAGATGGCAAATGCAGGACCCATAAGAAACCCTGCATGCCAGTCTCTTTGCAGATTCAGACCCTCTTTCAAATCTCCGATCATCATGCTCAGGATCTGACGATCGATGAAGGCAAACACATAAATCACCATCAGAACAAAAACTACGTACCAGGCATATCGAGGAGAGGAGGGTGGAGGTGATGTGGCCATAGCTAGGATGTGATTATAGACTGTTCTGTTGGAAAGTTTATTGTGGTAGAAGCATGATACATGGTTCCGTAGCGTAGGGGACCTACAATGGAGAGTCTTCCAGTGTGAGTGCAATACGTTCTTGTGAAAGAAGATTTTTGAAACGTTTGCCACGATCGATCATTTTCAAAGGAGCCCGTGAGTCACGGAGTTTTGTTCTTTGCTGGCTTGTTTTGTTCAAGAGAAGTTCGTTCGAATCCGGATCAATCACCACTCCGTAGTCACGACAAGCGGAATCTAGAGAAACGCGTCCCAACTGGAAATCTTGAAGTACACTTTCAGGATCACGATTTAATGGATCACCCCAACCACCACCGCCTGGGGTGAGGACGCGCAACAAATCGCCACTCTTGATCGGCATGAAGTCTGTCTTGGTGGCACTGGGAAGTTCTTTTTCGGTGTCAGGGTTCAAGATATAAAGACTTCCGGCACCTGCCTGACCTCCAGCGGATCCAAAAGGTTGAAGTAGCATGCGATCATCATGGATCATGATGAATCCATCTGCTAGAAAGCGGATTTCTTTTAGATAACCCAGGCCTCCTCTAAATTGTCCTACTCCCCCGGAATCTTTTCTGATGGCTAACTTTTCCACCCGGACGGGATAGAAGGCTTCAAAAAATTCACAAGGCAGATTACGACCCCTGACATTGGCTGTGACACAGTCATCACCATCGGCATGAGGACGTGCCCCGGAACCAGCTCCCATAACATCGCGAATTAGGAATTGCTGACCTTCAGGGTCCCGGGCAACGAAGGCAACGGAGCAGCGTGTATCGGATGAACCTGTTCCACCTCCTGCCATGGCCTTAACGAGTGCACCCATACAGACTTCCGTTAAACGGAAAATGGTCCAGTGGCGATTGGAACAGGAGGCGGGAAATACTGGATTGAGAATGGTTCCTTCCGGGATTATTGCTGACAACACTTCTTTTTGACCATCATTCATGACAATCTCAGGCGCTAGAAGGCGTAAGATACACGATAGATATTTGACGTAATATTCTCCGTTAGCAGGACAGTTAATGGAGACATTTACCTGATCCGCTGTGCCCTCAAAGTCAAAGATAATTGATTCAAAATTTTTCCGAAGGGTGACTTTCATTCGTGCGAATTCCAGAGTTTCCTTCGGCGACATTCCGGCTGTCTCGATGAAATCCTCAAAGGAGTATTCTCCATCTGGTATTTGTGGGAGCACCTGATCCTTGAGAGTATGAGAACAGCGGGCTAAAAGTAAATCAAAGCATTCTTCAACGGCTTTCAGGCCATAGCGTTGAATAAGTGCCGTGACACGTTGCACCCCAATTTGGCAGGCTGCAATCTCCGCATCTAGATCTCCTTGTAGCATTTCCGGGTAGCGTGAGTTGTTAAGTATTGTCTGATACAACGCCTGGTTACGTTGTCCTCCTTGGTATAATTTAACGGGAGGGATAATAAAGCCTTCCTGGAAGATATCGGTTGCGTCGAGAGACATGCTGCCTGGTTTGGCACCTCCCACATCGTGGACATGTCCATAAACCTGGATGAAGGCAATGAATCGGTCTTGCCATAGCACTGGAGCGGTAACGCAGATGTCAGGGAGATGAGAAATGCCTCCTCCCTTGTAAGGGTCATTCCAGATAAAGAGATCCCCTACCTCAATATCCTTCACAAAATCTTTGAGAATAGGTTGGACATTGGCAGCGGATGAAACAGCAGATATGCCACGACCGTGACGATCAAAAATAGCAGCTCGATAATCGTGTTGTTCACGGATAATAGTGGACCGTGCTGTTCTTTCTACCTGGAGTTCCATCTCCTTACGTGAGGATTCAATAGTCCCTTCCACAATTTCCAGTAAAATCGGATTGGCCTTATAACTCATGTCCATTTCATCTACCCTGAGGTGGTCGGAGTTCATTATGTTTTGTAAGGGCCAAGTTAGTCTCTGGAAATCATAATCACCAGATTTCCCATAGGGTCGACCGTAAGTTTTTGTCCTGGATGGACGACCGTATTAGTATCATACTGGTTGACAATAGCCGGTCCATGAAGCCGATTGCCTGCCAGTAAATTTAATCTTTCATATACTGGACATTCCAGGAATTCCCGGATCTCCTCGAAGTATACTTTCCGCTTACCGGTCGGAGTCGCTGATGAATTTGAATCACCTTTGGAAATCGGCTTTGGGTGCAGGTTGGGCAGAAAACCTACTGCTGAAACTCTCAAGTTAACAACCTCGACTAGTTGTTGACCTTCATCTGAATACCCATAATTTTTCTGGTGGGCTCTGTGGAAATCAGATAGCATTTTTTCTGCCTCTTTTGGTCCCATCTCACCGTCTGAAATAGAAACGGTGAGTTCGGAAGCCATCCCTTTGTACCTCAAATCTGCTCCTCGTAAAATTTGTCTTTGTGTTGCAGGAATGTTTTGTTGTTCTAAGCTGTCATTGGCTTGTGATTCTAAAGTTGTAAACTGATGGTTGAGACGTACGAAGTTGAATTGGTCCTCGCGATAGATGTCGGTAATGAGGAAGTCATCCTTTACATCAGCCATCAAGAGACCCAGGGCGCAACCGAGCCCTGGATTGAGAGGCACTACCACTGTGGGGATTCCCAGGATCTGAGCAAGCCGGCAGGCATGTAGTGGGCCAGCACCACCTAAAGCAAATAGAGCAAAGTCTTGAGGGTCACGGCCAC
>JAYZCG010000022.1:0-81010 GCA_036338435.1 Acidobacteriota bacterium
ACGTATTACTTTTAACGACAAGGTGCCTTACAATACCCGTGGCATTATTGATGCTTGCCGATCCTATGAACATCTTGATGTATTTCCACCCGTGGCTGAGGCTAGTCCCGAGTTCCAGAAAGAAATTCAGGAAAAGTGGAAAGATCTTCTAGGGTAGAGGGAATGGCGTAATAAGTGGTGATGACTTGCGCTTCACCAACATCAATTTCGGTGTCCAGATTCAGAGGAGGAATTTCATTATGAAACAGTACATTCTTTTCGTTGCCTTCATGGCGGTAGTTTGTGGCCCACCTTTTGTCCTGGGCCAGGACGAAGAATCCAAACCCCCACTAGGATTCTTTGTCACCAGCACAGTACATAGTGGCGACCTTGGTGGTCTTGCCGGTGCTGATGCAGAGTGCCAGCGTTTGGCCTCTGACGTAGGTGCAGATGGACGTGTTTGGCGTGCTTATTTGAGCACACATGGCACCCGCACACAGCCGGCTGTCAATGCACGTGATCGGATTGGAAACGGTCCTTGGCACAATGCTAACGGAACCCTTATTGCTGGTAGTTTAGCGGATTTACACGGTGACATTCAGCGTGATAGCAATCTTATTCATAGGGACACAGCATTAACGGAAAAAGGTGAGCTTGTGAACGGTCGAGTGCGTCCGGAAGGGACGAATAACGAACATGACATACTGACTGGATCAGATTCACATGGTCGTGCTTTTCCCCCGGGCCTTTCGTCCCGGAGCGATCTTACCTGTAGCAACTGGACCTCTGACAGTTCTGACGTCCATGCGATGATAGGTCACCATGATCGCCTGAGCGGATGGAACACTTCATGGAATTCGTCACATGCGACAGCAGGCTGTTCGTTAGAGGATTTTAGGTCAACCGGTGGTGCTGGACGGTTCTACTGTTTTGTTGCCGAATAAACAAGGTTGGTGGCCTAGATTCTCAAGCGTTCCTCAATGCATTAGATCAGAAACTCAGTTGAGATGGGTCCACAACACACGGCAGTCGATTTTCAATTGAGTTGATCAAGTGGTACGGGGTGGAGGTGTCAAGCTAGAAGTCGAAGAGGTAGCTCAACTTTAGGATAATGGCGCGATCTACTACATCCCCGGTTGTTGAACGCTTTTCGTTGTAGACTAAGAATAAATCGCTGAGGGGTTTATAAATAAAATTGAAGCGAACATTGCTAGTGACCTCCTTTAACGTACTATTGTACTGAATCAGTACGTCCAGAAACATCTGGGGGGTAAATGAATAGTCCAGGCGGGTCGCAACTAGATTAGTCGTGAAATGTCCTGAGGCAAGATTCAGTTTTTCTCGATTCCAATCTATTTCCGCTGTGAAGTGATAGTTGGGGCGGAAGGCAACGTCCAGTTCCACAGAATCCTTGTGACCACCAAAAAACCCTCCACTCCTGAGCCTGATTCCTGTGCTAAACATGCGAGATCCATCAGTAGAGGCGGATCCGGAATATTCGGTGAATTCATAGTCCCCCACCGGTATGAACTGACCAGGCCGAATTTCAAAGGGTTGATCCAGGCGTTCAAATCGGCTTCTACGTGTAAACCATATAAATCCCCCACTCTCTAAACTCATGGAAACATTTTGATCAACTTGACGGGTTTCTAGTTCATTGTTCTGGTCAGTGATGTATTCCATCGAGGCTGAGGGCCGTAATTCACGAATCCAGGGAATGGTTTTACCGGGCCGAGTCCGGAATGTGATTTCTCCACTGCTTTTTCGAATGCCTCTGCGGGGGACAAAGCCGACTTCAGGATTGAAGTTGTCTTGAATCGAAAGATAATCTGCCTTCAAGTTTAAGAAACGATTATTCCATTCGACATTCAGGTTAGCAGCTTTATCTTTGTCGCTAATTTCTGGGGTATCGATTTTCATTAGATAGGACGAGATATCCAGATATTGGAAAAAGTTTAAATTTACATCCACACCGTACGTACGGTGTTTGTAGCCGTTGGTGAGATTCTTGTTGACAAAGATTCCACCGATGTCAGATTTAGATAGGATATTGCGCTTTACTCGGATCACAGAAAAATTGGTGGCAGGGGTTTCCTCGAATGCATCAGTCTGTATCGAGAGCATTCCCAGGTGATATTTGCCGATTTTCCCAGTGAGGCGTGCTCCTCCAATGATGGGAACTACTTTTCCTTTGGAGAGTCCGATCCGGCGGCTGAAAAAGGGAATAAGGTCACGCCGTGCACGGAATCCTCCCCCTGATGTTCCAAATTCGAAGAGATTTGCATTTTCCAAGAAGAACTCTCTCTTCTCAGGGAAAAATAGACTGAACCGGGTCAGATTGATCTGTTGTGTATCAGCTTCGACTTGAGAGAAATCGGTGTTGATGGTCAGATCCAGAGTGAGTCCTGGAGTGACCCCATATTTGATGTCAAACCCTGCGTCGGGGCTAAAATCGATGTCATTTTTCTTGTGCCATAACATAGGCATTGACAGGTAAGGTTTGATGTAGAGGTTGCGCCCTTGTTGGATCCCCTGCAATCCCTCTAATTTCCCTGCTAGGGAGACACGGGGCAAACGGAAGGGACGTGGTAGTGCCGACCAATATGTTTGCTCGTTCTTGCGCCGGATAACCCGTAGGAAGTTGACGTTCCATTGTTGATCTTCAATATTTTTGAATCGCAGCGTTTTGAAAGGGATAGAAAATTCAGCCTGCCAGCCCTGTTGAGTTATTTTCGTCTTCACATACCAGATAGCATCCCAATCAAAGTTGTTACTTGCTCCGTCTCCTTCTACCTGACCTTCACGTTGTCCTCCCTTGGGGTTTGTTCCAAAAAGAAATCCGTTACGACTGTCGTTAAAGGTGTCTAGTACGAATGAAAAGTGATCATTGTCAAAGGGGTGATAATCTCTCTTTACCTCGGTGACAGTTATTCCATCTTCTCCAGCCGAGTCAAAACAATAGACCCCGATATATAGATTATCGTCATCATACAGAAGTCGAACTTCAGTCGGTTCGGTGGCCGGTTCTCCCGTTCTTGGCTCATTCTGGATAAAATCTCCTCCTGGTTGGGCCAAATCCCATTCTGGTTCATCTAGGTTCCCATCGATTGCGATGGGGCCGTCGATGTACAAGGCAGTAATGGTTTTTTGATTTTGGGCAACAAGGCTGGTGAGAGCACTACAGAACACGACAAATATTGCAATGGGGGCGTAGCAATAATGGCTGTTAGGCATAAGGTGGCACAGTATAACAATGGGGTCATACTTTATGTAAGATTCTTTTCGACTACGTGACACCATACTTTGTGGCCATCGATCTCGACCCCACGAGGCTCTTCCTGTTTGCAAATTTCGGTGACCAACGGACAGCGGGGATGGAAATGACATCCCTTTGGAGGAGCAAGAGGTGAGGGTACTTCGCCTGGAAGGATTGTAGTCTGTTTCTTGTGGGCAGGGTCAGGTCGTGGTATTGCTGAGAGTAAGGCTTGAGTATAGGGATGTAGTGGATTTCGATAAAGCTGTTTACTGGTGGCTATTTCAACGATTTTTCCAAGGTACATAACAGCCACCCGATCACTGATATACTCCACAACCGACAGGTCATGGGCAATGAAAAGATAAGCCAGATTGTAGCGCTTTTTTAATTTGGTCAGCAGGTTGATTATCTGGGATTGAATGGAGACGTCAAGGGCTGACACTGGCTCATCACATACGATGAATTTGGGACTGAGCGCTAGGGCTCTAGCAATCCCAATACGCTGTCTTTGGCCGCCAGAAAATTCATGTGGAAATCTGTTGGCGTAGGCGAAGTCAAGCCCACATTTGTCCATAGTGGAACGAATAATTTCAGTCCGTTCTTTTCGATTGCCCTGTCGATGGATGGCAAGTGCTTCTCCGATTATGGAGCCCACTGTCATCCGGGGGTTGAGCGAACTAAAAGGATCCTGAAAAATAATCTGCATGTTTTGGCGCAACATACGTAGTTTGGCAGGAGTGATTTGGGTAAGATCATTTCCTTCGAACTCAATGGTGCCAGACGTTTGATTAATCAGGCGCAGGACGGAATGGCCTACGGTGGTTTTTCCACAGCCGCTTTCTCCAACCAGTCCCAGGGTTTCCCCTTCTCGAATTTCAAAGGAAACACCATCTACAGCTTTTAGCCAGGTTTCTACACGTGAAAATACCCCCTTTCTCACCGGAAAGTATTTTTTCAGATCTCTTACTCGAAGCAGAACTGGGTTGTCGATATCCGTCCTAGTGGTCATGATCTGACTCCTGAAGAGGCGTGACCTCACCTTTGATCATGTGACACGCAACCCAATGTCCAGGGTTCACTTCTTTGAGTAGGGGTTCCTCTTCCTGGCACTGGTTTTCAGCTAACGGACAGCGAGGATGAAATTTACAACCAGATGGGAAATATAACGGGTTAGGAACCTGTCCTGGAATGACATTTAGTTCCCGGTTTTTGGGCATTCCCAAAGTGGGAACCGAGGTGAGTAAACCTTGAGTATAAGGGTGCAGAGGTGATGTGAAGAGATTGCGGGTGCTAGTATATTCTACTACTTTGGATGCATACATCACGGCGATGTGGTCTGAGGCTTCGGCCACCAGTCCCAAGTTGTGTGTAATCAAAAGGATCGACATGTGAAGGTCATTTTGAAGATCTGCCAAGAGTTTCATGATCTGAGCTTGGATCGTAACATCCAGTGCCGTGGTTGGCTCATCAGCAATGAGGACTTTTGGGCTACAAGCAAGGGCCATTGCAATCATGACCCGTTGTCGCATTCCACCTGACATTTGATGTGGAAATTCATCAATTCGATTACTTGCTGCAGGGATTTTCACTTTGCTTAGTACATCTATAGTAAGATCCCGTGCTTCTGCGCGGGAGACCTTTTGGTGAACACGAATGGTTTCCATGATTTGGTTGCCAATCGTGAATACAGGGTTGAGAGAGGTCATAGGTTCCTGGAAGATCATGGAGATCCAGTTTCCTCGAATCTGACGCATCTGGGGTTCTGGAATGTCCAGTAGATTGAGGTCATCCAACAATATTTCACCCCCGACTATTTTCCCTGGAGGAGTGATGAGCCGCATTAAGGAGAGTGCCGAAACGGATTTTCCACAGCCACTTTCACCCACTAGGCCGAGGGTTTGACCTTTGTTTAATACGTAGCTGACATCATCGACAGCACGGACTAGCCCGTTTTCAGTGAAAAAATGAGTTCTAAGATTCCTAACCTGTAGTTGAGGACATTCCATGTTGTCCACCTTCAGTTGATTTCCCTGAGCCGTGGATCCAAGGCATCCCGTAAACCATCACCCACAAGGTTGTATCCTACCACCGTGATAACGATGGCTAGACCTGCGGCAAGAGGCATCCACCATTCCGTAAATAGGTTGCCTTTGGTGTCAAATACGATGTTACCCCAACTGGGTGTGGGAGGCTGAACTCCCAGACCTAAATAGCTCAGAGATGCCTCCAAAAGGATCGTGTTTCCCACACGCAAGGTGGCTGAAATAATGATTGGAGTCATGGAGTTGGGAAGTAGATGGCGGAAAATTAACCGTGAGTTACCGGCGCCTAGTGCTTGAGCTGCCTGGAAGAATTCGCGTTCCTTGAGTGCTATAAATTGGGCACGGACCAGTCTAGCAACTCCCATCCATGACATGAGTCCAATGACGGTGATAATAATCCAGATAGATTGCTCACGCCAAAGGGCAATGACAGTAATGATGAGAACCAGAGTGGGAAATGAAAGCATCATATCCACGAAACGCATTATTAGACTATCGACCCAACCGCCGTAAAATCCTGCAACAGCTCCCACGATTGTGCCTATCGTTACTGCGATGCTCATGGCGAGAAATCCTACTAACAGTGATATTCGAGACCCGTAGATAATCCTACTGAACACATCTCTTGCAAAGCGGTCAGTTCCTAGCAAGTGAGTAGATGACGGAGGCAGTAGTCGTTCCTCCACCCGATCGCCTTGTTCAACTGGATCATAAGGGGCCAGGAAAGGACAAAGGAAAGCAATAAGGTAAAGGATCAAGATAACAATAGTTCCGGCAACAGCTAACGGGTTCTTGCGGAATTGGCGCCAAACAATGGTCCATTGGCTTTCAGGTACCGATGACAAATGTTCTGCAAGCCTTCTCCTACGGCAGGAGAATCTCGAGTAAAACAAGAGTCCGGCAAGCATTCCTATGACAAAGAGGGAACTTACTAGGAAATCTAGATCTCGTGTTGTGTACGTCACCGTAGCACCGAAAAATTTTGAAGCCGTGAGCAGAAGTGATGTCCATATGTGATCGAACTGCCAGTTGGCAATGATCATGAGCAACAAGAACAACGTAGCCACTATGGCTCCCTTCAAATGTTGTCCCATACGCCATGGACCCCACCCTGGGATCCAGTCTTGAAGTGATCTCATCTTAAGAAACCCTCACACGTGGATCCACCATTGCATATAAAATATCTGCCAACAGATTTCCCATGACCACCATTATTCCAAAGATTAGATTGACTGCTAGAAACATTGAATAATCACGTTGAAATGCTGCGTCCACTGCCACTCTTCCCATTCCCGGCCAAGCAAAAACTTGTTCCACAATAACCGACCCGCTAAAGAGAAAGGGGAGACTCAGTCCCATAATGGTAATGATAGGGATCAAAGCATTTCGTAGACCATGTTTAAACACTACCACCCGCTCACTCAGTCCTTTGGCGTGAGCTGTACGGATGTAATCTTGGCGAATTACTTCTAATAGTTCACCTCTCATGTATCGGGAAATTGCTGCCGCGGCTCCTATTCCTAAGGTCAGGCTTGGAAGTAAAATGTGGGCTAGCCGATTGCCTATCTGACCCCAAGTGGTCATGTTGTCGTAGCGGACAATGTCAATCATTCCTGATGCTGGGAGCCAGTGAGTAGATGAAATGCCCCCAGCAAACAAAAACAAAAGGACTAGTCCGAGGTAAAAGGAAGGCATGGAGTAAAAGGTCAAGGCTGAGATGCGAGTGAGATTGTCAAATGTTGAGTATTGTCTAACCGCTGCCAAGATACCGATAGCGATTCCTACAGTGAGTTCAATTAGTAGGGCTAAGAACGAGAGTTGGATGGTGTTGGGTAGTGCATCTAGGATTTCATCTCGTACGGGTCTTTTTTTGGCGATTGAGTAACCAAACTCAAAATCTAGGAGAACTCCCTGAATATATTTTAGATACTGCACTCCCAACGGTTGATCGAGACCATAGATACGTCGGAGGTTGTCCCGGGCCTCAGGATCCATATCAGGGTTGTAGAAGATGTCGGTGGGGTCGCCAGGGGCAGCATGAATGAGGAAGAAATTTACCGTCAGAAGTCCTAGTAATAAGGGGATGGCAATGAGGAGACGGCGAATGATATAGGTATGCATTCAGGCCTGAGTTGGTAAGTGTTGTACGGGTGTTTTAAATTTTTTGTCGTCTCTACGGTTAGTAATGCTGCTGATTCTTGATAACCCACCACTGTGGGAGATTGTAGTGCCACCCCACGGTTTCCATCTGTACATTTTGAAAGCGCTCGTGGACGAAGTTGATTTGCTTGCGTGTGAACAAAAAAGTGTACGGTTGATCTTCGACAATCATTGCCTGCGCTTGCCACCACATCTGGCGTGCCTTTTCTTCATCCATCTCCATGACAGCTGTGTCATTCAGGCGATCAAACTCCAAGTTTGAATAGGAGACAAAATTGAACTTGTCTTCGATGGATTCAGAGTGCCAGATAGTTGTCATATCGACTTTCAGATTAACACTCCAACCCAACAAGATAGCTTCAAATTCTTTTCTAGTACTGTCGTTAACTAGGATGGTCCACTCTAGGATATTGGGTCGGACTTCAACCCCAATCTCTTTCAACATATCCTGGATTAATATCGTTATATCTTCTCGAATTTGGTTGCCTTTGTTAGTTTTCAAAGTAAATGAAAATTTCTGGCCATCCTTGTCCAGCCACCCATCTCCATCGGTATCCCGCCAACCTTCTTCAGCTAGATACCGCTTGGCCGTCTCGGGGTCATAGGGAAAACTGGGAAGGTGGGGGTTGTGAGCCCAGAGGATGGGTAGTATAGGACCTTCACAGATATCGCCGAACTCCAGCAAGAGCGAGTCAATGATTTCTTGACGGTTGATGGCAAGAGTAAGAGCTTGACGGATTTTTCGTTTCCTGAAACGAGGGTCGCGGAGGTTCCATCCGATGTAAGTATAGCTGCGGCTAGGATGGACATGGGCTACGAGATTTTCATGTTGGGAGAGATCTTCATAGAAGCGTGGGGGAATCCTTTCCATGAAATCAATTTGGCCACTCCTAAGTTGAATAACCAAGTTTTCTTGATCAGGAACTACTTTGAAAATGATACGGTCGATAGAAGGGCGTCCGGCAAAGTAATCTTGGCTAGCTTCGAGTTGAATATATTGCTGCGCCTTCCATTCTTTGAAGCGGAAAGGGCCGTTACCTACAGGACTCCGATTGAAATCTGCTCTTACCATTTCCCCTTCGGGGATTTTCTCCAAAATGTGTTTGGGTACGATGTGACCACCAACGGCATCCATCAATTGGTAAGGATACTCTTGCTTGAAGACAAACTTGGCGGTGTAGTCATCAAGGACCACGCATTCTTTGATGTACTTCTTGTCTTTGATGTTGGAGTATCCAGTATTGGGATCCTGTTGTTTTTCCAGTGTGAAACAGACATCATGCGCCGTGGTCTTCACGCCGTCGTGCCATCTGACATCGTCCCGCAATTGAAATGTTAGCTCCCGATGATTGTTAGAGAATTCCCAGGATTGAGCTAGTGAGGGAGCACTTGAGTAGTCTGGGTTAATACGGGTCAGGCTGAGAAATAAGAGATCCGCAATGTCTTGAGCATTCTTTGTTTCCAAAGTAAGGGGGTTCAGGGAATCGGAGTCTCCAATAAGCCCTATTACCAAAGAGTCTCCCTGATCGTGTGGTGTTGCATAGAATTCGTCCCACTTTGATTCATATTCGAAATTTCTCTCCTCACTTTTTCCTCGATCTGGAGAGACTTCTTTGACGACAAGACGTGGTTTTGACAGATCATCTATAGGTGTTGATGTTGAAGATGAGGTGCAGGCCTGGATTACTAATAGCGGTATAAATAGAATGACCCAAACAACCTTATACATCGTTTCTTCGCGTTAGAATTTGTAACGGCGGTGCGGATAAGAAT
This sequence comes from Acidobacteriota bacterium, assembly GCA_036338435.1. GTDB lineage: Bacteria > Acidobacteriota > UBA6911 > RPQK01 > JADFOI01 > JAPYTY01. Next base: position 9,211 of record JAYZCG010000022.1, read on the forward strand.
TGTATCCGCAGGGCGAAAAGGCGTCAAGAAAGCGGAGCCGTATAAACTGGTGTCGTGGAGCTGGTACTTGATGGTCGGTCTTTAACATGTTCTGCTAGGTGAGGTTGTCATTCTCCTCTTAGTTATCAGCTAGCATTATCTGCTCTGTCTCTGAGTTCGCGTCTGATCGTTTTCCCTGTTACTGTTTTCGGGAACTCCGCAACGAATTCGATTTTTTTTGGGACTTTGTAAGGGGCGATTGCATTACGGGTCATCTCCCGGAGTTCTTCGACTAGTTCATCGGATCCTACTTCTTTTGGACGCAGGACGATGAAGGCTTTGACGAGCTGGCCTAAAATTTCGTCTTTTTGACCTACTACTGCAGCTTCGAGAACCTTGTTGTGTTCCTCCAGGGTGTCTTCAACTTCTTTGGGACTAATCAGATATCCACGGCTTTTGATTAGGTCATCAGACCGAGAAACAAACCAGAAAAAACCGTCTTCGTCGATGTACGACATATCTCCTGTGAGGTACCAGCCCTTCTTGAAGCGAGACTTCCACATATCTTCCAAATTTTCATAGCGTAGAGCCAAGCCCGGGTGATCTGCGCTGATGGCAAGATAACCCACCTCACCTGTTTCTACTGGATTACCCTTCTCATCTACTATGCTTACTGGCGGAACTCCGGAAAAAGGTTTCCCCATGGAGCTCATCTTGACTAGGCCAGGCCTGGTACAACAAAAAATGTGCATCTCCGTCTGACCCATAGAATCATAGATTTCACAGTTAAAATGGGTTTTCCAGGTTCTAAAGACATGGGGAGGAAGGGTTTCTCCAGAACTCAGTCCCATCTTGAGAGAAGAGCAGTCCCAGCGTGTTTCAGGATGCTCTACTAGGAGCATACGTTTATAGATCGTGGGATTAGCAATGAAGTGTGTAGCTCCATATTTTTCCATGTACTCAAAGGTACGTTCGGGGTCAAATCGACCTTGGTACACGCCAACTGTTGCCCCGCAGTAGAACGGGTAGAAAAAATTACACCCAAAAGGATACATCCAGTTGATTTCAGAGACGGACAGAGTTACATCTCCGGGCTCCAGCTCCATCTCAGCTTTGCCAACTGTTTCGCCGGTTGCAATAAGCCAGCTATGGGCGTGTACTATTCCCTTCGGGGCTGATGTGGTGCCTGAAGTGTAGAGTATAAAAGCTTCATCACTACTTTTGGTCCTTGCACACTCGAGTTCCGTTGAGTGGTTCTCAATGGCCTCCCCAAAGGGAGTGCCATGATCGCCATTTTCACCGATGACGATCAAGTTTTCGAGAAACTTACTTTCTACTTCACCAAATACGTTGACGCTGTCAGAGTGTACAATGGCCATCACGGCGCATGTATCATCGAGAATGTGCTGAACTTCTCTGGCTCCGAATAGGCTACTGGTTGGGACTGGAACAGCTCCGATTTTCATTAAAGCCAGGATAGAAAAATACAACTCTAGGCAGTTTTGAGATCTTAGAAGAACACGATTTCCCTTTTTAACGCCCATTGTTTTCAAGGCGTTGCCAACTTGGTTCACTGAGCTTTGGAGTTCTCCCCAAGTAATTTTTTGATCATCAAAGAGCATCGCTGGATGGTCTCGCTTGGAGCTCTCTGCCCATTGATCACAGGCCAAGAAAGCCATGTTCATATTTTCAGGTATTCGAAGTTCTGAAATTTCACCCATAAGTCCGATCCTCCTTGGCAGACGCTTATCTAGTATGGCGGAACAACTACCGTACCAATGTGGCTCTATTTGTAAAATAAGGAGGGGCAGATGTCAATCTTGGCCATCGCAACTTTGGTATGAATGCCTAAGTAGAACAATGGTCCCCGGACATCAGAACTACTGAACGGGGTCAAGTCGGGGAAGTTCAACACACAGCGTGAGAGTGTTTTTCGATGTGCTTTTCTGATGCGCAAAGTAGACTTCTTTTTATCTCGATTTCGCTTGGTGAGGTCTATTCTTCCACTGCCTTTGTGTAGCGTTGTTCAGGATCTAATTCCCTTAGGATTCTTAGCTCCTCTTCGGTCGGCTCTTCTGTGAGGGGGATTTCATCGGGAATCATTATCTCGAAACCAGTTCGTTCTTTAACCTCATCGACAGTGGCCCCGGGATGGAGTGCCTGGATAAGCATTCTCTTGGATTTGGGATCAAATCCAAACAGGCCCAAATGGGTGATAACCTGATGGATGCCACCTGCGATCAAACCAGCTTGTTCACGGCTATCGCCTCCCTGTAAATATCCTGGCGTTGTAATGAAATCAACTGCTTCTACGAAGCGCCTTTTCTCGTGGTGCATAGCAACCAAAATTTTGGTTGCTAGGCTGGCGATGTCATTGGCTCCCCCCGTTCCAGGGAGACGTACTTTGGGGTTGTCTGGATCGCCGATGTAAGAACTATTTAAATTTCCATATTGGTCGATCTGTGCGCCTCCAAGAAATCCATAATCTACATATCCTCGTTGCTGGAGAAGTAAGACGTCGGTGATGGGTAGAACCATGTGGCCTCGTCGGGCTGCTCTTTGTTCATTAGTTGATGGGGGCATCTTGTGTGGATCAATGTGGGGTCCGATAACTCCGCCTTCAAAAAGAATGGTGAGTCGAGGGGCATGCATTTTTTGAGCCAGGACACACGAAATCAGGGGCATTCCAGCTCCCCCGAAAACGATTTTCCCATCCTCCAGAACCCGGGCGCTCATGATGGCAACTAGTTCAGCGGTATTGTAGGCCGTTTTAGTCATTGTAAACTCCCCTCCCTTCCATAGTTGCCCGGAGAATGTCTTTGAAATCCAGCATGGAGAGGAAATCTTCCCATGAACCAGGTGTGTAGACGTACCGTTCTAGGTATTCTTTTACACCTTCAGGGCCCTCATTCATCATTAACTTAACGTAATAATCCATGTGATTGAAATCGGGTTCATAGGCGGCATAACATTCGTGCGGCAGACATCCATAGGGAACTTCAACTACAGCATCCACTTGGAAGAAAGGGATAGAGGTCAAATCGGGTTGTCGTCTAACCTGATCGTTGCTAATGATCCTCTCAGTGGTAACGATAACCTTATCGGCAGAACGGGCAATATCCTCATCCATAAAAGGTAGACCTTCACTTTGAACATTGCCGTATGCATCGCATCGTTGTGTATGCAGGATTGCCACTTCTGGATTAAGAGCGGGGATCAGTGCAAGCTTATCTCCTGTGAATGGGCACTCCATTTCTTGAATGTCTTCCAGACGTGGGAAGAGATCCGATCCTAGCATCACGCGGGCGGGAATAAATGGAATACCCATTGCCCCCGCTCGGTATCGGAGTCCCAGAGACATGTGGCTCCATTCCTCGTACAGTGCAAGCTTTTTCTGAGTGTAATGGCGCATTGCACGAGAAACTCCCCAAGTCACTCCGGGACTAAACCAGCTCGTGATTACGTGCTTGGTAGTGCCGGAGACTAGAAGCAAGTCTCCTTCGGTTGAGGAAATGCTCCTGGAATAGATAAGATTTTTCTTTTTTTGTCGGATAATTTCCCAAATCGCGGCCATCGGGGTACGGGAGTAATGACATCCTCCTGCTGCCACGTGGTCACCATCCTGGATCAAGGTAATCGCTTCTGTCAAAGACATGACCTTTTCCCTTAATCCCCGGTCTTTGTTTTCGATAACTTCTCTTAATTCTTTATAAGGTCTAACCATTTATTTCTATCCTTGTAAGTCTCCCGCTACTTCGTCTGAGCTATGGGAATATGGCTTTTCGACGGGGTGTTCCTAACTGTTTAAGGTCACTTACTGTCATGCCCTCCAATGAAGTCTTCTAGATTGATCTTCTCCATAACCTCTGCGGGCACTTTTGGTTTGGCAGCAAAAATTTCCAATGAGGGCTTGGCTGTGGCATCAATGCCAACCTTGTCACTAATGGGTTTTCCTTCCAGCCTGGAGGGGTCTAGTTCATCGTGGGAAACTCCCGGGACAATGAATACGTCGTGGCTCGCTTGTGACCGTGTGGCTATGGCTTGGATGACGGCTTGGTTATTAGTGATGTCAATATCGTCATCGACTACGACACAATGTTTTACCTGCAGGTCAGCAGCGAAGGCTGTCAAAAGAACCTGTTTCGCCTGTCCTTCGCGTGATTTTTTGATTGCTACAAAGAGGGTAAAGGGGGCGGGGCATCGTACGCTCTGAACCGCTGGTATATTCTTTTGCAGATAGTCTAAGATGCTGGGTTCCATCGGGATGGTACTCATCAGGAGGAGCTCACGATGAGGTCCTCCGCAAACATCATGGAAAATGGCTCCCTTGCGGTGGGTAATAGCCTTGACCTTGATGAAGGGTCGATCTACTTGACCTGCTGAATAGCCTGTAAATTCTCCGTATGGGCCTTCTTCCTCCCTTTCAAAAGGAGCCACTTCCCCCTCGATGACAATTTCGGATAGGGCAGGGACATCCAGATCGATAGTTTTGGCTGGGACCACCTCTAGTGGTTTACCCATGAGACCTCCCATGACATGTCGTTCATCGGTGTGATAAGGCCCGATAAACAGAGCTCCCATACACCAGGCAGGGTGGCTACCCAGGCAGATTGCTAATTCCATGGGTTTTTTGCGCTGTTCCATCTTTTCATAAATTTGACTTAGGTGTTTGCCCGGAGTCATGTAGATCCCCAGCTTGCGGGAGCCTTTGATCATTAAGCGGTTATAGCTACAGCTGTAAGAGCCGGTATCTGGATCTTTGGCCATAACGATGCTACCGCTGATATAGGATGCGCCATCGGTGTCGTGATAGCGCATCTGGGGAAGCTTCAGAATATCCACCTCATCGCCAGTGAAGACTACTTCATGAACCGGGGCATCTTGGACGCGTTCTGGTTCAATAAGGTTGTTCAGAGCATCTCGATATTTGTGAGGTAGTTCTTTTTTATCAACACCTAAGGCAGCCGCTACAATACTTCTTGAAGCACAGGCGTTGACCACAACAGAAAATTCTGTATCTTTTACGTTGGTGAAATGGAGGATGGGAGTACGTTTTTGCCCCTCTAGTTTGGTGACGATGGCTGTTGTCTCATACAGGGCTGAGATTTCTCGGTCCACCTCGATGTAGGATGAAGGATAGTTCTTTTTAACCTCCTGGATAAAGCTTCTGAAATCGTTGCCAAGCATCGTTAAATTCTCCCTTGTCTGGTTGTAGTAATTTCAGTTGATCTCTAAAAATCACCTTTTTTGAGGTATCTGCGTTCCTGATCGAGCCCGCGTAGAACGTCTAATTCTTCTTCTGAGGGGGCAAGTGTTTCCTCAAGATTATCAGAAACTGGCAGTTCAAAACCCGTTTTCTCATGGACCTCTTCTTGGGCAATTCCTGGGTGTAGAGCTACTAAAGTCATAGACCGTGTTTGAGGATCAAATTCCAGAATTCCAAGATTGGTGATGACTTTTTCAACTCCTCCTCCAAGAAGCCCAGCCTCCTCACGAGCCTGGCCCCCATCTATGAATCCAGGACTAGTAATGAAATCAACTTTGTCGACAAACCTTCTTTTTTCATGGTAGCTGATTATAAAAACACGGTTTGCAGAGCTGGCTATGTCATTTGCACCACCGCTACCTGGAAGTCTGACCTTAGGGTTCTCCAGTGGTCCAACACAACTGCTGTTAATATTTCCGTGACGGTCAATCTGAGCTCCACCAAGAAATCCCACATCAACAAAGCCCCTCTGCAGGTAGAGCATCATGTCCACCGTGGCAGGCGTTGCCACGGAGCGCCGCACCGATCGGGCCTCGTTAGTTGATCGGGGTAGGCTTTCAATTCGCGGGGCGACACCGCCCACCTCAAAAAGGATAGCAAGTCCTGGGGCATGCATTTTTTGGGCATGGATGGCCGATAGTAAGGGAAGCCCTGCCCCCGCAAACACGATCTGACCATCCTTCAGAGAGCGGGAGCCCATAATCACACACAGTTCAGCTGGGGTATAGGTGCTCATGGTTGCCAAATTCTTCCCAAGCGAGTGGTCTCTAGCAAACTCTTAACTCCAAACATGGATAGATATTCTTCGAAGTCTGCTGGCTGATAAAAATATTGCTCTAAAAACCCCTCTACAAAACCGATTTTGTCTTCAGAGTCCAAAAGTCCTTGCCCGTATTCTCCTAGTTTTTCATAAGCAGGTTCGTAGCGCCCGTAGCATTCATGTGGATAGCAACCGAATGGCAACTCTACCACAGCATCGACGCAAAAGAAGGGGATATTTGTTGAGTTGGGTGTATCTCGGATATGTTCATTATCGACAATCTGTTCAGTTGTCAAAATGACCTTGTTCGCGGCTTTAGCAGCTTCGATATCTAGACAGGGTGGTCCGAAAATTTGCCCATTTCCGTAAATATCTGCAACTTGAGAATGAATGATGGCCACATCCGGGTTTACTGCTGGTACCAGGAGGAGTTCTTCTCCAGAGTACGGACAGGTAAAGCGTTCAAGCCCGGCAGTTTTTTCCAGGTCGGATCCTAGCATTGATTTGGTGGGAATACAGGGAATGCCCATTGCACCTGCTTTGAGTTTTAGGGAGAGGCCTAGCAGACTCAGTTCTTCAAATGTATTGGGATCCCGTTCGGCAAAGCTACGCATGATTTTTGACACTCCCCATGTGACTCCGCCACTGAACCAACTGGTTACTGCTTTGGCCATTGCTCCGGATACAAATAGCCAATCTCCTTCGAAACTCATAAGTGGTTTGTAAAAGGTAAGGCCCTGTTTTTTTTGGCGGATGATTTCCCAGAGGGCTCCCACCGGCGTGCGTGTATATTGAAGGCCTCCGATAGAGATATGGTCGCCATCCTGAATCATAGCAACGGATTCCTGCAAGGTCTTGCGTTTGTCGCGTATGCCTTTGTTTTTCTCAACAACTGCTTGGTGAGAGTTGCGGTAGTTCATGTTTGGGGACCCCGTCTGTTCTTGTTCATCCTGATTTTGACCGTTCATAGATCACCGATAAATCCACTTTCGCTGAATCACACTCAGCTAACCTTTTCGACTCGATGCGACGCATTCTAGATATGCTGATGCAAATCACCGACAAGTCACTTTCTCCTCTTCATCTGACAACTGGCCTAACTTAGGTATTCATCAGGAGAGAGTTTACCTAATCTTGACCACAGCAGTATATTGGTGGGAAAAGAAATGTGTCAATAAAACAAGCCTGTTGACAGCAGGCTTGGTTTACCTAATAATTTCCCCCACTTGTATTAACCTACGATCTGACGGGTTGGCACGCTGTCTTGTTTTCCCAAGATAGCAGCTTGTCGTAACCGAAGGGGTGCAAGGTTCTGAAAGTCTTAAAGCACGAAGGAGTTGAATTATGCTACAGAGAACTGATGTCCTCATAGTGGTTGTGTGTGTTGGATTTTTCCTAGTAGTCCCGACTTTAGCGGTTTTTCTGCAAAGCGATGCTGAGTTAGCAGAATCCATGCCAGAAGGCGAAGGTAAAGCCATGGTCACGAGTGTCTGTACCACTTGCCATAGTCTAGGTACCGTGCTAACCAACCGGGGCACTGGTGAGGAGTGGGAGCAGACAGTTAACGAGATGATTACCCGGGGAGCACAGATTTTCCCGGATGAGATAGAAACCATGGTGGACTATTTAGGAACTCACTATGGACCTCGGCAAGCTAGCAGTGCTGCACCGTCAACCTCTTCAGTAGCCTCTAGTGACGGGCAACAGGTTTTTCAGAACAAGTGCTTTCAGTGCCATGGGGATACCATGTGGCGTGATTTGAGGCAAGACCGTCGTAGTTGGGAAGCAACATTATATCGTATGGTTGGGAGAGGGGCTCTGTGGACCGAAGAGGAAATTGGCCAAATGGCAGACTATTTAGTGAGCAGTTACGGACCACAGTAGTCATGATTCCCTAAAACGAGGAGGAAAATAATGAGAGAATTAGTTGCCCAGTATATGTCGAAAACTCTTTCCCGGCGCGGGTTTGTGAACCGCTTAGTGAAGACTGGGGTTACTTTGACGGCTGCCCAGTCGGTAGTTCAGTCGTTGACGCCGATAGTTTATGGGAAAACTGGGGATACAGATATCACACCGGAGGATGTGAGGCTATTTGAAGGAACAGGAGGTGAGGCACTTGCCGAGCAGCTGATAGCCTCGGGCGTAAAGTATGTTTTCGGAAACTCGGCTAGTTCTGATGCGTACTTCTATGAGGCTTTGGTAGATCGTCCTGAACTGACTTACATCTTGAGTCCTCATGAAGGGCCAGGAGCGGCTATGGCTATGGGTTATATTCAGGCCTCACGTGAGCCAGCTATCGTTATGCAGGCAGCCGTCGTAGGGTTGGTCAATGCCATGGGGCAGATGTACTGTGCATGGAAGGAGCAGACTCCTCTGGTGTATTACAGCTATCGTGCTGAGTCGAGCCGAGCCGCAGGACGGGATGGGTTCGAAGAAGTAATGTATCAGGAGGAGATGGTTTCCCCCATTACCAAGTGGCACTGGCTGGCACGTCGTTCAGAAATGATTCCGGAAACCATTCGACGATCTTTCAAGGTAGCCTGGACACCTCCCTACGGGCCCACCTACGCTACTTGGCACAAAGATTATACTGGGGAAAAGGTTCGTACCGAAGTGATTGTGCAAAGTAAGGTTGATCCGCGTATGAGAATTCGTCCGAATCCACAGGAAGTGGAACGGGCAGCGCGCATGTTAGCGGAAGCGGAAAGACCGATGTTATTTGTGGGGGACGAGTTATATAAGACCGAATCAGTCGATAAGGCGGTTCGGTTGGCTGAGCTGTTGGGTGTTCCAGTGAGCCAGCCTCGGCAGGTTTTTGCCAATTTTCCACAGACCCATCCCTTGTGGGATACCACTCGGGGAGGCATACAAGCCCACAATGCCGATGTTGTCATGAATGTGGGGAATAAGTTACAACACAATAGGCCTGCACCGCTTGTTCCGCGCAATGTCAAATTCATCGACATGCGTAATGACGCGGCCAGTATAGGCAACATTATAACCACGGATGTGCCTTTGGTGGCAGATGTTGGACATGGGTTAGATGATCTCATTTTAGCTCTGGAAGATCTCATGACCCCGAGTCTCAAGAAAAAGATACAAGAGAGAACGGAAAAGATACATGCTCTGACCAGTCGTAACGAGAAGCTACGTGATGTAATGACCAAGAATCCAGACTGGGACAGCAGCCCGTTACTATCAGACCGCTTGACTTATGAGATTGCTCAGTTTGCCGACGAGGATGCCATCATTGTGGATGAGTCCGGCGGGACAGGCGGTAAGCAGTTTTTTGAATTCAATCCTCTGGGCGGTCGCGAGCATATAGCTTATTATGCTGGTCATCTGGGCGGAGCAACGGGCAAGGCCGCAGGAGTGAAGATGGCCCGTCCAAATCAACAGGTAATTGCCCTCTCTGGTGATGGGGCCTTTATCTTTGGTCCCACTGGACTATGGAATATGGCTCGACTAGGGTTGCCAGTTCTTGTGGTGGTATACAACAACCATGCATATGGCGGCCCGCACAATCGGGTTATCTCAGCAGTTCCAAACAGTCGTATGGTTCAGGAGGGTCGTTATTTTTGCGACTATCTAGGCAGTCCTGATATGAACATGGCTGAGATAGCCAGTGGTTTCGGTGTGGATGGTGAGGTGGCTAACGATCCAGCGGAACTCCAGGAAGCTCTCAAGCGAGGACGGCGAGCCAATGATAACGGAAAACCCTACTTGATTGATGCCCAGGTGGCCCGTACAGGCGTGGGCTGGGCCGAAGAACCTTGGGTGCCGACACTGACCTAACTGTAAATGATGATCAGTGATACTTCCATGCATTGTACAGAGTCGGCACATTCGCGATAGTTCTGATGCCTTGACGTTTATGGTGTCTAAATACGTCGGCCCTCTGCCGGTGGTTAGAGCGAGTGGGTGATTGGTCTTCTAGAGTTCACAATCACAGCAAAATCCAGTTGTGCAGTTGTTGATCTTCGGGTGGTGTAGAAAAAACCTGCTTTTCACGCGCGTGGGGGTTGCAATTTTATGAGTGGTAGATAAACTATACCGTTTTCTGATCTAGGATATGGATAAATTGCATAATCAACATACAGAAGGAAAACTGCTTATGGGGCCTGGCCCCTCGAATGTTTCATCCCGGGTACTCCGGGCCATGAGTCGGCCATTGGTCGGACACCTGGATCCCGATTTCATTCAAATGATGAATGAAATCCAAGAGCTTCTTCGCACAATTTTCCAGACATCTAACCCTCTCACTCTTCCTCTGTCAGGAACTGGGAGTGCAGGAATGGAAGCGGCAGTTGCGAACTTGGTTGAAGAGGGGGACTCTGTGCTGGTAGGAGTTAATGGTGTTTTCGGCCAGCGGATTGCAGAAATGGTTCGCCGAAACGGTGGGCATTGTACCGAAGTCTCTACTGCTTTTGGTGAGCCATTAAAACGGGAGGCTATGATGGAGGCCGCCGAGGAGTGTGAACCGCGTATCATAGCGGTTGTTCACGCGGAAACTTCTACTGGTGTACTTCAGCCATTGGAACCCATTCGTGAGATCTGTGACCGATTTGAGTCCATTTTCCTAGTTGACGCGGTTACCTCTTTGGGCGGACATCCGATTGATGTTGATGGTAGCAAGATAGACGTCTGTTACAGTGGTACCCAGAAGTGTTTGAGTTGTCCTCCTGGGTTGGCACCTTTTACCCTTTCAGCGGTTGCAGAAGATAAGGTCAGAAACCGGAGTAGTAAGTGTAAGAGTTGGTATCTAGATCTGAACCTAATCGGCTCCTACTGGGGGGATGATAGGGTTTACCATCATACTGCACCAATTTCTATGAATTACGCTTTTCATGAAGCACTATCTATAGTTGTTGAGGAGGGCCTGGAACAACGGTGGCAACGTCACGAGAAAAACCACAAGGCTTTGGTAGCTGGCATTGAAGAAATGGGGCTCAGGATGCACGTTGATCCAGACTGTCGTTTGTGGTCCTTGAATACAGTCAGTATCCCCGAAGGAGTGGATGATTTAGAGGTCCGCAGTCAACTTTTAAACGATTTTCAATTAGAGATTGGTGGGGGATTAGGAGAGCTTGCCGGGAAGGTTTGGCGTGTTGGTCTCATGGGAGAGAATAGCCGTGCAGAAAATGTTCTTAAATTTCTACTGGCGTTGGAGATTTGTCTAAAGAGTCAGGGTTTCCGATGTACTTCTGGAGCAGGTGTTAGGGCCGCGACAGAATACTACAGTGGTTAGTGCCGTATTATCATGCTGGTGGCTATAGTCTAAATTTCATCCCGTCGAAGGCAATGTCGGCTGGGCCTTCGTAGCCAGAATCACGAATCTCTGCGAGAAGATCGTATTCGTCACAAACAGGGTAGAGGTGAGTGATGACGAGTCGGCCAACACCTGCTTCCTGAGCAATTTTTCCTGCTAGTTGAGGCGTGAGGTGTCCCTTGATCTTAAGTTGGGAAGGCTGTGCGGCCTCAATCAGAGCGACATCAGCGTTTGTCGACAATTTGATTAATGCGGGACAGTAATCTGTGTCTCCCGAATAGGCAAATACCGTTCCTTTGGAGTCTACGAATCGGTAACCCACACTATTTTTCGTGTGAACAACGGGTAAGGATCTGACCGCCCAGTTACTAAATTTTAGCTGTTCAGTCCCAATCTCCCTGATTTCTAGATTGCTGGGTGCAAGTCGAACCATATTACCGTGTAGATCTACTAGTTTACGATAAAATTGCTTAAGTCCGGGAGGTCCTATGAGGGTTAATTTCTCAGTTTCAAAATACGTGGAGTTTTTACGTGCAAAAAGAAGGGGTGCGATATCGCTAATATGGTCCAGATGGAAATGGGAGATGAAGACATGGCTAACATTTTTGATCTCTATCCCGTAGCGTTCGGCGCGATGTAGGCTGCCGGAGCTAGGATCTACTAAGATAGCCGTCTCTCCTATCTGTATTGCCAAGCCAGGTGAGGCGCGTCGAGGATGGGGAATAGAGGTGCCGCTACCTAAAATTGTGATGTGCATGATATTTAAGCGTAACAACTGAGACTGATGATTAGAACGTATAGGGGATTTGAGTTTCTACTAGACAGAACAATATGCATTATAGGCCTAAGAAACCAGACAACATCTTTGATCAGGATTGCGTTTTGGGGTACCAGTCAAGTATTTTAGGATCGACTTATGGAGTCAGATGAAGTCCGACAACTTGCCCAACAAGCTTTGTGTGAGACTTCTGGTAAACAGGCACAGGTTAGCTTGGTTATAAAGCAGGGCTCCATGTGGGTCATACTTCTCAGAATTGGAGAGGATGAACTGGCCGTGAAGGTAGAAGATACCCTAAAGGCTACTCCTGAAGCCATCCAGAGAGAACTTGAAGAGGAGATAAAGAAGCTCTTTTAAGCCTGTGTCCATTGTCATGCTAGTCTGCGTCGCAAACTAGTATAGCGCTTACGTGTTTTGTCATTTTTGATTCCAGCAGACAGGGCTTTCTTGGTGCCCACTATCACCACTAACTTTTTAGCGCGTGTTATAGCGGTATATATTAGATTTCTTTGCAGTAAAAGGTAATGTTGCATCAAGATTGGAATGATAACAGCCGGGTACTCTGAACCCTGAGCTTTGTGAACAGAGATGGCGTAGGCTAGTATAACCTCATCAAGTTCTGGATACTCAAACAATACCTTCCGGTTGTCGAAGGAAATCAAGACCTGCTGGGATTCATGGTTGATGTGTGTGATCCGGCCAATGTCTCCATTAAAGATTCCTTTGTCGTAATTGTTCTTGAGTTGCATCACTTTATCGCCGACTCTAAAAGTACGTCCTCCACGTATGATTTCCTCTGGCCGAGGATTAAGAGCATCTTGAAGCTTTGTGTTAAGGTTTTCCGAACCTACTGTTCCCCTATGCATGGGGGTAAGCACCTGTATGTCGTCAAAGGGGCTAAATCCAAACCGCTTTGGAATACGCTCCTGGACAAGTTCCAGTATGATGTCAAGAACTTCTTCTGGATCTTCTTTTTCGAGCAGATAGAAGTCTTCAAGTTGCTGCCCCACAGGATGAAGTGTTGGGAATAGCCCTTGGTTGACCTGATGGGCACTAAGAACAATCGAACTTCTCTGAGCCTGACGGAAAATCTCAGTGAGTTCGACTACCCTCACCGCACCTGAGGCGATGATGTCTTTGAGGACATTGCCAGGTCCCACAGAAGGAAGTTGATTTACATCCCCAACCAGTACAAGGGTGGCACGATGAGGAACCGCTTTTAAGAGATGGTGCATTAAAACGGAGTCGATCATGGAAGCTTCATCTACGATAAGCAGATCACATATAAGGGGGTGGTATTCGTTTTTTTGGAAGCCCCCCTTTTGAACACTGTATTCCAGCATTCGGTGAATTGTTCGAGCCTCATGGCCTGTGGCGTCGTGCATCCGTTTGGCGGCACGTCCGGTTGGAGCGGCCAGCATGATGTGAACGGGAAGCTTTTCGAAAATTTTCAGAATGGCGTTGATAATGGTAGTTTTGCCAGTTCCAGGGCCTCCAGTGATTACCATTACCTTATCCTTGAGTGCCGATTCCACTGCCTGTATTTGTCTATCGGCTAGATTAATGGCAAGCTGTTCTTGTACCCACTCAATGGCTTTGTGAGTATTGACTTTTCTAATTGATTTGGCACTCGAGACAAGAATTTTAAAATTATTGGCAATTCCAACTTCACAGTGGTGAAGTGTCGTTGGGTAGACCTCGTTCTGACTGGGTTTGGCCCCTTCAATGGCTTTGGCAACATCTTCGATGACAATTTTTTGTTCCATTGCAACGGTAGACAATCCTTTAACGATTGTGTCGCGGTTAACATCCAGGATGCTCTGCGATTTTTCTACTAATGATTCATAGGGGTAGTAAATGTGACCTTTTTCGGTGAGGTCATTGAGAACATAGAGGATTCCGGCCTCAGCTCTCAGTGGTGAGTCTTTCGTGAATCCTAGTTTCTCAGCGATGGAGTCAGCGATAATGAAGCCTATCCCATGGATGTCCAGGGCAAGTCGATAAGGATTGTCTCGGACTACGGTAATGGCTCGGTTGCCGTACTGTTTAAAAATTTTTGTGGCATAACCTAAGCTAACTTTGTGGCTCTGAAGAAATAGCATAACTTCGCGAATGTTGCGTTGTTTCTCCCAGGAAACTTTGATCATTCCAATTCTCTTTTTTCCAACTCCCGTAATACAGGACAACTCGTCAGGATTATTTTCAATTGTCTCAAGGGTTTTTCTGCCAAACTTCTCGACTATTCGTTTTGCCATAACCGGGCCAATACCCTGGACCAAGCCTGACCCTAGGTATTGCTGAATGCCATAAAGTGACGATGGTGTTTGGGATTCAAAATGCGAGACCTTGAATTGTTCTCCGTAGCGGGGATGTTTTACCCACTCTCCTCGCATGTCAAGCAGTTCTCCAGGAGTGGGGGAAGCCAGATTTCCAATGATCGTGACTAGTTTGCGATGACCTCGTACCTTCACCTTGGCGATGGTAAACCCATTATCTTCGTTGGTGTAAGTGATCCGTTCTACCTGTCCTTGCAATTTGTCCAACATAGATACCCTCCCTTATACCACATCCGGGCTAGGTTGACAGCTTGTGAGATGATCCCCTAAGATGTTCATTTAAAAGGGTTAATGAGGATAGGTTTGGAAGGTGATATCTAATAAACAGTAGTGTTTTACGAAAAACCTGTGACAAGTAATGGAGATGAGATCTGGAGAAGTCCATATGTTCTTGTCCAGAGAAGAAGAACAAGGATTTCCAGCAGACTGTACATTTGTCGAACAACGTTCTTGATTTCGAGATACTCACCCCATAGCTAAGCTTAACTTACCGGATAAGAAGGAGTGCAATGTCCTGCCGATCAAACTTACTAGCGGTGTGTAACTTCGGGGATAAGGTATTTGGATATGTCGACCTCTAAGCACCGGGTCAGCCATAAGGTTAATACATTCACCGAATCTGTAATTCGGAGCATGACACGCTTAGCTCTTGACTATAATGCCATTAATTTAGCTCAGGGGTTTCCTGATTTTCCGGCTCCCCAGTCGATCAAAGATGCAGCTTGCCAGGCTATCCAAGATGATGTTAACCAATATGCTATTACCTGGGGAGCTCCTCGATTCCGGGAGGCCATTGCGCAAAAGTATGCGCTTTTCTATGACTGGGAGGTTGACCCAGAGAGGGAAATTACTGTGGCCTGCGGTTCTACTGAAAGCATGATTTCATCTATTCTCGGGTTGGTTGACCCAGGGGATGAGATCCTTATTTTCGAGCCGTTCTACGAGAATTATGGTCCTGATGCTGTGATTGGCGGAGCCGTGCCCGTTTATGTTTCTCTTGATCCCAACCGAAACTGGGCTCTAGATTTTTATCAACTGGAGGAGAAGATTCGTGATAGTCGAATCCGTGCTTTGATTCTGAATACTCCTAACAACCCATCCGGAAAAGTTTTCACTCGGCAGGAACTTGTCAAATTGTCAGAACTTGCCCAAAGTTATGATTTCTATGTTATTACCGATGAGATCTATGAGCACATTGTCTATGATGGAGGGAGCCATTGTCCTATTGCCTTATTACCTGGGATGAGGGATCGAACCATCACCATCAGCGGACTCTCGAAGACTTTCAGTGTTACAGGCTGGAGAATTGGATATATCGTTGCTCCCCCGGATCTGACCAATGCTCTCCGAAAAATCCATGATTTTCTGACTGTGGGGGCTGCAGCTCCACTTCAGGAGGCAGGTGCGATAGCAATGGGGGTGGAGAAGGCATACTATCAGCAACTCACGCATGACTATCAGGAGCGAAGAGATTACTTTGTTAAGGTTCTTCAAGAAGTTGGATTTAAGGTTTGGATCCCTTCCGGTGCCTATTACGTGATTGTGGACATTTCTCCCCTGACCGATATGGATGATGTGACATTCGTCAAACAGCTTATCCAAGAACATGCCGTTGCTGCAGTACCTGGAAGTAGTTTCTACCACCGGACAGAATTAGGTGAGAAGTTAGTTCGCTTTGCATTTTGCAAGACTATGACGGTCTTGGAACAGGCAGCTGTACGATTAATGGAGCTCAAGCGGTAACAAAGAAGAATGCAAAATACAGACAGAGAGTTCACGAGAGGATCATCTTGCCAGACCCACATGGGCTCATGCCCCGTACTCTTGTTTTCCTAGCACTCTTGCAAGCTTTTCATATGGATAAGTATTGATCACATCTTTGGCTTCTAGCCAACCGCGTCTGCCAGTAAAGACACCATATTCGATGTAATTGAGCATCGTGTCGCTGTGACTATCTGAATTAATGCTGATCAAGACGCCATCATCACGGGCCATCAAACAGTGGACATCACTTAGGTCCAGGCGAGCCGGATAGGCGTTGATTTCCATGCAAACCCTGTTTTCTCGAGCAGTCTTAATCACCTGTTCCAAATCAACTGGGTAGGGTTCTCGTTTTGTTAGGAGGCGTCCAGTCGGATGGGCTAGGATATTAACATATGGATTTTCCAAGGCACGACAAATTCTCAAGGTCATTTCCTTACGCGAAAGATTAAAACGGCTGTGGATGGAGGCAATGACCACATCAAGTTGAGCAAGGACCTCATTACCAAGATCCAATTTTCCCCCATCTAGGATGTCCACCTCGATGCCTTTTAATATTTTGATCTTATGTAGCTTGGAGGAGATTTGGTCAATTTCCTTTATTTGTTTCAAAAGTGACTTTTCATCGAGTCCCCCAGTCATGGCTAGAGCTTTACTGTGATCGGTGATGGCTATGTATTCATACCCTATCTCATGGGCGGCAGAGGCCATTTCTTGAATCGAGTTGCGTCCATCCGTCGCGGTGGTGTGCATGTGCAGGTCCCCGCGGATATCTTGGAGTTGAATGAGATTTGGCAAGCGATTCTTTGATGCTTTATCAATTTCTCCCCTGTTTTCCCGGAGCTCAGGGGGTATGTAGGGGAGATTTAGTAGACGGTAAATATCTTCTTCATTAGCAGCTGCAAGAGGTTCTTTTTCGGCATTAACAGAGAAGAGTCCATATTCGCTGATTTTGTATCCCATCCGCTTGGCTCGTTCTCGCAGGGCCACGTTGTGTGCTTTGGATCCCGTAAAGTACTGTAGTGCAGCCCCAAAAGATTTGTTTTCGAGCACTCGCAGGTCGATTTGAAGACCCTGGCGCAACACGACTGAAGCTTTAGTTTCACCTTTGGCGAGTACCTCCTGAACACTATGATGTCGTGTGAATGCGTCGATAACATCATTTGGGGCATCACAGGTAACCAGGATGTCAACGTCCCCGATGGTTTCCTTTCTACGCCTGACGCTACCGGCGGCCACAATTCGATTAATCTTGGCCTCTGATTGCAGATAATCTATGAAAAGTTGGCTGACTTCAATTCCATCATCGAGACGAAAATGTCCCTGAAACTGACGATGGTTTTGGATGGCCTTGAGAACCTTCGCTTCGCTTTTTTCACCCATTCCCGGTAGTGAACGAAGTTCTTTGTTTTGGGCGGCCTTTTCCAATTCTTCCACGCTTGTGATGTGTAAGGTTTTCCAAAACAGACTGACTTTTTTGGGGCCGATGTTTTGAATCTTGGTGAGTGCCAAGAGAGACGGTGGAATTTGTTGCCTAAGATCTTCATGCTCCTTGCATCGTCCAGTCTCTGCAAGTTCCCGAATCTTCTTGATAGCTCCATCACCAATTCCGGAGATGGATTTCAGTTTTTCTGGATGTGCAATTACTGCATCAGCTCCGTTGAAGGACAAGTCTTTGACAATCTGAGCAGTTCGACGGAAAGATCGAATGCGGAAGGGATTGTCCTCCTGGATTTCAAGAATATCGGCGATTTCATTGAAGCATTTGGCCAAGTCCTTATTTTCCATGAGGAGATATTCTAACTTGTTGATTAACGACTGGCTAACTAGCGCATTGTTGCCGTACAATCTTTAACGCAAAAGTCTAAAACCTATGATGATTGTAAGCGTTTGAAATCATAAATCTGAGATCTAGAGGTTTGACTCGTTTCGATACTCCCCTCTTAAACTATCAAGCGATTATTGTAAGCTCAAATTGTCTGATTGTTACTTTGAAAAAGACGTCTGCATAGTGTTTATACTTATTTTTTGGAACGTAACACATGGAACGGGTACAATGAATTTCTTTAGAAGGTGAATGCAAGTGATCAAAGATCTACTTCCCAGACAAGTGGTGTGTACGGAGAAGAACTCAAAAGGCAAATCATGTCACGGCGGGCTAAAACGCTACTATCCTTTTGCGAGCTATTACAATGAGACGGATCCAGACTTGATCGATGAGATCAAGCAGGAATTTCCAGAGGATGCAAAGCTAATCCTTCTCAAGTGCGAGACCTGCAACACAGTCTATCGGTTGTCTGAAACGTTGAAGGAAAAGTTCCAACAAGTCAGTTAGTTTAGATTCGTTTAGTGGTAGGGAGGTGGTGTGTGTCCTATCTTTCGCCCCACTTTAATTTTTCTCTGAGAACGTCGAAGAAGTCCGTTTGGCCTGTCTGGATTAACGCGATCTGGGTTTCAGATTTTGTGCAGCAAACCTCATCTCCTGCTTCGAGTGGAACACCAATTTGGCCATCGACAGTCAGCATGATTTCTTCGCCCGATCTAACTACGACGCGTATGTTGCTTTCTGCTGGGATGACGAGGGGGCGATTGGTCAGAGTGTGAGAGCAAATAGGCGTCATAACAACTGAGTTCAATTTGGGATAAAGAACTGGTCCCCCTGCTGAGAGTGAGTAGGCTGTCGAGCCGGTAGGAGTTGAGATTATCATGCCGTCGGCCGGGAATGTAGCGATGTAGTCCTCGTCGACAAAGGCGTCCATGTTGATTAATCGTGCCAGTGCTCCTGAATTGACTACCACATCGTTTAAGGCATGGTACACCTCAGATGGGCCGCGCTCGCGATTTGTCTGGGCATTGTCACCTCGATGGATTAACACTTTCAACATATTTCGGCGACCAACGGCATAATTGTCTTCTAGTACATGGGTTAGTGCAGGGTAAAGGTCTTTTAAGGATATCTCTGTGAGAAATCCTAACGAACCTAGATTGACACCTAGAATGGGAACCAATCGCAATGGACTTGCATCTCGAATAGCCCGAGCCACCCGTAACATGGTTCCGTCCCCACCAAAGGCTATAATGACGTCAGACTGGTCTGGGATGGCTTCGAACTTGGTGCCCGTCATCTGGGTTAAAGCGAAAGCTTCAACAACCACATCTTCCACAATCGCCTCACAATGGTGGTCGCCTAGCCAAGCTAGCAATTCTTTCAAAGGAGTTTCAAATTGAGTTTGGTGGGGTTTGATGACGATGCCAATTTTCATGATCATCGGGATTGTCCCCGAAAAGGTTCCTATATCAGAAGGGTTGTTGGTTAGTTTGATTTTGGTTCTTTGCTTCACTGACGTAACTGGTGTGACACTTTTCAGAGCAAAAGTAAACGCTGGTTCCGTGGATTTGAGCATGGATGGCCAGATTTTCTGCAACATACATTCCACACTGGGGATCTTTGATCATTGTGCCAGAAGCCGGGGTGCTTGTCTGATGTCCCCTCGTCCTTTTTCCAGAGTGTGACTCAAATGGTGATGGGTTGAGAAGTTTTGCCAGAAAAGAGCGCACCAACCTTGAGCAGATCCAAAAAACAACGAAAAATAAGGCAAATCGAATAACCCAGGACATTGTTACAAGGCCGCTCCCTGAGTATGAGTTTCTCTAATGCGTTCTATCTGTTGTTGTATGGCCTCGTAGTCAGGATGGTCTGGATGGGATTTCAAGAGTTGTTCAAGACTTCCCAGTGCTTCTTCAAGATTACCTGTCGAAAGATAGGTCACACCGATATTGTAGAGGGTTTGTGCATGATTAGGCTGAATTTTAAGGGATTGTTTATACAGATCCACTGCCTTGATGGGATTTCCAGAGTAGAGGTACGCTGTTCCCAGATCCGTTCGAACGTTTACATCATTGGGCATCAGAAGCAGGGCTTCTTCATACCATGGGATGGCGGCATCAAAGCGACCCATGTCGTAGTAAGTGTTCCCCAACTCAACGCGCACTTTGCCACTCTGGGGATCAGCTTCTGCCTGTCTCTCCAAACTTGCTAAGTGTTCCAGATCCTCAGGTGTAGGATGGTCTAGAGGCATCTGGGAAACACCTTGTGGTGAAGTACTATTTGGTTGTTCGTTAACACTGGGCGAGGTCTGCCCTAGAAACTGTGAAGCAAAGAATCCAAGAATGAAGCCGACTAGGATTCCCACTACAGCCGTGACATTTCGTTTATTCTTCATTAGGACGGCTGTATGGTACCATAGTGGGGTTAGTGTTGGCTGTAGCCTTGTTTGGCTGTAGCCATTATCACAGGAGAAAACAGAGGGGTTAAGGCTTGTTTTGAGGACCATGTGTAGGGGGCAAGATCTTGGAGACTACGGGCAGATGGTTCGAACTTGTCTGGATGTTTTTAGTCACGGTACAGAAGAGCAACTCTACGAGATCCTGCCTCACGTTAGTATTCTCCGGTCTCCATTGTTTTTGAAGCCGCTTTTGAGTCTTTTGAAGTCTGGAAAAGTTTACCAACAGGAGTTTGCTGCCGTGGCCTTGGGCAGTGTGGGTGACAGCCAAGCTATAAAGCCTTTGACGGACGTATTTATGAAATCCATATCAGCTCACAGAGACGACGTTCGATCTTTGCAAGCTTCGATTGTCCAGTCCCTGGGGGATATCGGGAACGAGCAGGCCATTCAGCCGCTTTTGAGAATTTATAAACTTCGCGTGGGATCAGGTCGGTTATCTTCGTGTCGGCAGAGCTGGGTTCTTGCTGCCCTCGGAAATCTTGCCCAACAGGGTGGGATGCGGGCGGTAAGGGAACTCACCACTTGCATGAGGACAGAATCTGAGTTGTTGCGTGCTCAGGCAGTTGCCGAAATGGCCATGGCTTTTTGGCATCGGCCCGCAGAAGTGCCTGAAGAAGTTTTAGAGGACATGTACATGATGACGGCGGATAGATCAGAAGGAGTTAGAGCGGCGGCACTGTCTGCCCTTTCTGATCTGGCCAAGTTGGGTGTTGTGGAAACCGACCGGAGCTTGCCGCCAGCACCTTTTTCTATTTCCTAGACTTCACTATTGGAGCGAATCGACCAACTGCTTAGCGACCCCTGCATTGGGGCCATCGGGGGATATCTCTAAGTAGAGAGATAGGTTTTTAAGTGAAGCGTCCATCTGGCCGGTGCCCAGAAAACAAATGCCCAATTGGTAATATGACTCCGTGTAATCAGGATCTGACTCAATGGCCTTGGTGAGGGCTTCGATGGCATCGTCAGTCTGGCCTGAATTTATGAAAGTGACGCCCATGTTGTAGTAGTTGATGGCGGCGTCCTTAGGATCTCCGTAAGCACTTAATTGGACAGCTTGTTCGTAGAGTTCACGTGCCTTGTCGGTATTTCCCATCGCAGCATAAATATTTGCTTGGTTTTGGTATAGTGTGGGATCTTCGGGGGCTATAGCGATGGCTTTCGAATACGCTTCCACAGCCTGGTCTGACTGGTTAAGCTTATCGTGTGTATTACCCAAATTGGCCCACAGGGCAGGTTGTTGGTCATCCATTTCTAACGCGGCATTAAAAGCGGTCAAAGCCTGTTCATATTGTCCTTGGTTGTAAAAATTCAAGCCCTCATTGAGGCTGAGTTTCACTTCTTCAGCAACTGCCGCTCGTTGTGCTGAATCCTCTGCGCTCTCTTCCATTGCTTTGAGTTCATCGTCTGTGAGCTCAAAAGCCAGTTTCCCGGCTCTGCCGGGTACCAGTGTGAACTCGACCAGACCGTCCCCTCCTTTGCGGTCAGTCGCGGCCCTGAGACCTTCCACATAGCTTCTTTGAAATCCCTCTTTTTCGGCAATGACACGATAAGTTCCTTGACGTGTTACACCACCGTGATAGAACTCACCTTTCGCATCCGTTCTCACCTCATACTCTCTTGAGACTACGAGGCTTTGGATTGTTATTAAAACGTCTTCCAGGGGATTACCGCTCTGATCCATGACTTTGCCCCTGATGTTGCCGATTTGTGCTTGAAGCGAGGGAACCAGGCAAGACAACAGAAGAATCCCCAACAAGAACTGTACTGTTTTGACCTTCATCATAAATTTAAACTCCTATAGTATTATCGTACCTACGTACTCTCATGGTAGAAACGTTGCAGTTCCCCAATACTATCGGTCACGGGACAGTTTGGCAAGCTTTGGAGGAATAGTTGGCCATAACTGTGGGACCAGAGGCGACTGTCTAAAACAGCCAGAATCCCACGATCCTGACGTGATCGAATCAGACGTCCTAATCCCTGTCTCAATGTGATAGTGGCCTCGGGTACTGAATATTGCAAAAAAGAGTTTTCCCCCCTTTTCTCTAGCCAGTTAATACGGGCAGCAACCATGGGCTCAGTGGGCACCAGGAATGGGAGTTTATCGATAACGACTGCCCGAAGTGTATCTCCTGGGACATCAATGCCTTGCCAGAAACTGGAAGTGGCACAAAGAACAGCATGGGGAGTTTCTCTAAATGTATTCAACAGGTGATTCTTGGATTGATCACCTTGCCGCAGAAGAGGAAACGATGTTGTTTGGCGAAGTGTCTCGTAGACACGGTTCATTTGAGCAAAGCTGGTGAAAAGCAAGAAGGCGTTTCCGTCAGTTATTGCCAGGATTTCATGAATTTCGTGGAGAGCAGAAGAGAAATAATCGTGTGAGTTAGGCTTTGGAATGTTGGGAACGTAGAGGATGGCCTGTTTTGTATAGTCAAATTCACTATCCGTTACAACTTCTCTGGGTTGGGGTATGCCTAATCGTGTCTTGAAATATTTGAATCCATCATTGCTAGTAAGTGTAGCTGAAGTAAAAATGGCCGTATCGGTCCGCGAAAAGAGATGTTCTTCTAAGGCCGGGGCTATATTAATAGGGTTCATATGCAGGAAGATACCGGTCAGACGTCTTTCAAACCAGTAAACGTTATTTGTAGGATCTGGATTAAAGATCTCTTCCAAGGTAGACATGGTTTGTTCCAGTCGGCGTTCTAGCGGGTCAGCTTCACTAGGACGGGAAGAGTACTGCTCAAGGCCGTTTAAAAGAGCAAGTAATGCATTTTGTAGTCGTTGACACGGCTGTCCAATGTTGTTCCGGAGATCCACAGTGCCCTCCTTCGGATCTTGGTAAAAGTTGAGTGAATGGCGTCCTTCAGAAAGAGGAAATGCTCCAAAAAAAAGTGTGGCTGCGGTCTCAACTCTGTCGATCAAATCAAAGAGTGCTGGCATCTCGGAGGCAAGCTTTCGAAAGTCTTGGCACAAGGCCTCCATTTGGTAGTTGCTGAGTTGTTTCCCGAAGTGACTGGTAGCAACGTTTTCAACTCCCTGGGCTTCGTCTAGAATGAGGACCGAAAAGTTGGGCAATGCTCGTCCTATTTCATCAGTTTCAAGGGCTAAATTAGCAAAGAATAGAGCATGATTAACGATAATTAGATCCGACTCTAGGGCTTTCTGGCGCATGCGAGTGACGTAGCATTGACCAAAATGGGGGCATTTCTGCCCAGTACAGGTGTCACTGCGAGCATCAAGGTGTCTCCATTGGGAATCATCATCTCCCATCCAGTTCAACTCTGAGCGATCACCTGTTTGTGTTTTTTCAGTCCAAGCCAACAGGTCATTCCAATGTTCCTGCAACTCTTCTGGTTCATCTCCTGCTTGGTCATATAATTTCTTCAGACAAAGATAATTTGATCGGCCTTTCATGCAAGTCACTCTGAGATCTGGGAATAGATGCCGGCGGATGAAGGGGATATCTTTAAGGAATAGCTGGTCTTGAAGATTTTTCGTTACCGTCGAGACGATCACACGTTTGTTGCTGAATAGAGAGGGGATTAGGTAGGCAAGGGTTTTTCCGGTCCCCGTTCCGGCTTCTACGCACAAGTGGTGGCGATTTTGGATGGCATCTAAAACGGCTTCTGCCATAGTTAATTGGGAAGGTCGGTACTCATAATTTGGGAGACAACTCTCTAAAATGCCGCCGGGTGCGAAGATACCCTCAAGAGTGGGTTCCTCAAGCCGGGAGTAATTGTCTGACACTTAAGTTGAACCTACTACTATTTTGGGGATGTTGGCTCCAGCCGTCCAGCGTAGAGCGGGAAGTGATTGGTAAAGGATCTCACGTCTTCTTTCACTTCTTTTTGGATTTTTTCATCACCGATATTTTTGAGGGATTTGCCCATCATTGCGGCAATTTGAACCATCTCATCCTCTTTCATATTGCGGGTTGTCACGGCTGGGGTGCCTACCCGAATGCCACTGGTCACAAGAGGAGGGTGCGAATCAAAGGGGATCATATTTTTATTGACGGTGATCAAGGTTTCTTCTAGTGTTTTTTCGGCCTCTTTCCCAGTAATACCCTGGGAGAAAACGTCGATCAGGCAGAGGTGGTTGTCCGTTCCACCAGAGACGATCCTAAATCCCTGAGCCTGTATGGCTTTGGTTAGGGCTTTAGCATTGTTGATAATTTGTGTCTGGTACTCAGTGAAGGTTTCCGACAGTGCTTCCTGAAAGCATACTGCTTTAGCGGCGACAACATGTACCAGCGGCCCTCCCTGAATGCCAGGGAGTACCATCCTGTCTAGGGATTTTTGGTGTTCTTCTTTGCAAAGCACCAAACCTCCACGTGGCCCTCGCAGAGTCTTGTGGGTGGTAGTGGTGACGAAATCAGCATATGGCACTGGACTTGGATGAAGCCCGGTGGCTACCATTCCGGCTATGTGAGCAATGTCTGCTAGCAGATATGCTCCCACCTTTTTGGCGATTTCTGCGAGTTGGTCAAAGTGAATAATTCGACTATAGGCACTGGCACCACAAACAATCATCTTAGGTTTTTCTCGTTTGGCGATGTCTTCGACGGCATTGTAGTCGATTTGTTCGCTGTCACGGTCGACGCCGTAGTCCGCCACTTCATAGAGCTTGCCTGAAAAATTCAGAGGATGACCATGTGTTAGATGTCCCCCAGCTGATAGACTCATACCTAGAATCTTGTCGCCAGGTTTCAAGACAGTCATATAGGCGGCCATGTTAGCTTGGCTACCGGAATGGGCCTGCACATTAGCGTGCTCTGCTGAGAAAAGTTGCTTGGCTCGCTCAATGGCTAGACTCTCAACTACATCGACGTTTTCACATCCCCCATAGTAGCGACGTCCTGGATAACCTTCGGCATATTTGTTGGTGAAGATGGATCCCGTAGCCTCTAAAACCGCCTCACTAACAAAGTTTTCTGATGCTATTAACTCTAGGGATTCTCCTTGACGTTGCGTTTCCTTCAGAACAGCATTAGCAATGGCAGGGTCAACTTCATGTAAGGGACTATTCACTTTTTGTAACTCCCTCGTTCTCTAGTGACTGGATTTTTTCAATACGTTCTTGATGGCGTCCACCATCAAATTTGGTCTCAACCCATGCCTGGACAATTGCCAAGGCCAGGTCAGTCTCCAGAATTCTTGCTCCTATGGCTAGAACATTAGAATCATTGTGTTGTCGACTGAGGGATGCGGTTTCAACACTGTGACATAGGGCTGCTCGCACGCGAGCTAGTTTGTTGGCCACAATCGACATGCCGATTCCAGTCCCACAAATTAGAATTCCCCTCTCCGATTGACCCTCTGAAACAGTCCTAGCAACGGACGCCGCAAAGTCAGGGTAGTCTGTGGATTCTTTATCGAAGGTTCCTTCATCATGGATCATGTGGCCCGTGTCTATGAGGAATTTTTTTACGCTCTCTTTGAGTTCGAAACCGGCGTGGTCACAACCAATCGAAATGTTCATTGAGATACCTCACAGCCACACTAGCGTACTTAACTGACACCGGTCAAACGGTTCAGGAGATGAATAGTTAACGCACGTGGCAAAGCAATGAAGAGGAATGTAGGCAGAATTACTTTATGTGTCAGGGATTATAGTCTGCAGCCGTCTTTGAAATTAGCTTGTCCGGTTTAGGATGTTGTCCCTTGGTCTACGATTTGAATGGTTAGTTGGTCTATTGCTTACAATGGGAGTTAAAGGCTCAGTCTGACTGATTAGTTCTAACTTGCTCTCACAGGCTTTGGGTACGTTGTTGGTGGACCTCAATTTCAAATCTATCCCGTTTTCTCTTGACACAGGTTTTATTTGGATTAGAATAGCCTAAATAGGATTAATAAGGTTAACAGTTCGGGTTAAGGTGGGTTTTTTGAGATGCTCAGGGGCAACTTCACGACAAAATTGGATGCTCAGGGACGTGTCAAAATTCCGACTGCACACCGAGCATTAATTCAGGAGGAATATGGGGTCGACCTCTATGTTACGAGTGTAACAGGGGAAAATTTGCTTATCTACCCCATGAGGGAATGGGAAGAAATTGAGGCGAAATTGTTGGAGCCTCCCAAAATGTTGCCTGAGAAGGTTAAGTTCTTGCGCCACACAAACTACTACGGACAAGTCGCTAGCATGGACAAACAGGGAAGAGTGTCTATCCCTGCACACCTCAGGGAGGTGGCTGAGATTGATCGGGAAGTGGCGGTGATGGGTTACCTAACATACCTTCAAGTGTGGAACCGGGGACGTTTCGAAGCGCTTTTGAAATCAGATCCTTACACGGACAAGGATGCAGCTGCTTTGGCGGATCTGGGTATATAAAATGATCCCCACTACTACAGAGCACATACCGGTTTTAGTCAATGAAGTTTTAAAGTTCCTGCAAGTCAGAAAAGGGGGGTGCTACGTGGATTGTACCCTTGGGCTAGGTGGGCATTCCGAACAGATCCTTTCTCAGCTAGATGGAACGGGTCAGTTGATCGCACTCGATTGGGATCAGAGTGCAGTGGGAAAAGCTATAGGACGTCTTGGAAACCAGCATGAGAATCTCCAACTCTTGCATGAGAGTTTTAAGAACCTTCCTGAGGTTCTCAACGATCTTCAGGTCGACGCTCTTGATGGATGTCTAATGGATCTGGGGGTTTCCTCACTCCAGCTGGACTCACCGAAAAGGGGATTTAGCTTCCAGCAAGAAGGACCTCTAGACATGCGCATGGATCATAGGGCTAAGACTACAGCTGCTGACGTAATTAATCAGTTTTCCGGAGAAGACCTAGCAGATATTTTCTATCGTTATGGGGAAGAGAAGGCCGCAAAAAAAATTGCTTCCGTGTTGATTGAGCGACGACGCATATCCCCCATTCTTACTACCACTGAGCTGTCCCAAATAATCAAGGAAGTAAAGGGGAAGGGGCGCAGCCGGATTCATCCAGCAACTAAAGTTTTTCAAGCCTTGCGAATTGAGGTTAACGCCGAGCTGGCTGAGTTAGATACTGTTTTCCAAGTTGTGATCTCCACGCTGAAGCCTGGTGGGCGAATGGTAGTGATCTCTTTTCACAGTTTGGAAGATAGAATCACTAAAAATGTTTTTCGACGAGCAGCAGGTCGATGCATTTGTTTTCGTCCTAGGCCGTTGTGCAACTGTCCAAGAACAACTCAAGTAAAGATCTTAACTAGAAGGCCAGTTACTCCCTCTAACCAAGAGGTGGTAGAGAACCCGCGGGCTCGTAGTGCCAAGCTTAGGGCGTTAGAGAAAGTAGACAATGGAAAGTTAAGGAGCACCCAATGGTAGATTGCTACAGCCAGAAACTGAGTAACCGGCTGTGTGGTGCCAGTGACCGGGCCACCCTTTCGGAGATTGTTAAATGGGTTACGGTAGGAGCTTTTTTTATCTGTTTAATTTTGGTGTATGCCTGGTCTCACAATGAAATTTTCAACATCCGTTACCAGATGGAAGAACTTAAAAAAGAAAGCCGTGCTTTACAAGAGATCAACGCAGTTCTGCGAGCGGAGTATTCTTCCCTTGTCAATCCAGAGAGTGTTGAACATAAGGCCATAGAACTGGGTCTTGTTGCTTCCAACCGGGATGAGATTAGAATTCTTGATTCCACGCAGAGGGAATATCAAGTTCCTGAGAGTATGGTCGCTCAAGTAACGCTTCAGAAAAAGACTTTGCATGAATGAAGAGACCTGACAAAGTAGAGAAAAATGACAACCTAATTGTTCGTCTTCTCGGCGTCTATTTGTTACTGGCAATCTGGAGCCTTGTAGTTGTTGGGCGTCTTGCCCACCTACAGCTTTATAAAAGTCCGGAATATCGACTGAAAGCAGAGC
The DNA here is from genome assembly GCA_036338435.1 of Acidobacteriota bacterium. Classification (GTDB taxonomy): domain Bacteria; phylum Acidobacteriota; class UBA6911; order RPQK01; family JADFOI01; genus JAPYTY01. The sequence continues at coordinate 37,494 of JAYZCG010000022.1, forward strand.
AACAACGGACTGGTTTTTTCGACCGAAGCCCTCAACGTGCTGACATACTGGATCGACATCTGGACGCACTCGCCACCAGCGTCACATTATATTCAGTTTCTGCCAACCCCAGAGAAGTCACCAAGCCACTTTTGACAGCACGGGCTTTAGCAGACGTGCTGGATCAAGACGAACATGAGCTCTATGAACGCCTTATAGGGGATCGTGCTTTTGTTTATCTGGTTCGCAAAATCCCACCGCGACAGGCCAAACAAATTCGAGGATTAAATCTTACAGGTATTTCTTTGAGCGAAGAAACTAAGCGATTTTATCCCGGTCGAGATCTGGCTGCCCATGTGTTGGGATTTACGGGTCTGAACAACGAGGGACTAGCCGGGCTTGAGTATCTTTACAACGATTTGATTAAGGGGGAAAAGAGACGTGTCAATCTTCGCTTTGATGCCAAAAGACAACGTTATGAGAGTGATGTCCGATCAGATAGCTCTGATGGCAACACGATGGTTCTTAATATTGACAGAGCTGTGCAGTACATCTCGGAACAGGTCTTGAAGGAGACGGTAGTCTCCACCGAGGCCGTGAATGGAAGTGTCATCGTAATGGATCCTCACACGGGTGAGATTCTGGCTATGGCTTCTTATCCTACCTTCGATCCCAATCGATACAATGATTATGATCCCGAGAATCGTCGTAATCGAGCGATTCTGGACATTGTCGAGCCGGGATCTACCTTTAAGACAGTCACATTCTCGGCTGTACTTAATGAAAATTTGGGTGCCCCTTCAGATATTGTTGACTGTGATGTAAATACGCTTCGCATCGCCGGCAGACGATATAAAGAGGCGGTCAGAACCTTTGGCTTTCTTACGTTCAACGAAGTCTTAGCTAAGTCAAGTAATATTGGCACTATAAAACTTGGACTACGACTTGGTGAGGAGACTTTCTATCGATACATTCGTGATTTTGGATTCGGAGAAAAAACTGGTATTGACCTTCCCGGAGAACAGATTGGGTTGTTGCGTCCTCCTTCGCAGTGGTCCAAAGTCTCGATAGGGGCCCTTTCGATTGGACAGGAGATTGGGGCAACACCACTTCAGTCCTTGAGAGCTATGGCGGTCATCGCTAATGGGGGATACCTAGTGACTCCTAGTGTGGTTCGCCATATTCTAACGCCTAGTGGTGATGTGCTTTACGCACCTGAAAACTTCAGAGCAGCAATTCTTGATCTCCAGACGGTCACCCTTATGAAGGACGCTCTCTCACTTGTGACTACCGAAGGAACCGGTACACAAGCACGATTGACTGGGTACTCTTCAGGAGGAAAAACAGGAACAGCACAGAAATTTGTTGCAGGTGGATATTCCGATACTCGTTTTGTAGCTTCCTACACGGGTTTTGCCCCGCTCGAAGAGCCGGTGTTATCTGCTATTATTGTTATTGATGAGCCTCAGACACACTACCATGGAGGGCAGATTGCTGCACCTGCCTTCAGGCAAATTATGGAGCGTTCTCTCATTCATCTTCAAACTCCTAGAGACGTAAATCCAGAGTTGGAAAGCTGGCCTTCTACTCAGGTTTCCAGAGGATTAAGTAACTCTGAAAGTGTATTGTTAGAAGAGGAGCAAATTCCTGTAGAACAACTGGAAGATACAGTCTTGCAACTCATTTCTGAAAGTCTTTCGAATCCTGTCTCGGGTGCCATAACATTTGAAACTAAAACCTTTCCGTTGCCTGACTTTTCCGGGCTTAGTTTGAGACAGGTAGCCTTGGAATTTGCCCAACTGGGTCTCCGTTTGAAGGTTGCTGGCACGGGAGTAGCAGTGGGCCAGAGACCAGTAGCTGGGAGCATGGTTTCTAGAGATATGGTCTGCGAAGTCTTTTTTTCAAGTATGGGGGAACATGCGTCTTCAAGAGTTGATCTCGAGTCTACCGCCCGAGTCAGTTCGAGCATTTGGTAGGGGCTTAGATCCTGAGATCAAATCCCTCGATTATGATTCCAGATGTGTCAGTAACGGGTCGCTATTTTTTGCCATTAAAGGGGCGCAAACGGATGGACACCTACACATACCTGAGGCCATTCAAAAAGGAGCCGTCGCTGTTGTTTCGTCTCAGCCGGCACCTCTAGATTTAGACGTTGTATGGATTCAGGTAAAAGCTATACGAGCTAGCATGGGGATTTTGGCTACATGCTTTTACCGGCATCCTTCACGCCGATTGAAGTTAATAGGGGTCACTGGAACCAATGGAAAAACTACCACAACTTTTTTAATCCACTCAATTTTAGGGAAACAGGGTTCCACCATGTTGATGGGTACAATTAAAGCTAAGGTGGGTGAGTGGGAGTACAAATTAGAGAGAACTACTCCTGAGGCTATCGACATCCAAGCTATTCTGGATAGGGCTCTCAAGTCAGGGTGTACGACAGGTGTCATGGAAGTGTCATCCCATGCACTATTTTTTCACCGTGTCTATCAATGCTCCTTTCCAGTAGCCGTTTTTACCAATCTTAGTCAAGATCATCTAGATTTCCATGAGGACTTGGAGGAGTACTTTAGGACTAAGGACTTGCTTTTTCAAAAGCACTACAATCCAGACCTTCGCTATGCTGTCATTAATCGCGATGATCCTTTTGGCCAACGCATAAAATTAGCATCTACTGTTCGGCAAGTGACGTTTGGATTCTCTAAGGATAGCGATGTGTATCCAGTCACACACACTACTTCCCTAGAGGGGACTCGTGTGGATCTGAAATGGTTCGATCGGACGCTCTCGTTAAGTAGCTCACTAGTAGGAGAATACAATCTGTACAACATTATGTCTGCTGCGATTGCTACAAGTCTAATGGGTGTTAGCGACGAGCAAATCTGTGAGGGAGTAGATCAAATGGAGCAGATTCCGGGGCGTTTTGAAAGGGTGGCTACCCAAAGTTCGTCAACCGTGATTGTCGATTACGCACACACGCCAAATGCCTTGGAGAATGTTCTACAGTTGTGTCGGCAATTGTGCGAAGAACGGGTTATTTGTGTTTTTGGTTGTGGTGGGGATAGAGATCGTGGCAAGCGACCCTTGATGGGGGCAATAGCCGCTCGCGATTCGGATCTGGTCATTCTGACGTCGGATAATCCCAGATTTGAAGATCCTGGCAAAATCATCCGGGACATACAAAAGGGTATCCCAGGCGAAGCCACTAACTATGAAGCCATTTTGGATCGCCGCCGGGCCATTATGAGGGCTTTGGAGGTGGGTGGGGAAAAGGACATCATTTTACTGGCAGGTAAGGGACACGAAGATGCTCAGCATGTTGAAGGAGAGACAATTCCCTTTGATGACCGGGAAGTAGCGAGGGAGAACCTTTGATCGACCTATCTATAGGTGAGGTTGCTGATGTTTTGGGAGCACAGATCAAGGGTGATGTGGGTTTGGTGACTACCTTAGCCTTTCCTTCAGTTTCAATAGACAGCCGCACTATCCAAAAGGGTGAGTGTTTTATTGCCTTTGAGGGTGAGAGGTTTAATGGACACAATTTTATCGACGAAGCACTTGAAAAAGGAGCCTCTGTGGTTGTCCTTTCTCAAAATAGCGCTGTTCATTCCAATTGGCAGGATCGGCTTTTTCTCGAGGTCAACGACACCGAAATAGCTCTTCAAGCACTGGCTCATTATGTGCGCCGGAAATGGGGGAAATCATTGGCTGCTATTTCGGGAAGTGTAGGTAAGACTACTACAAGAGAATTTATTAAGACTCTCTTGGAACGACGATTTCATGTAATTCAATCTCCAGGTAACTTGAACAACAAAGTCGGAGTTCCGCTCTCGCTGTTACAGATCTCTCCAGCACATGAGATTGCCATTCTGGAGTTAGGGATGAGCCGCCCGGGGGAAATACGGATCTTGACACATATGTGTGCTCCTGACACAGCTCTGTTAACCAACGTGGCTACAGTTCATGCGGAATTTTTTTCGGGTCTGGATGAAATTGCATCGGCCAAGGGTGAGATCTTGGAGGGATTGTCCAGTACAGGTAAATTTTTTTTCAATATCGATGATCCCCTGTTGCGTTCTTTGGCTTCCAGTTTTTCAGGAGATAAGATTTCTTTTGGTCTCGACAATCCATGTGACTTCAGAATTTCAAATTATGATTTTAAGGATCTTGATAAGATGAGTTTCGACATCGAGTTTGAGTCAGACCGTCTCAGAGCAACCGCTTACTTCATGGGTAGGCACTTTCTTTATAATATCGTAGCTGCAGTAGCGGTGTGCGTTAACTTTGGGCTTTCCCATGAGGAGATTGTTGAAGGGATCTCAAGATTAAAGGTCCCCCTGATGAGGGGCCAAATTTTTAAGTTTAGCCGGGGAAATGAGGGTCTCATAACGGTTTGGGACGACTCTTATAACTCAAGTCCTCTGGCTCTCAACACGGTTCTGGAAACTGTGGCAGAACTTCATGGATTTCGGCGCAAGGTTCTGGCATTAGGAGAAATGCTGGAGTTGGGCTCGCAGTCTTCTGAACTCCATCGGCAAGCTGGTCACGCGGTTGCTAGGTGCCGTGCTGATGACCTAGTGACCGTGGGTTCAGGAGGAATCTATATTGGACAGGGAGCTAAAGAGAAAGGATTTCCTGCAGAGCGCATTATCCACTTTGAAAGCTCCCAGGAAGCTGCTGAGTTTTTGATTGGTGAGTTGCATCCAGGAGAATTTCTTTTGGTTAAGGGTTCTCGAGGAGTTGGCATGGATAGGGTTGTCCGCAGACTTAAAGAGAGAGGCGAAAATTGATCTATCACCTTGTTTATACCTTTATTGATGAATATGCAGTGCTAAACGTGGTGCGCTATATCACTTTCCGCACTGCCTACGCATCCTTGACTGCGTTTATGCTTAGCTTGTTGTTGGGGCCTTGGTTGATCGCTCGACTACGTCACTTTCAAGTTGGCCAGTATATTCAAAAAGAAGCGCCAGAGAATCATCACAGAAAGGTTGGAACCCCCACCATGGGAGGAGTTCTCATTGTTGTGAGTGTTGTCGTCCCCACCCTTCTTTGGGCAGATCTTTCGAACCTTTACATTTGGGTGGCTTTGGGGTCCATGCTTCTTTTTGCTGGTGTGGGTTTTGTCGATGACTATCTAAAAGTTGTGAATCAAAGGTCGTTGGGATTGCGTGTCGTGCAAAAATTAGTATTGCAGGGTCTGATTGGGCTAGGGATCGTATTAGCCTTGTTCTTTTTGAAAGGTGAAAATTTGTACACTGGGTCATTGAGTGTGCCTTTTTTCAAACGAGTAACGCCCGACATGGATCTGGTGATATTGGGCACTTCAACGTTCATACCACTGATTCTCTTTACACTCCTTGTCATAATCGGGAGTAGCAATGCCGTTAACTTGACGGACGGTCTGGATGGTCTTGCTTCTGGTCTAGTTGTTATCGCAGCTTCGGCCCTGACTGTTCTCACCTATGTGACGGCTCATGCTGATTTTGCCACTTATCTGGATTTGATCAAGAATACCTATGCTAGTGAGCTAACGATCTTTTGTGGTGCTATGGTAGGAGCGACTCTGGGATTTCTTTGGTACAACAGTTTTCCTGCACAGATTTTCATGGGTGATGTGGGATCCATGTCTTTGGGAGGGGCAATCGGAACAGTGGCTATTTTGATCAAACAGGAACTGCTACTTCTTTTTATAGGTGGCATTTTTGTGTTAGAGGCACTCTCAGTCATTATTCAGGTAGTGTCTTTCAAAGTATGGGGAAAGAGAATTTTGTTGATGGCTCCAATCCACCATCATTTCGAGTTAAAGGGATGGAAGGAAACCAAAGTAGTGGTGCGTTTTTGGATCCTGGGATTAGTTTTTGCATTGTTTAGTTTAACTACATTGAAACTTCGTTAAGACTGGGATGGAAGTAAAAGGGAAAAATGTTTTGGTTGTGGGATTCGCGCGTAGCGGACTTGCCGCCGCCAATTTCCTTCTGAGTCGAGGGGCCGAAGTCACTATTACAGATTGTAGAACACAAGAGGAATTGGGAGATTCGATAGCCCAACTGGTGAAGCATGCACGGCTTTCTCTAGGTGCTCATCGCCGGGAGGATATTTTGGGATCTGATTTTGTTATTCTCAGCCCCGGTGTACCTTCAAATTTACCGGGATTGAGCGAAGCCTCAAAACGCAGTATTCCGATCTATAGTGAGGTGGAACTGGCCTACCGTTTCCTCGAAGGACGTGTTGTTGGCGTTACTGGGTCCAATGGCAAGACTACAACTACTATCCTGCTGAGTAAGTTGTTTGAGACTGCGGGATGGGATTGTGTGGTCGCGGGTAACGTGGGTGTTCCTCTGACTCAGTGCTTAAAGAGGTCTGCTGGATCGGATGCTGCTGGGCCGACTTATGTGGTAGAACTTTCCTCCTTTCAATTAGAAAACATTGAACAGTTTCGGTGTGATGTTGCAATGGTACTCAATATCAGTCCAGATCACCAGGATCGTTATCCAGATTTCAATGACTATCTAAAGGCAAAAGAGCGGATATTTCTCAATCAGTCAGGGGATGATTATGCTGTCCTAAACGCGGATGATCCCCACACTTTTGCAATGGGCATCAACCGGCCAGCCAAAGCTCTTTTTTACAGCCGCAAACAGGCTCTCAAGGAGGGGGTTTTCCTGCATGATCAAAGGATTCGTATAGCTTTAAAAGATGTGGAATATGATCTGATGTCGATTGGAGACATACGGCTTCGCGGCAGCCATAATCTGGAGAATATTTTGGCAGCAACCGCTACCGGTCTTATTTTCGGCATAGATCGGGAAGTGATGATGGAAACTTTTCGTGCCTTTGTGGGGGTAGAACACCGTTTAGAAACTGTCCGGAATCTGGAGGGTATTACTTTTTATAATGACTCAAAAGCTACTAATGTAGGCTCTACTATTCAGGCGCTAAAGGCCTTTAGCGAGCCAATGATTGTTATCATGGGAGGTCTGGACAAGGGAGCTGATTTTAGTGTGTTGGAGCCCTTGATGAAGGAGAAAGTAAGACAACTCATTCTGTTGGGTACAACAGGTGACAAGATAAAAAATGCTCTTGGAAAAAGTGTGCCTACTGTTCAAGTCCGCGACATGTGCCAAGCTGTTGAGTTCGCTTACGAGCATGCTCTTTTCGGGGATGTTGTGGTCCTTTCGCCTGGTTGTACTAGTTTCGACATGTTTGAAGACTTCGAACATAGAGGGAGAGTATTCAAAGATGCGGTCAACGGACTAACTAAGAGGAGCCACGCAACGGGAAAGCAGGGGAATAAAGGGGGCCAGACATGAAGACCATTGCTGAATGGGCTTTGTTGGTGTGAGAGGAACAATGAGGGGTAAGATTCCTTATGACCAGGGTTTGTTGGCCGTAGTACTAGCCCTCGTGGGTTTTGGGCTTGTTATGGTGTTCAGTGCCTCCACAGTGGTTTCGGACGAATTATATGGATCGCAAAGTTCGATATTCATCCGCCAGCTGGTGCTGGTAATTGCAGGCCTCCTGGCTTTGATGGTGACGATGAGAATTAACTACCATTTTTACCGGAGGCGGGAGGTTGTCTATGCTGCTCTTTCAGTCAGTGTGGCGCTCTTGGTATACGTTTTGTTTACTCCAGTTTTAAACGGTGTTCAGCGTTGGGTCCAGTTGGGTCCAATGAGTTTCCAGCCCTCTGAGTTGGCCAAGTTGGCGGTGATTCTTTTCACGGCATTTTACCTAGTCACACGCCAAGATCAGTTTCACGATTTTTGGCGCGGACTCATGCCCTATCTAGCTGTTGTCGGAACGGTGATTCTATTGGTGTTGCGTGAACCGGATCTAGGCACTGCTGCCAGTATTGGCCTGTCCGCTAGTGTACTCATGTTTTTAGGAGGTGTGCGTTATCGGTATCTGATTGGACTTGTGGTGGCTAGCGCGCCTATACTTTACCTGCTGGTGGTTCGCGTTCCCTACCGACTCAATCGCATCCTAGCCTTTATTGATCCTGAGAAAGATCCTTCTGGGATGGGATATCAAATTCGTCAAAGTTTAATTGCCGTTGGGTCTGGAGGATGGGGTGGACTAGGTTATGCCCAAGGGGAACAGAAACTACATTTTCTGCCCGAGCCACACACTGATTTTATTTATGCTGTAGTAGGTGAAGAACTCGGGTTTTTGGGGTGTTTAGCCCTAATCGTACTGTTTGCCGTTTTTTTTTGGAGAGGTGTACGGATAGCCATGCGTGCAGATACTCCCTTCGGCACTTATCTAGGCTTGGGAATCGTGTGCATGATTGTGTTTCAAGCTTTTATAAACATGAGCATGGTGATCAGTCTCCTTCCCACCAAAGGACTTCCTCTCCCTTTTGTCTCTGTCGGAGGCACATCAATGGTTATTACTATGTCGGCTGTGGGGATTTTGTTAAATATTTCGCGCCAAAGAGACGGCTGGTTACCTTCCAAAACTGATCATGTTTGAACGTGTTCTTTTTGCCGGAGGGGGAACGGGAGGCCATATTTTTATGGCTGTTGCTCTGGCCCAAGCATTGAAACGCCGGGATCCTAAAGTTGAGATACTCTTTGTCGGAACACGGAAAGGTCTCGAAAATAATATTTTGCCTACACTTGGATTTTCATTCAAGACTATTGATATAGGAGGTTTGAAGGGTGTTGGATTATTGCAGGCAATGCACACGTTGTCACAGTTGCCTGGGAGTTTACGGACGTCTCGAACGATTGTACAGGACTTCCTTCCTTCCATAGTCGTAGGACTGGGTGGATATTCCTCAGGTCCGGTGATGATGGCAGGTAAATGGCTGGGACTCCCATTGGTCCTGATCGAACCCAATGTTTATCCTGGTTTCACCAATCGGACCTTGCGACATTGGGTAGATGGAGTAGCAGTAGCTTTCGAGGAGACCTCTAGGTGGTTTGGAGAGAAGGCACATCTCACTGGTGTTCCCGTCCGGCAAGGTTTTCTGGAAGTGGACTCTGACGTTTTGGTAAGTGGGCGTATTCGATTGTTGGTTTTTGGGGGTAGCCAGGGTAGTCGACACATTAACCAGATGGTCTGCAGTGCCTTACCGTTTTTACCTCGCGACAAGTTTAGCATTGTCCACCAAACTGGCTCGGCGGATTGTCTTACCGTTAAAGATAAGTATGCAGAAGAGGGAATGGAGTCTGAGATCCTGGATTTCATTCAGGATATGCCCTCTTATATGGCACGTTCCGACTTAGTTATTTCCCGAGCAGGAGCGTCTACTGTTGCGGAGATTGCTGCCACAGGGAGGCCAGCCATTTTTGTTCCACTACCCCAGGCAACCGATGACCATCAACGCAGGAATGCCGCTGTTTTTGTAAAGAAACGGGCGGCGGTGGTTCTGGAGCAAGAAGAGACCTCAGGACGGGAATTGGCCAGAGTCTTAGTCAAGCTTGCCGGTGAACGTGATCGATTACATCAGATGGCACGGGCCAGTAGAGACCTTGCTCAGCGGGACAGTAAGGAAAAGATCATTAGGTTGATGGAAGAGCTGAGCAAGGCACGGTAACCCTATGACTAAAAAGTTTCACTTTATTGGTATCGGGGGTGCCGGAATGAGTGGCTTAGCAGAAATCCTTTTGTTGAGCGGTTGTGAGGTTTCCGGATCCGATTTGCAGGATAGTAGTTCCCTGGAAAGGCTGCGCCAGTTGGGAGCTCAAGTCTTCATTGGTCACGACTCTGATAATTTGAGCTCCGTTGACACAGTGGTCTTTTCGAGTGCAGTGTCTGGAGGGAACCCTGAATTAGTAAAGGCTAGAAGCCTTTGTTCAACAGTCATCTCTCGAGGAGAGCTGTTGGCAGATTTGATGAATTCACGGAAGGGAATCAGCGTGGCTGGCACCCATGGAAAAACCACTACTACTGCCATGATTGGCTTGTGCTTACTAAAGGCTGGCATAGATCCCACGGTGGTTGTAGGTGCTCGATTTGAGGTTATGCATAGCAATGCACGATTAGGAAAAGGAGAGTGGTTTGTGGCGGAAGCGGATGAAAGTGATCGTAGTTTTCTAATGCTTTCTCCATTTTGTTCTGTTGTGACTAACATTGACCTCGACCACATGGATGAGTACCACGATCTGGTCGATTTGCAGGATGCCTTTTTGAAGCACCTCAACCGTACTGCGACAGAGGGGCTGGTAGTAGCTTGTACCCAGGACGTTGGTGTGATGAAAATCCTGAAAAAACTTCACCTGCGGGTGGTAACCTACGGACTAGAAATGGAGGCTGATGTGTGTGCCCGCCAGCTAGAACTGGCGTGGCGCAATGCCAGCTATGATTGCTATGAGGACGGTGAGTGTTTAGGGCGCATCCGGCTGGGCGTACCGGGTCGACACAATGTGTTGAACTCACTTGCAGCTGTGGCTGTTGCTCGGAAGATACTCCAGGTCCCCTTCGAAATAATACAGGACTCACTGGAGGCCTTCCATGGGGTCGAACGGCGACTCCAATGGAAGGGCGAAAGGGGGGGGGTGTGGGTCGTTGATGACTATGCCCATCATCCGGCTGAGATCCGTGCCACGTTGGAAACGTGCAAGGTGGTGGGTCGACGAATCATCGTGATTTTTCAGCCTCACCGGTATACGCGGACTCAGTACGTGATGAAGGAATTGAGCCAGTGTTTCAACGATGCAGATATTCTATACCTGATGGACATTTACCCAGCCGGAGAGCAACCTATTGCAGGTGTAACCTCTGAACATCTGGCTCATGAGATTGGACGGTTTCGTGCTGTTAACTATCTTTCAGATGAGAAACAACTGTTGATGGACCTCAAAGAGGAGGTCCGAGCAGGGGATTTGTTGATTACCTTGGGTGCTGGAAATGTATGGGAAATAGGAGCGGCGTTTCTTGAGAAAGAAAACTTATAAGGGGCAAGGTCTAGCTAAGCAACTTGCACTGATATTTGGGCGTGTTTCACTTCTGGCAGTGCTTGCGATATCAGGGGTGTTAGTTCTTGACCACTCTCGTCATGCAGCCGACGTTGCTAAAGTCTTCTCTTTAAATCAGATCCACTACCGTGGTCTTGCCCAACTCGATCGAGAAGAGTTAGATGAACTGATTTTCCAGAATGTCTCCGAAGACTTACTTCTAATCGATCTGGATAGAGTCAGGGCTCTAGTTGAGTCAGAATCCTGGGTGAAAGAGTCTACGATCCGGCGCAAATTACCCGATGGTCTCCTTATCCACATTACTGAGCGTGAAGCTGCTGCTGTCGCCGTAATTGATGCCGAGCTGTATATTGTGGATCAAGCGGGAGTCATTTTGGATAATATCAATGCGGAGAACACCTCTCTGGAATACCCCATTGTGAAGGGGTTAAAGAACGTAGCTAGGGAAAATGCAAGAGAGGAAAATGCTGTCCGGATGGGAACGTATATGAGGGTTTTAGCGGAGCTAGCTCTTCACAATGCATCCATATCGGAAATCGATGTAGGAATTCCCGCTTCTGTATCCGTGATACCAGAAGGAGATCCTGTTCCCATTTACCTTGGGGATAAAGATTTTCTCAAGCGTTATGAAACGTTTGTCTCGCAGAAGGATCTCTATGATCGTCTAAAAGAGGAATATGGTGTTATCGAATCTATCGATGTGACCTATGAAGATAAAATTATCTTTCACACTCCCCGAGGAAAGAATAAGACGGTCACGGCACAAGCTAACGGGCGGTCTTGAATCATGGGTAAAAAACGATTTCTAGCCGGGATCGACGTGGGGACAACGAAGATTTGCACTACTTGTGCCCAATCGGAGAATGGACACACGGAGATTTTGGGGACGGGATGGGCTCCATCTAGGGGATTAAAGAAGGGAGTCGTAGTCAATCTTTCGGAAACAGTGGATAGCGTCAAAATTTCCCTCGAAGAGGCAGAAAGAAATTCTCAGACCTCAATTGAATCGGCCTATGTCAGCATTGGAGGAGCCTATCTTCGTGGAATCAATAGTTCGGGAGAGACGGAGGTGCGCAGCAAAAACGGTGAAATTACTGGCGACGATATAAGTCGTGCGGTCACGGCAGCAACCGCACAAGATATGAACGATGACTACCAGATCATTCATGTTCTTACCCGCAACTTTGAGGTAGACGGGCAAGGAGGCGTTATAGATCCGCTCGGAATGAATGGTAAGCATTTGTCAGTTGCGCTGCATCTTGTGCGCAATGCATCGGCGGTGGTGCAGAATGCCGTTAACGCTATTAACAAGGCAGGGGTTTTAGTTAGTGGCGTAGTAATGCAGCAGTTAGCTTCTGCCGAAGCCGTGCTGAGTTCTGATGAGAAAGAATTGGGTACCATCCTTGTAGATATTGGCGGTGGGACAACGGATCTCGCATTCTATAACCAAGGTAGCATTTGGCACACAGGAGTCGTGCCAGCTGGGGGCAATCTCATTACCAAGGATATTGCGATCGGTATCAAAACGCCTTTGCGGGAAGCAGAGCAACTCAAAGTGACAGTGGGCAGCATTTTTCCTGAGAGTGTTCCTGTTGAGGAACTCATTGAAGTGAGCGAGATTGGATCAGGCCAGTGCAAAACGACGTCGCGACGGCACCTGTGCCAGATCATCCAGGCACGGTGTGACGAAATACTCAAAGCTGTGGCGGAATCTATCCAACTTGCAGGAGTACAGAAGGAGTTGATTATGGGCGTGGTGATTACCGGTGGAGGCTCTCTGCTGGACGGTATTGTTGACAGGGCTGAACAGATTTTGGAAATGCCCGTTCGTTTGGGTTATCCCATCAATGTCGTTTCTCATGAACACAGCGCTTTTAACCCTGCCTATGCCACTTCGTTGGGTTTGCTAAAGTATATTCAGGACGTTCAGGGACAGGTGGCTATGGGGCAGGAGCTAGCAAGAAATGTACATCCTGTGGAGACGGGAGAAAGAGTCAAGAACTGGCTTATGGAAAAAATTAGTTGAAGTTCATTGCTTGGTTAATTTAGGCATTACCAAGTTGAGGAGGTGCTGGTTGTTGCAGCTAGGAGGTTTTTATGGCAAAGCTAAAGATAAAGATTGACGACAACAGAGACGATCTCAAACTAGTATTTGACGAAAGCTTGTCTGGGGCTTCTCTGAAGGTTGTTGGGATCGGAGGTGGCGGTTGCAATGCTGTGAATCGCATGATCGAGGCCGGTATTGAGGGAGTGGAGTTTATCGCTGCCAATACAGATGTACAGGCCCTTCGCCAGTCCAAAGCTTCCATCAAACTTCAGCTGGGCACCAAATTAACCAAAGGGTTAGGTGCTGGTGCCAATCCTGAGATTGGTCGCCAGGCAGCCCTGGAGGATACCGAAAAAATCATAGAGTTGCTTGAAGGTGCTGACATGGTCTTTGTTACGGCTGGGCTAGGAGGAGGAACTGGTGGGGGTAGTGCTCCTATCATTTCTAGCCTTTCATCTGAACTAGGTGCTCTGACCGTAGCAGTTGTCACCAAGCCATTTAGCTTTGAAGGGAAAAAGCGAATGGACCAGGCTGAGCAGGCCCTCGCTGAACTTGGAGATAGTAGCGATACCGTGATCAGCATCCCTAACGAACGTTTACTTACAGCTGTTCCCACCCAGATGGCTCTGGTAGATGCTTTCAAATTTGCTGATGATGTACTACGTCAAGCCGTACAGGGAATCAGCGATCTGATTACTGTTCCTGGTGTTATCAATCTCGATTTTGCAGACGTCAAAACCATTGTTAGCGGAATGGGGATGGCACTCATGGGGACCGGTGTTGCAGAAGGCGATGGGAGAGCTGAGACAGCTGCTAGGAAGGCTATTAACAGTCCCCTCCTTGAGGACACCACCATTCAGGGAGCTCGCGGGGTTCTAATTAACATAACGGGAAGTGAGAACATGACTTTGCATGAGGTTAGCGAAGCAAGTCGTATTGTACAGGAAGCGGCTCATCCTGATGCAAACATCATTTTTGGATCAGTCTTTGATGAGAAATTAGGGAATAGGGTTAAAATAACCGTTATTGCTACTGGATTTGATGAAGATGGTGGTCAGGAGTCAGGCAGCGCATTCAAACCCCGCCTGGACAGCATGAGACAACCGCATACTGATCATCTTGCCAGCGTGGAAATGCCACTTGGTGAAACAGGATCTTCGGACACGACGTCTGAACTAGAGGTGCCTGCTTTTTTGCGTCAGAAGTTTGCAGAATAGCCTAGTGATGATGAATCATTGAACCATCTTCAGGCGTTTTATTGCTGTTTCTATCAATTCTGCTAGTTCTACCCAGTTTTTGCTGTAAAATCCTGCATTTTCTTGAAGTGCCTTATATTTCTCAATAATTTGATCACAGTACTCAGCCTTTGCTTCTAAAATTCCCAACTTTTTTGTGTCCATAGTTGCCGAAACTATAATTCCAAAGTTAGCAATCAGGCAACACCTAAAGTGATTTCATTGAGAGATTTAGGATGTGCCGCACTCTAGCACATCAGGCACATAATCTGACACAGAGTCTAGGTCATTCTTGTGCTGTGAAATATTCATTTTGGCGTTTTCTACTGAATTGCACATTGAGGTATAGTCACAAAACTTAAACAATGACTTACCTTATATCTCTCAAGAGCGATATAAGGAGATTCTGGGCAATACACTTGTAAGTTGAGTGGTTTGGCACAGTCTTGATACTGGGGCAGTCAACCTTGCATCGCAGTAGATAATTTATGCACACCGCTAGCTACCTATTTATAATGGGTGTTGGATGGATCTACAAAAATGACATTTGAGGAACAAGTCACCTATCTGTTGAAGGGCACTGTCGAGGTTATTAGTGAGACAGAACTTCGGCACAAGCTCAAAAAATGTGAGGAGACGGGAAAGCCCTTGACAGTGAAGGTGGGCTTTGATCCGACAGCCCCCGATTTGCACTTGGGTCATACGGTATTGCTTTATAAGATGAAGCATTTCCAGGATTTGGGTCACCGCGTTATTTTTCTTATTGGCGATTTTACGGGTCGAATTGGAGATCCTAGTGGACGGAATAAGACTCGTCCCCCCCTAACGCAGGAAGAAATACTTGAGAATGCAGAAACCTACAAGGAGCAGGTGTTCAAGATCCTGGATCCAGAGAAGACGATTATTGATTTCAACACCCGTTGGCTGGGTGCCTTGTCTTCGGAGGAATGGATCCACTTATGTGGACGATATACAGTGGCTCGTATGTTAGAGCGGGATGATTTTGAGAGCCGGTTTAGATCTCAGCAACCAATCTCTATACACGAGTTGTTATACCCTTTAGCCCAAGCCTATGACAGTGTCTTCCTGGAGGCAGATTGTGAACTTGGTGGAATCGATCAGAAATTCAATTTGCTGGTGGGACGCGACATCCAGCGGGAATTTGGACAGCAACCACAGGTTTTACTTATGACCCCATTGTTGGAGGGATTAGATGGTGTGGACAAAATGAGTAAATCCTTGGGAAATCACATTGGGATTAATGAGTCTCCTCAGGAGATTTATGGCAAGGTCATGTCAACAAGCGATAAGCAGATGTGGCATTATTATGAGCTTTTGACGGGCTTTTCCAACAGCCAGATCCAGAAATTCAAGTCGGATGTGGAGTCAGGCGCAATACATCCCATGGAGGCCAAGTCCGAGTTAGCTTTTAGTTTGGTGACCAACTTCTATTCTGAGGCCAAAGCTCGTGAGGCACGGGAGCACTTTGTTCGTGTGTTCCAGCAGAGAGAGGATCCAGAGAAGATACCGATATTTCAGATTCGATGCTCTGGGAAACCCCTAATGTTGGTAGACCTGATTGTACATTCCAATATTTGTTTTGCACCGTCCAAGTCAGAGGCAAGAAGGCTAATCCGTCAGGGTGCTGTATCGATCGATGGCGAAAAAATCACAGATCCTGCTTGCGAGATGGATCCGTCCGAAAATACCACTTTTGTTTTACGAGTGGGACGAAGGAAATTCGGACGAATCCATCTGGACTAGAAGCTCATTGTTTTTGTCTGGAGACTAATGAACCTCAATATAGGGGACCTCAAGTGCCTATAGAGATCGGGTTATAAGGGTTCCGCCGGGTAGAGGTATGCCTGGATTAGAGTCTGACTGAGTTGCGAGGGGCATCTCAAAATCGGTACCATAGAAGTCCTATGCATTGGAAGCGGTTACTTGCATCTAGCGGCGCTATCTTTCTTGGATTGGTGTTGTTGGTAGCCACTTGGGGTAAGATGCTGGAACCAGCAGCTTTTGTCGAGCAAATCCGGATGGAGAAATTGGATTTTCTCTTTTCGGCTCGAACTGTCATGTTGTGGGCTCTAGCTTTGGAAGCGGGTCTGGGAGCGGTGCTGGTTTTGGGTCTTCGCCGAATATGGGTACTGATTCCAGCCACTTGCCTAGTGGCTTTCTTTATCTTTCTCACTGGACGCAATTATTGGTTGGTTATAAATGGGTTGCGTGATCCCAACACCGCATGTGGCTGTTTCGGGAGTCTACTAGAGCGTACAGCGGAAGAGGCCTTCTGGCAAGATCTTGCTCTGTTAGGACCCCCTTTGGCATTGGCTTGGTGGAAAACTCAGTTGTGGCATAGAACCTTGCCTTGGTTTCGTCTCGTTATTGCTTTGATGGTTGTAACTGGGGTGGTGGTTGTTGCAGGAAGTAATACAGATCTTCGCTTTGCTGAAATTGCTTCTGAAATTGGGGAAAATGCAAACGAGAAGACTAGTATCGAAGGTTTCGATCGAACCTACGAGTACACATTATCAATTGAGGGTAATGAGGCTGCAGAAGCGGCTATCTACCATTCTGCAGAGTCAGTAAGCTTTCTAATAATGGACTCCCAAATACCTCACGTTGTTCTTCTGAGAGTCAAGTCTAAGACCGTGGAAACTATTCCCTTCGATCAGGTCATTCCAGAAATTAACGAGGAGTCTATTACTATCACATCGGATGGAGTTGCCAGCCCTCATGGACCGTTCCAGGTTAGTATAGAAGGGCTTACGTTTACCGTAGAAGGGGTCAAGATGAGCTTACGCAATAGTTCAGCAGATAGAAGCAAATGAGCGATCTCAGAAATATTGAGAGTCGCAAAGCATTTTCAAGGATAGGAGAGCACATTCTGTTTCTACTCCGTTTGGTGTACAAAAATGTTAGGATCATGTCGTTGAGGCAGTATATTTCCCTTTGGTGTATCTTATCTTTTTCGTCTCCCTTTCTCATGTCTCAAAGT
Organism: Acidobacteriota bacterium; assembly: GCA_036338435.1. Lineage (GTDB taxonomy): Bacteria > Acidobacteriota > UBA6911 > RPQK01 > JADFOI01 > JAPYTY01. Next base: position 54,681 of record JAYZCG010000022.1, read on the forward strand.
AGCTCTGCTCAAGTAGCTGGAGCCAAATTTCTAAAGGAAACAAACCTTATTTTTGTGGGTAAACTGGTAGAAAAAGAGAGTCATTGGAGTGACGATCAGCGGTTTATTTTGACACGGCATATCTTTAAGGTAGAGGACACGATCAAGGGAATTCCGGGGCAAATGGTAGAAATCATCGAGTACGGGGGAACGGTGGGGGGAATAACTCAAGAAGTAACACACGTCGCTCGTTATGAGGTTAATCGACCATATCTTATCTTTTCCTATCGTGATGATTTGCAGCGCAACCGGACAATGGGTGGAGTGCTTGGCCAGTTCCGGGTAATTGAAGGGAGTCCGAATCAACGCATTGTCCGAATCTATTCCTCACACCCCTTAACGTCAATTTTAGGGGGACAATCATCCAGTATATTCTGGGATTTGGCCAATTTTTCTGCCACCTTGGAAGAGAAGTTGGTTGTGGAGGAATGGTGAGTCCTTCAGTGGTAAGAAAGAGTCTCAAAAAGCCCATTATATTTGGGATGCTGATCACTGTGTTGGGATTTGTAAACAGTGGATATGTAGTCCACATAATCAGCGATGGTGTGACCTCGATGCGTTGGTTTAAGGGGGACTATCCAGTTGAAATCCGAATTTGGGATGGGTTCACAGATGAATTGTCTCAGGTGGTCAAGGGGAGTGATCCCCAAACAGCTGTGAAAGAAGCTCTAGAACGATGGATGAGGAGTACCTCCGTCACTTTTGTGCTGGGCGAGAACACCTCGGTTTCAGACAGCGGTTTTGATCGTATCAACCTAGTCACCGTTGCCGACACCAAGGTTAACAAAGCTCTCTTTTCAGGAGCAACCATCGGTGTGTCGGTTGGTACGTATATAGAGTCGACCGGTCGGCTTTTAGATAAGGATTTAGTGCTCAATCCAAGTAAAACTTGGACGACAATTGAGAATTCTGGGGCCAATGACCAGATCATCTTTGATACGGCATTACATGAATTTGGACATCACTTGAATTTGAGTCATAGTGTGAGTAGGAGTTCCATCATGTTTCACGGGAGGGCTCGGGCTTTTGGTCAGCATCGAGCGCTTTCGTGGGATGACATCGCGGGTGCGAATATGACGTATCCTATGGTGGGACTGGGACAGATCACGGGAAATGTCACCGGCAAGGTCACACGTGCAGGGCTGCCGGTTTTTGGAGCATTTGTCGTTGCGGTGGACAAGTATGGAGCTTTGTCTGCCAACACTATAACTCGAGCTGACGGAACGTATAATCTAGACTTGTTGCCGCCCGGTCAATATACGTTTTATGTCGAGCCACTTGATGGTCCATCCACCCCATCAAAGTTTGGCAACGGCATTTTTGGACAGTCCACTCAGTCTGTGGTCGTTGATTTTCTTCCCAAGTTTTTTAATGATTCAATGAATCCTGTAACAACAGTCATTGCCGGTAAGACAGTGTCGAAGATTGATTTTCAGGTTACTCAGGGGGATGCTTCGCTTGACCCCCATTATGTAGAAGCTGGTGTGGATTCTAGCAAAGTTACTTCGTTTGCGGTAGATCCAGCGATGGTTGATCAGGGCGTGAATACGAAAGTATATGTTGGTGGGAAGGGGGTGGATTCACTGGTTGACAAGCAGGGGGTTTTTTCTTTGTCGGATAAGCTTGTTACAGGATCCGTGGACTCTGCCGGAACTCTAAGCAACGGGGATAAAGTAAAAGGGTATGATTTATCTGTGCCTTTGACCACACCTAAGGGAGAGTTCTCTATTTTCCTCAAGAACAATACTAGTGAAATGGGAGTAATGACGGGGGCTCTACGCGTCCTACATCCTTTCCGTTCCCTCCAGGTCTTTGGACAATTTGCTGATATTCCTGGATCGATCAATTCTGGTGTTTTTTTGATCAACACCAGTTTAAGTAAGTCGGTGCATGGGAAGATTATGGCTCGGGGAAGTGATGGAGGTCAGGAGGTCATTGGGCTGGGCCAGCTAACGCATGATGTCAACCAGGACTTAGACTTCAATCTAGCAAGTGGAGGTACACTTTCAGTCACTACTTCTGGAGCCCGGAGACTTTTCCGTTCTCCGTTTACCGGTTCTTTAAGGATTCGGACGGATAGGAGAATTGGCGGTACGGTCCTTTATGAATCAAATTCTGGAACCACGGGAGTTGGGCCTAGTCGTTCTCTCCATACCTTTCTTGCTCCTATCGAGGTTAGGGACAGCGGCGTCACAGTGAATACAGGGATTGCCGTGACCAATCTAGATGACCGACCGTGTCAGGTCTATATCCAGCTCCAAACCGCCAATGGTCAGCTGTCTGGGAATACCATTTTGGATCTGGATGGGAATGGGCATTCGGCTCGCTTTATTAATGATCTAATCAGTGGCATACCCTCTGATTTTGATGGCTCCGTACTGGTGACTGCAAATCGTCCCGTGGGGGCTACTATCATAAGTACAAGACCGGGTATTTTTACGACTTTTCCGGTTATCCAAAATCGTATTCTCAAGCGTAGTTTTTTCCCCCAGTTTGCCCATGTGGGTGATCTGAGTTCTAAACTGATTTTGTTAAACCCCTCTTCTGAAAAAACAGCCCGTGCGACCATAAAGGTGCGCAGTCAAAGTGGCGACAGTGCTTCCGTAACTATGAGTGGGGAGCTTTTATCGGATGGGACCAAGAGTCTCTCCATTCCTCCCCTTGGGTCTGTGATTTTGGAAACACAAAGTGATGTCCTAGGATCACTTGAGTTAACGACACAGGACAATCCGGTAGGTGGCGTTGTCCTTTTTAACTCTCCTGTCACTGGCACAACAGGCGTAGGGGAGGGTTTTCCTCAGACCGATTTCGTAGTGCCGATCGATAGGAGTGCCCCAGGTATCGATACAGGCATTGCTATCGTAAATGCCGGGGATCAACAGACTTCTCTCAATCTAGTGGTGCGCGATACTGGGGGGACCATTGTGATCTCAAAGACAATAGTCCTTGGGGCACGTCAGCAGTTGGCCGAGTTCCCCAACGATTCCACTCTAAACCTTGGCTTACCGGACACCTTTGTAGGTTCTTTGTGGGTTCAAGCTAGTGATGACGTGGCTGCCATCGTCATCCGAGTTTCTCCTGGAGTTCTCACTACCTTTCCAGTAGTCCCACTTTCAGAGTTCACAACTCAGTCTGATTAGTCGTAGTATTCGGCAGGCATTCTAATTTTCTCAACAGTTTGTTTAAGGCAATAGCTCGATGAGAGATACGGTTTTTTTCTTCCACCGTAATCTGGGAAAATGTTTTTCCAAGCGGGGGATAGTAGAAAACTGGATCATAGCCGAATCCCTGGTTGCCCTGGGGTATTCGTGTTATGAGACCATTGACTTTTCCAATGACCTCGATGCTGTGCGATGGGAAGATTACGCAAATGGCTGACACGAAATACGCTGTTCTCTCAGTATCATCTGAAAATGAGTTCATCATTTTCAGAAGCCTTGAGATACGTTTTTTGTCCGTAGAGGCAAAGCGTGCTGAATGAATTCCCGGTTTCCCCCCTAACCCATCTACGACTAATCCAGAGTCTTCAGCGAGTACTGGCATACCTGTTAAGGTGTGATAATGAATAGCTTTGAGGTGTGCATTTTCGGAAAACGTGCATCCAATTTCCCTCGCTTCTGGGAGGCTGTCGTATTGTTCGAGGGTATCGAATGCTATATCAAACTGGGAAAGTGCACGACGGATTTCAAGAGCCTTTCCCTTATTTTGGGTTGCCAGCAGGAAGTGGAGATTGTGGGGAGGATTCATAGCAAAACAGATTTTTAATATTTCCGAGATGTTGTTCGAGAATGAGCTTTTGTTCGCCAACAAGTAGTTGGATGCCTTTTCCGGCAAAGCCCAAGAGGGTTTCTAGTTCTGCAGGTGAAAAGGGATTTTCTTCAGCCGTTCCCTGGACCTCGACATAAAGACCCTGACCGGTCATTACTACATTCATGTCTACTGCTGCTGCAACATCTTCCTCATATGCAAGGTCTAGTGCGGGTTCTCCTGAAACGATACCAACACTGACAGCTGCCACGAAATCTTGTAGTACTGGGTTTTCTAGGATACCTTCCTTCTGAAGTTTATCCACGGCCAGGGCAAGAGCAACAAAGGCACCGGTAATGGAAGCAGTACGGGTACCACCATCCGCCTGAATGACGTCGCAGTCAATCCAGATCGTTCGTTCTCCTAAGGCCTTCATATCAACCACAGAGCGCAGTGATCGACCGATTAATCTTTGGATTTCTTGAGTGCGACCCGATGGTCTACCCCTGGTCGCTTCTCTTTTCATTCTTGTACCGGTCGAGCGTGGAATCATGCCGTATTCGGATGTGACCCATCCTTGACCACTACCCCGCAAGAAGGACGGGGTCTTATCCTCAATACTGGCAGTACAAATAATACGAGTCAAACCACACTCAATCAGTGCCGAGCCCTCAGCATGCTCATTAAACCCAGGAGTAATCTTGACTGGCCTGAGTTGGTTAGCTTTACGACCGTTATTTCGTGAGGGCATGACAAGACATTCTTACATAAAGGGCTTACGGATGGAAACATGTCCGTTCAAGGTAGGCTGCTCTTGGCCGTTGACAAGAAAGATCACTCGACTGATTTCTCCGATGGTTTTTTTAAGGGAGTGAGTGATCGAGTATAGTGCTGCAAGTTCCACCGCAACTCCACCTAAAAGAGGATGTATAGCGTGCCGGGACAAATCAACCATGGCCGTTCCGTCCTCAAGAATAAAAATTTGTCTCAGTCGAGCTTCCGGGGCAAAGATCTGCAATTCTTCCGTGCTGGGCCCTTTCATAACCTCATGAATAATCTGACGGGCAGTCAGGACAATATCGTCGGTTCGAAAAATGGAGCGATTCTCAGAAATCGATACTTCCAATTCTCTCTCAGTTTGAGCGGTAAGAGAAGAGTCAAGGGGGAGGGGGTCTACTTTGATCGTGATGTCTTGATCAGTGGATTTCGTGGTCTCGTCAGAGGTCACAATATCCAGATTATCGAGAATGGCTGAGGGCCGGTAAAAGTGGAGAGTGATTTCTAGATCACCTGAACTACTTGCCGCCAGTACATTAGATTCAACATCCAGCATCTGCTGAGAGGTCTTTTTTACTGTTTCTTGGCGTCTTCGCTCTGCGTAATAAAGGAAGGAGGTTACAATCATCACTAGACTGATTAGCCCAAGTGCAATGAGTATAGTGCGATTTTCTTTCATAGTATTTATTTCTAATCTAATTCTGGGAGTTCTTCCAAAAATTTAATAATGGCTTGAGAAATGGTAGTTGCAAGCTGTTCCTGAAAATCTAATGATAGGAGCATTACCTGATCCTCTGGGTTAGTCAAAAAACCAGTTTCGACCAGTAGTGCTGGAGCAGAAATCGGAGCTAAAAGGGCTAGAGGTATAACCTGGGAGTTGTTGTGGACTCCCCAAAGGATATTGAGATCACTCTGGATTTGCTGGGCTAATCGTTGACTCGAGGATACATAAGGCTCTTGTGCCTTTTCCCAGTGTGTGAGTTTACCGTTTCCGTTTAAGTGTAGGACACCGGAACTTGGTGGGAGAGGTGCTATGTGGTCACCTTTGATTGTTTCTGTATCATGTTGATGTCGATGTACATAGACAATGGGTCCACGAGTTTCGGGTGAAGGTGTGCCCCCAATGTGGAGGCTTAAATAAATAATGGAACGATAATAATTGCCAACCGAACTTCTTTGTTCCAAAGCCAACTCGACGTCGCGAGTGCGTGTTAGCATTGTTCGGTAGCCTGCTTCTTGTAGATGCGTTTTGATCAGGTTGGCAATTTTCAAAGTCAGATCTTTTTCGGTAATACCTGCCACTGAATTGACTCCATGGTCCCCTCCTCCGTGTCCGGGATCAATTGTAATGATATTCTCAAAGATTACCTGGGCTGGTTGGGAAGATGGATTTGCCTGATCTGAATGAGAAGTCGCCATATCAGGACTGGAGGTTAGGGAGGACATCGGCGGCATTGATGGTGCCGAATAAACGTCGATGATTCTGCGTGTCGGGCGGCTAAGAGTTGATTCTAGGAAACTGTCATAGGAATCCCCTTTTTGAATACGAAAAGTTCCATAAAGATTGCTAGAGTCAAATTCAACAGAAGAAACTAGACGGCTGTCAGGCAGTGTAGTGGGAAATTCTGGCCGTATCCGATATTCTGAGAACTCAACTTGAATATATCTCTCAAATTCAAGAATTCGGATGGGAGCGTCAAAGGTAGGTTGGAAAATAATCCTAACATGATCCGGGAAGTTTCTAACTTCAACCTGTACTTGGTTTTTTGCTAGAGCATCCATCCGATAACGTTTTTCAGAGAATTGAGTAAGAGTCCGATCCAGTACCAGAGAAAGAACCTTGGTGAGAAAATCTTCGCTTATATACCACTCCTTCGGTTGTTTTCTCCAAGCAGGGGAGGATAGAAGAATATATTCTTCTTCGAATCGAACCAGGGGACGGCTATCTACAAGTTCTAGCGTCCCTAGGGGGCCTTCGACAGTTAAGAGGTCTTCACCGCGTTCATTCCACTGAAATCCGGCGATGCTAGCCAACTCCGCCAAGGGATAATAAATGTGATTATCTTTGATCTGAGAGCTGACAGAATGCTTTCTTTCACCGATCCAAATTTCAAGATCCTGGGACAGGGGAACGGCATAAAGTATGACTGGGGAGTTATTTGGGCTTGGGCCAGTTACGGTTAGTAGAGAGATTGCCGCAAAGAGACAATAGGCAACCAGTAGGGATGTGCGACTTTTTGATAACATTCAGATAAGACATTATACAGGAGTCAACAGACAGAGGAGTGTTGCACGTGTGCGTAGATGTTATGTAAAAACGTACTTGTGTGTGGATAAATGAAATCGGAGTAGAGGATCCGCACAGTTTGGCTAACGGTATTTTTTGGGCAGCTCTGGAACAGCCATAGGATCAGAGCCTAGTTCGAGAAGTAACCGCGACGCACTTGGGTGAGGCCCAGAGGGTTTTTTGTTGAAGTTCACGATCCCTGCGCCAATAATGCCTTCAGCAATGCTCCACGGCGTTTGTAGGAAGACATCAACTATATCCAGTTTGGCGTTGCTATCTACTAGAAATCTAATGGTTTCATCCGCTCCAATGTAGGCAGCTCCGTGCAGAGCAGTCCATCCGTTCTCACCTATGGCATTCACATTGGCACCCTCTTGCACGAGAAATTGCGTGATTTCCAGAGCATTTTTATATTCTTCTTTTGATGGTCGATCCATCTTGTGGGCTAGTCCTGCAGCTCCCATCAAAGGCGTTACCCCCTTGTAGGTTCCCAGCTCCGGATCAGCTCCGTTTTTGATGAGGAGATGGACAAGATCCTTGTCAGCTGCTGTGCTAGCTAACAAAAGCGGTGTAGCACCGGCCATGGTCACTCGGACGCCACCGCCGCCCTGAATATGTGTTTCGTTTTTGATTCGAGAGTTTGGGTCGGCTCCATGCGTCAGGAGAGCCTTTGTTAACTCACGCATGTTGGGTCGGTACAAGTGATTGTTGGTAGCTAGGTGCTCTGGAGCGTTAGCAATGACAGCTAATCCTCTTAGAAGGGAATAGTGTAATGCACTAATACCATTGCCGTCAGTTGCATTAGGATCTGCCCCCTGATTGAGCAGAAAGAGTGCAAGTTGTTCATGGCCACGAGCGGCTGCTGTAACCAGGGCACTACCCCATCGTGGAGAGGTTTCGTTTACGTCTACCCCCCCCGCTGTTAGCAATATTTGAATAGAATCAAAGCTGCCCTGTTGGGCAGCAAAAAGTAGAGGGGTGAAACCGCTATGCGATTCGGCATGGGAATCAGTGCCATGCTCAATAAGAACACGAGCAATGTCTGCGTGTTGTTGTTCCACGGCCCACATTAGAGCTGTCTGGCCCCGCCGAGTTTCCGATCTGTTGACATTTGCTCCATGGGCTAGCAGCAAGTTGACTACCTGGATGTTACCACTACGCGAAGCTGTCATGAGGACCGTTTCTCCTGTCTTCTGGGTGGCGTTGGCATTGGCCCCTGCATGCAATAGTCTCTCAACTATAGTAGGGCTACCGTTGGTACATGCTAGGGACAGTGGAGTTACTCCATATTGATTGGAGACATTCACATTTCCGCCAGCATTAATTAAGAGGTCTACCATTTGCACATCATCGCGGTGGGCTGCCCAATGCAATGATGTCGTGCCATCGGGCTGGGATTGGTTGACGTCGACCTGTTGCTGGAGTAGAAAACGTACACTTTCGCTGTCTCCCCGTTCAACTGTTTCCACTAGACGAAGATCATTGTTGGTGGCAGCCAGATGAGTGAGTGAGAAAAGTAGAAGGAAGATCATCCACTGGCTGTTGAAATTTTTGGCCTTGTTGTGCATTGGTTATTCCGCAACGTTCTGTACAGTTGAGCTACTTGCTAGCAAGTCGAGTTGCTTATTGCTGTCCCCGAACTGATCTAAAGGAATATCTAATTTGTCGAGTAGAGTCAGAAACAGATTGGTTGTAGGAGTGTCGTCGGGATAGCGAATATGACGGCCTCCGTTTATTGGCCCAGCACCTCCGCCTATCAACAGAATAGGAAGATCATTGTGGACATGGAGGTTGCCATCGCTCAAAGAACTACCGTAGACGATCATTGAATGGTCGAGCAGTGAGCCATCTCCGTCAGGTGTTGATCTCATCTTTTCCAAAAAGTATGCGAACATCTGACTGTGCAGAATGTCAATCTCGAGTACCTGGGCGATCTTGGTGGGATCATTCTGATGATGTGACAGGGGGTGGTATGCGTCTTTAATGCCGAGTTCATTGTAGACTCTCGTATTTTGCTCGCGGCCCATCATAAAAGTAATGACGCGTGTCATGTCGGTTTGGAAGGCAAGAACCTGCAAATCCATCATTAACTTGCAATGTCCTGTGAAAGTGGGAGGGACGCCCACGGGCCGTTCTACGGATGGTAGCTCCCGTGATGATTGGTCTTCAGCTATCTGGATACGCCGTTCAATATCGCGGATGGAATCAAGATATTCTCCAAGTTTGGATCGATCCTTTGGCCCAAGCTGTTGCAGAAGGCGGGCTACATCCTGGGTTACTAAGTCCAGAATGCTACGGTTTTTTCGCAGTCGGGAACGTCGCTCGTCCGGATCGGTGCTGTCGCTATCGCCGAATAGTCGCTCGAATACCGCGCGTGGTTTGTTCTCCATCGGCACTGGTGTGGTGGGGCTGCTCCAGCAGAGCGTATTGCTGTAGGCACAGCTATAGCCGGTATCACAAGTACCTACGACTTCGGTAGAGTCGAGGGCGAGCTCAAGTGATGCGAGTTGTGTGTGTTGACGAAATTCTTTGGCAACGATCTGGTCGACCGAAATCCCCGCACGGAGATCAGCTCCTTCTGTTTTCTTTGGGTGGACACCGGTTAGGAAGGTGGCACTGGCACGTGCATGTTCTCCTGGGCCCTCTCCCTCTAGTGCCCAACCTGTGTTGTGGGCAAGTCCACTGAGGACTAGCATATCGTCACGAAAGGGAGCCAGCGGTTCTAAAATTGGGGGTAACTTATAGTTGTGACCTAGTGTTGCTGGGGTCCACTGGTCCATAATGACGCCGTTTGGCACATAGACGAAGGACAGGCGGGGAGGTGCTTGAGATACAAGGGGTGTGGCTACCAATGCTGGAACCATTGAGTCTAGAAGCGGTAAAGCCATGGTCGCACCAATGCCACGCAAAAAGGTGCGGCGTGGCAGGGCCTTTTTAGTAATAATCATGGTTGTGCTGACCTCCTCATTTGAAAGGGCGTGCTGTTAACGATGCCCAGGATCAGAGATGACCAACGGTAGTCGCTGGAAGTGGCCTCCCGTACAATTGAGCGAACGGCTACAGCATCGTAATATTCAGTGCCACGTCCCAAAGCATAAGTTAGGAGTTTTTCTGTGACATTCATGACGAACTCCTCACGGCGTTCAAGCAATATTTTACGGAGTCCCGGTGCGCCTTCGAATTGGGTTCCATTCGGGAGAGCTCCCGACGAATCGATAGGGCTACCAGCTTCATGAGTTCGCCACCCGCCAATCGCATCAAAATTTTCCAAAGCAAATCCCAATGGATCCATTCTTGCGTGGCAACTTGCGCAGGCAGGATTTACACGATGTTCCTCCATGCGCTCACGCATTGTGAGAGTTTTACCGTCTTGGGTTGCTTCCTGTAATTCTGGAACGTTCGGTGGCGGTGGTGGTGGTGGTGCCCCCAAGATATTGTCTAGCACCCATTTCCCACGCAATACTGGGGAAGTTCTATTCGCATAGGAAGTTGCCGTCAGGATACTCCCCTTGCCCAACAACCCTTTCCGCTCATCTTGTGCCAATGTCACCCGACGGAAGTGATTGCCATAAACATTTTTAATACCGTAGTGTCGTGCTAGACGTTCGTTCAGAAATGTGTAGTTTGAATCTAATAGGTCAACCACACTACGATCTTCACGCAGCATACTTTCAAAAAATAGCTCGGTTTCGCGTTGAAGTGCCTCCCTGAGATTCTCGTCGAATTCTGGAAATTCCCCCAAATCAGGTAACACAGTCGCCACGTTTCTCAAATATAACCATTGTCCGGCGAAATTGGTTACCAGGGATTCAGAACGGGGGTCAGCAAGCATGCGCCGCACCTGCCCCTCGAGTATAGAGGGAGATTTAAGCTGATCCTTAGCTGCTAGGTCAAGAAGCAATTTGTCGGGTATGCTACTCCAGAGAAAAAATGATAATCGGGAGGCTAACTCAAGATTGCTGATGGGATACGTAGTTCCCGGAGCAACGTTTTCTGGATCTTTCTCAATACGAAACAGAAACTCCGGGGACACTAGTATTCTTTGAATCGCTAATTCAATTCCTTCTTCGAATCTACCCTCACTACGGCCGATGTAGTAGGGAGCGAGCAAGCTGGGTAAATCATTATCAGTAATTGGCCGGCGGTAAGCATGGCCGGCCAGGGCTGATATAATTTTTTGGGCACAGGGCTCCTCGTCCTGGCTAGTGGTGGGAAAGCATGTAAATATTTTTTTTCGGCTGGGAGTATCGCCTGGACCTCGTGCATTGTAGGGGCCACTGATCGTGATATTTCCGAGACCAGGCTCTTGACGCTCTACACTTGCAAAGGTGGGCTGGAGCATTTGTTCATGTACCCGGGTTTCTTTCAAGAATGAAATTCCAACTACATGTGGGCCAGAACTTACCGGGATGCGGACTTCCAAGTAGGTATCGGGTGAGTTCTCTCCAGTAGGTGAGGCTGAGAGGGTGTCGTCATCGAGCGGGAAAAGATGTTGAATGGCGAGGGAGTATGAATTCATACCGGCCCCTCCCACAGGGAATTGGGCTGCCTCAAGTCGATCCAGGTGTATGTAGAGCTGGTGTTGTTCGGCAAGGCCAAGAATTTTAGAACCATCATAGCTAGTTTTCAGACGGGCCTTGATGAGATAGTCGCCATCGAGCGGAAAAAGATGGCGGATTGCAATACCCCCTCGCAGTCCAAAGGACAAATTATCGCTAGTTCTGTCGTCTTGGCCGAGAAATCTAGGTACTGTATAGGTCTTAGAGTCGGGGCGTCCGTTATGATTTCCAACGGCAAGCCGACTAATTCTCCGTGCGGCGGACATATATCTTTCCATAAGCATAGGTGAGACCGAGAGGACGTCGCCAATGTTATCGAAACCGTAGCCGGAATCGTCGGCCGGAAGAAACGATGATTCATCGATCTCCAATGACAATAAGTCACGGACAGCGTTAGTATATTCGGCACGGTTAAGACGATGCAAAACCGTTCTTCCGGGATTGGGTTCAGAGCTATCCAATTCCGATTCTAGGTAGCTAATAAAAGAATAATAGGTGGCCTCGTCTGGCCTGGGCATGCCACTTGGAGGCATTGCTCGACTCCGTAGTTTGCGTAACACCTTCTCCCACACCGGGGATTTCTCTCCGATTTGTCCAATATCCATTGTGTCGAGTGCCAGTCCAGCAGTGGGGGCTTGTTCGTTGTGACAGACGATGCAGTAACGATCAAGGACCAAGCGTTGGGTGGAAGGATGTGATGGGAGTGGATTGAAAGACTGTGGGATAGCTACCTGAAACGAACTTGCTACGAACAGAGTAGTGATAACACAGTAAAATGTGATTCTCAGCATGATGGTTCACCCGACTACAGGGTCGGGACTACCTAATAGTCTATAGCATGGTCTACGGTATGATCTAGCACAAAATGAATGTTAGAAATTCACTGCCCGGGTAGTAGCTTCGGGCTCTTGAACTTTCCTGCATATGCTGGGGTCACGCGCCAGTACGGTTGCCATGTCGGTGTGAAGGGCATGACCTGTTTTGTGTGCTTTGATGTGGCCAATAAGGGGATATCCGCAAAGAGAGATGTCTCCGATGAGATCTAGCATTTTGTGCCGAACGAACTCATCTTTGGAGCGCAAAGGTCCGTTCATGATTTCCGTTTCACTAAGGACAACGGCATTCTCGAACGATCCACCTCGAATAAGTCCTTTTTGACGTAGCTCCTCTACCTCGGAATAAAAGCCGAATGTGCGTGCATAGGAAATTTCTTGGGTATAAACTTTTGGGGTGAGCTCTAAATCTAACGTCTGGTGGCCGATAGCAGGATGATCAAAGTCAATTTCGTAAGAGATATGGAAAGTGGAGCAGGGTTCAATGGAAATGAATTTGTCTCCATCTTCCAAGCGGACTGGCTTGGTTACCTTCAGATAGGTCCGTTTTTTGTTCTGTTCCCGAATGCCAGATTGCTTAATCATTTTGACAAAGGGGAGGGCCGAACCATCTAAAATAGGTACCTCCAGAGAATCAATGTCGATGTAGATATTGTCAATCCCGATGCCATAGATTGCTGACAAGAGATGCTCAACAGTTGAGAGCATGACTCCTTTTTTCATTAAAGTGGTTGCCAGAACGACCCGCGAAACCCGGTCGCGAATAGCCTCTATTTCAAATTTTTGGAGATCGACTCGCCGGAAAATCACTCCCGTATTTGGGGGTGCCGGTTTCAGCTGCAGGGTGACGTTGCATCCTGTGTGTAAGCCCACTCCTGAAGTTTTTATCGCTGTCCCAATTGTTCGCTGCATATAACCGTCCACTACTCCCGTAGTCGTTGATAGGCAAACACCTGTCGTTTTGTAAGCAATATTCGATCCAAAATGACAAAACCTATTATTTTCAATAGGTTATTCAATACATGATCCAGTGTTTGTAAATTATCATCTACGAAAGTGTTGCATTTAAGATACTATTTGTGGCTTTGTGAATCCATTGTTGTCTATATTAGAAGTACGTGTAGGAGAGAAATGAACAGCGTGTGCTCCATGTATTAGTAAAGACGTATTCTCCGGCGGCGTCCCGTTTAGCTATTACTTAGGAGATGGTTCCAAGAAGTGTGAGGGGGAGATAGCTGTATCATAAGAGATCTTTTCTACGAAGACTTGCTGTGATTTCTCTCCATCTGTGAAGTGATCCGTGCGTAAGGGCGTATGGATTCCCTGAATGGTGTGCCAGTTGTAAAATTCAATCTCTTTTTTCTGACGCAAACCGGTCTGGTTCGTAACGCGAAATTCCATCTTGGTAGGTAAATGACTGTGGATGTCAAAGAAAACTACTATAGAACTGTTGGTTGCATCTAAAAATTCTACAGCTTCATGTTCGCCCGACCCGGTTAGGTCATCTGGTCCGTAGTAGTAAAGGTTCATGCCTTCTTCATCCACCCGGCTTTTTAACAAAATATCGATGTCCTTCAGAACATCCTTTTTGAATGCCATGATGTCTTTTTCAGGTAATTTTTTCACTGAATTTTTACCTTCGAGCAACCAGCCTTTGTTGACTTCAAGATTATAAATCTGGACTTGCTGTCGCTTACCCTCACCTAACTGAAATCTCCATTTGACAGGATCTAGGACGGTCCAATCTAAAAAATGACTAAAACCCTGCCTGCCCCTGCGATCGAAGGTGAAATATCTTCCTTCGCGGTGGTAGTTCTTGAAACTCGTATAATTCTCGCCGCCCATGGCTTCAATCGCTGTTATAATCACCTCCTTCGCCTTGTCGGAGGTGCTTTGGGCCTGTCCCAGAGAAGGACTGAGCAGAAGAAGTGCCAGGAGGGTTAATCGTCCCATGAATGCTAATCTGTGTGTCGGTCCAATGAAGAGCATGACGGCTGCCAGTATATACAAAAAAATAGGCTGTCTCTAGGATTGTACCCCTGTAAAAATTGGGCTGTGAAAAGGGTGATCACGACTTGCGCTTATTAGCTTCCAATATATTGGGCATAGATGGCTTTAGCCTTGGAAATATCATTGGTTCCTCTGATAATAGAGCGACCGTCAGCAAATAGAGCAATTTCATATTTTCCGATTCTAATTCTCATCATGTGTTGATTGAAAGTGACCTGCCCACTCTTGTCCAGGCGTCGTGAAAGGTCCTGAAAATTCAGATGAGTGGTTTGTTGAGGTGAGATTTGCACGGCATTGCGACCACACAAGTGAGTCATTTGTGTATTTTCTTGTCCTTCCAAGAATCGAAATTTTCGTTGCTGGCAACACGGACACTTTGTGTTGTCAGCTCCCTGAGTTCCCGATGTTTGCCATGTGTCATTCCATATATCTATTCTTAAGATCTGCTCGGAGGGAGGTTGCCCAGTTAGAATTTTCAAAACTTGGGTTACCTGATAGGAGGCTATGATATGTACCACCGGAGCGAGGATTCCCACAGTGTCACATGTTTCAGAAGTGCCAATTGCTGGAGGTCCTTTAAATAGGCATTGTAGACAGGCGGAAGTACCCGGAGTAAAGGTGAAGGCGAGTCCGTAGCTTCCTACACAGGCTCCATATGCCCAGGGTATGTCATGTTTTATGGCTACATCATTGATGAGAAAACGGGTTTCAAAATTGTCGGTTCCATCCACGATGATGTCATAGTTCTGGCACAGCGTTTCTATGTTTTGCCATGTTGCGTCTGCTGTCACTCCTTCGATGTTGATTTCGGAATTGATGGCGCGGAGTGCGCTTGTGGCAGCAACTGATTTGGGGATTCCTTGTGATACGTGTTCTTCAGTGAAGAGACTCTGACGTTGCAGATTACTTTTCTCGACAAAATCACGATCCACTAGTCTTAATTGACCAACGCCTGCCCGAGTCAACATCTCGGCACTGACGCTACCTAATGCTCCACAACCTATCAAAACAACTTTGGAGGATCGAATTAGTTTTTGTCCTTTTTCCCCTATATCAGAAAAAAGAACCTGACGTGAATATCGATTTGTCATGGCATCAATGCTATGTTTGTGTTCCAGGTCTCGCAGTCTTGAAGTTACTGGTTCCTAGTTTTGAGACCTGAAATTTTAACCGAAAATCTGTGCTCCAACCATGTCAAGATTTACGACTTTCCAGTTTGACTGGGTAGCATGAGCAGAGAGTGTATCGAGCATCCAATTCCCTATGTCTTCGTAATGGTCATCTGCCAATGCGATGATAGTTGAGCCAGAACCACTTATTGAAATGCCCAAAAGAGAATGAGCCCATCTATCATCGATATTTTCGAGTCTCAAGAGTTGATCCATGCCTGGGACCAGTTGCGAGCGAAAGGGTTGGTGCAGTCGATCGACCATAGCTTCACGGATGAATTCTTTTCGTCCGCTGTTAAGTGCATGGATCAGCAGTCCACAACGTTGTAGATTGAAAGTTGTATCTTCACGAGAGTAGTGGTCTGGCAGGATGGCTCTCGCCTTGCGGGTGGAGACTGTGATCTCTGGTGTTACGATGACAAAGCTACAAGACAAAGAGGACCCTAGTCTTTCTGCCTGCATCTTTTTGTCATTGACCCAAGACAGTGTCCATCCCCCCAGGAGGCTGGCAGCTAGGTTGTCAGGATGGCCTTCAAGTGGGTAGGCGATCTGAAAAATCTGTTGGGCTTCTAGATTCTCATTGCATAGGCATTCTGCAATCTTGATGCCAGCAATAATAGCGGTTGCACTACTTCCAAGTCCACATCGAAGAGGAATCTGATTGTCCGTGCTAATCCGGCATCCTGAAATTTCGGCTCCCAACACTTTTAGGGCCATGCGCATTGCATGTAGGATCAAATTGTCTGCTTGGTTAGCAGGGAGTGGATAATCCGAGCTATCAATCCACTCAATTTGCTTTTCATGGGTAGGTTCTACCTGAACGGTAAGATACAGACTTAGAGCTGCAGAAACGGTATCAAATCCAGGTCCCAGGTTGCTCGTGCTAGCCGGAACGCGAACTGTAAAGGGATCACTTCTCATCTCGGTTAGTGTACGATCTCCATTCTATTGGGTCTACGATACTTTTTTTGTAATCCTTTCCGTATTGTTAGCTATTTGGACAAGCTTCTTCATCATCTCACGATCAGGAGAGAGCCCCGTCCAGGCTTCAGATTGGAGTGCCGCTTGCTCGACGAACATTTCAATCCCGGATACCGTTTCTACTCCACGACGTTGTGCTAAGTCCAAAAGCCTAGTTTTTTCAGGGTGATAGACCAGATCGTAGACAACTTCGAAGTTAATCTGGTCCTGCGTTAACGGGGCAGTATCGATGTCAGGATACTGGCCTACTGGCGTTGTATTGACACAGATGTGAGCAGAAACCGGAAGGTCAGAAAACAAGATGTATTTGCACCCGTATAATTTGGCAAAGTGGGATACTTTGTTGGAATTTCGGCCGACTACGGTCACTTGCACTCCCTGATCAATTAAGGCTTTAACAACCGTGTGAGCAACGCCCCCGTTTCCGAGGACAATGGCTGTTTTGTCCTTTAAATTAAAACGCGAGTTTAGTGCTTTGAGGAAGCCACTATAATCGGTATTGATACCTTTCCATACTGAGTCCATTTTCACCAAAGTATTAATCGAATCAACGGGAGAGTCATTGTGCTGAACACATTTGACCACGTCATTCTTAAAAGGAAGAGTTATGCTAAATCCAGAGAAGGGTAGAGAGCTCTTCTCAACGTAGTCAAACCAGTCCTTTACATCATCTAAAAGGAAGGGGAGATAGATCTTCTCAAGCTGGTGTTGTTGAAATAGCTGGTTGTGGATCGGAGGAGACAGTGAGTGGGCAACTGGATTCCCTAGCACACCATAGATGGAGGGGCAACTCTTCCACCGGGGGAGTTGATAGAGTTTGACTGCTTGATCTAACGTCAGTTGTCCTGGTGCTGTCTTGTTGTTTTCATCCTCGGCCACGTATGTCCAGAAGTTCCCCAGAAAGGCTCCCAGAAAACGAGATGTTTGCCCTAGATCATTCATGCCCAAAATAATAAAGGGAGTATCTTGATCAAGGGATTCCATCCATTGCAGCAGAGATGTGAGTTCCCGTGTGTCACTGATGGAGGATGCTACTTTGATTACATCACCCCCTGCCTTTTTGAGACGGCTAAAGAGGGCTGGTAGATCTGGAGGAAGGCGATCGAAGCAGTGGTGGGAACGCACAATTCGTGTCGCGGCTGGAAAGGTAGGTGGTTTTTCCACGTCGCATTCTAGATCCACCCATTGGAATCCTGAGTGGGCAGCATTTTGCAGGAGATCGAGTCTAGTTTGTTCTGTTCCCTTGTAGTGTCCTCCATCGCGTGCTGGACGGCACGTTGCAATAAAATCAGTGCTAGAGTTGCTGGGAACAGAAGGCACAACCAACTTACTCAAATAGTCTAGACGTACTTCAATGTAGGGCACTTGTCCAGCATAGCGGGCGATTTTATTTTCCAGTACATCCGCAGAGGGATCTGCTAGGGAAAGGCAAAGTTTGATCATTTAAGACAAATAACGGAGTCAGTTTTAAGATACTTTTCCCGTATTGATCAGCCCATCGATGGGTTTGCGATTTCTTCGTAGCATTTGGACGGGACGTCGATGGATGAGTTTCTTGCGATGCTTAATTCTTTCGTCAATTTGGCTCCAAAATCTTTCAAAGTACTGGATCATCGACATGATGGCCAAGGCCACAACTACCCACAAAAGGGCACTACCTAGTTCTACAAAAACTGAGTCGGGGAAAAGCTTGCCACAAATCAGACAGCCTACACAAAACACCTGGCTTGCCATTTTCGATTTCCCGAGTTTGGAGGCATCAATAGTGAAGCCTTCCGATGAGGCGATGCTACGGAGTCCCGTTACCGCAAACTCTCTCCCAATAACGATCACCGCCATCCAAGCGGGAGCAACTTCTAACGCAACGAGCGACACAAGAGCTGAAGAGATGAGTAATTTGTCGGCAATGGGATCCAATAATTTCCCGAGAGTGGTGACTTGGTGCCGTTTGCGGGCCAGATAACCGTCGAAGTAGTCGGTCAGGCTCGCAGCCACAAATACAATTAACCCCCAGGCCTCCCGCTCGGCCAAACGACCTGTCAGCAGAAAGACTACCAGCAGTGGAACCAGAAAAATTCGCGATAGGGTTAAAGCGTTTGGAAGATTCATGCCCAGGGCTACTCTAACACAAATGCAAGGGGGGAAGAATAGGAGATAACAATTAGACGGTTGGTGCGTATTAGATTATTGATTTCCGCGCGAAAAAAAGTAGAAACGCACGCTATAATTAACATTGTGTTAGAAGAGAAGCTTGGGATGCTACCCAACAAGCCTGGCGTGTACCTTTTCAAGGATGTTGGGCAACGGGTTATCTACATTGGTAAGGCCAAAGATCTGAAACATAGGGTGTGTTCCTACTTTCAATTGTCTCGCAATTTAGATCACAAAACCCGAGTTCTCAAGGAACACATCCAGGACTTGGACTACATTGTGACCGACAATGAACTAGAGGCACTCTTTCTAGAAAGTAATCTGGTCAAACAAGAGAAACCTAAATTTAACATCAACCTAAAGGATGACAAGGCGTTTCTGCATATTAAGATTACGGTGAATGACCCGTATCCATTGGTGGTACTGACGAGACGAGTGTTGGATGATGGAGCCATGTATTTTGGGCCATTTTTGCCGGCCTCCCTAGCACGCAATACTATTAAGATTATTAATCGGCACTTCCTCTTGAGAACCTGTACGATCGAAATTGATGGCCAACTTGATCGGCCTTGTCTGGAATATCATATTAAACGTTGCCTGGGACCCTGTGTCCAAGGACTCTGCACCCAGGAAGGGTATTCACAGGCGGTTAAGGATGTGATTCTGTTCCTGGAGGGAAAGAATGAAGAACTTACGAACAATCTAAAGCAGAAGATGATAGAGGCATCAGAGCAGCAACATTATGAAGCAGCCGCCTTTTATCGTGATCGGATCAAGATATTAAAGGATCTTACCAAGAAACAAAAAGCGATCCAGGAAGATGGGGAGGACATTGATATTTTTGCCTACTGCCGGGAGGAAAATCGCGTAGCGCTACAACTCTTTATGCTGAGAGGAGGGCGCATTGTGGGTAAGCGTGAGTTTTACTGGGAAAGGCTGAATTTTTTCTTACCTGCGCAGTTTCTAAGAGATGCCCTTCAGCAATATTATCTAACCGCTGGATTTATTCCCCACCAGGTTTATCTTCCCACCGAGATTGAGGATCAGGAGTTAATGGCCCAGTGGCTGAGCAAAAAACTTCAAGAACAAACTCCGAGGCGCCGGGTTAACATGACGGTTCCCAAGCGTGGACAGAAGCACAATATGGTGCTTCTGGTAGAAAAGAACGCTAAAATTGCTTTTGAAAGCCGATTTAAAATTCTTAAATCGGAACAACAGAATCTCCTCGAGTGTCTTCAGAGGGATTTGGATCTTCCTCAGTCGCCTCAATGGATTGAAGCCGTTGATGTTTCCAATATCCAGGGATCTGAAAGCGTTGCCTCAGTAGTAGTATGTGAGGGAGGTGTTATCCAAAAGAGACACTTTCGGAAATACAGGATCAAGAGTGTACAAGGTTCTGATGATGTGAAATCCATTTATGAGGTGGTGTCCCGACGTTATAGTCGACTTCAATCCGAAGGCGCTCCATTACCTGATCTCATCTTAATTGATGGGGGTAGAGGACAACTTCATGCTGCCTATCAGGCATTAGTAGAGCTGGGAATCGAGGATGTCCCTTTGGCCAGTATTGCCAAGCGTGAAGAGATAATTTTTCTGCAGGGTCGGGAAGCACCTATTCGATTGCCCAGAATCTCACCTGTACTTCATATGATCCAGGCAATCCGAGACGAGGCGCATCGTTTTGCTCTTGCTTATCACCGTAAACGTCGTTCAATGCGAGATTTCAAGTCCTCCTTGGATCAGATTGATGGCATTGGAGAAAAGCGCAAAAAGTTGCTGTTACGCACTTTTGGAAGTGTTGCCAAAATTAAATATGCCACGATCCAAGATTTGGCTTCTGTCGTAGGAGACAAGCTAGCTCGCCGAGTTAAAGCAGCATTAAATTAACTCAAATTTAGAAAAAAGTGCATAGCGTGCACGAAAGTGTCTTCCTTATGCTTCTGGCATGTAGTAATAGAACGCCTTTACTGGTATGCCTCTGGGTTGTAGAAGGGGGCAAAGGCTGCGATGAGGGCGACGACAAAGGCACTCTGTCTGGTCATCATGTTATGAGTGAGGATTCCCCAGGCTCCCCTTCCGTTTCCTACATCGGATTGGTTGGTGATGCGATCCATCACGATTCCCAGTTCGATTCCTCGATCTATGACAGGGTCTGCAATAAAAGAGGGAACATAGAGACCTCCACTATGTCCAAAATAGCCCTTATAGCCGTCTGACACGTAAGCCCAATTTTCTACGAATGCGCGCCGATGCGGGCCTTCCGGATCCATAACATTAAAACCTGATTCGAGCCCAATATAAAAATCAACCTCGGATTTTTCGCGTTTCAACTGTAATATGAGGTTTTCGGTACGGTTACGAGCCCCATTCATCAATGCTGCAATGTCTAAAGGCATTTCTGAAGAGTTGTTGGACATGTCATAACTGGTGAAAATTATTTTTTCATCAGAATCTTCTAGCAACTTAGATCCAAAAACCTCCCAGGCTTCCCTAACGGCCTTAACTTTGGGCTCACGGGTACTACCAACAGCAATTTTCATGCAAAACAATTTTACTGCTGATAACTGACAACAGGCAGCACAAAACTTGTGAATGTCCTATGAAATTGGCTACAAGCGAGATGATAGGGATCTAGGTATTGTAGTGCGACATTTGGTTAATAGTCTGGCAGTTCAGGATCATTGTGCTTGGGTTATCAACACGGTTGCCTGAACGGCCAGCCCTTCTCCTCGACCAATCGGGCCTTGTCCCTCCATTGTAGTAGCTTTGATTCCAATCATGGTGGGTTGTAGATCGAGGGTGCGGGCTAAGTTGGCTTTGATGGCTTCAACATGCGGTCCAATTTCAGGTTTTTCGGTAACAACGGTAAGATCTATATTGCCTACACGGAAGCCCTGTTCTTGTAGCAATTGGTAGACTTTCTCTAGGAGCAAAAGACTAGAAATGTTCTGATAACTGACATCGGAGTCTGGGAAATAATGTCCGACATCTCTTAGACCAGCTGCTCCCAACAAGGCATCCATGGTGGCGTGCAAAAGGGCATCGGCATCGGAGTGGCCCTCTAGACCCTGAGGATGTGGAATATGTATCCCTCCCAGTATGAGTTTTCTCCCCTCCTTAAAAGGGTGAAAATCATAGCCGGTACCGACACGAAAAGGTAGCTTTGCTGTGGAGTTCACACATCCTCCTTCCAAGTGATCTTAACGTTGGTCCTTTCACCCGGAACGATGTGGACTGGAATACCCAATCGTTCTACCAGAATAGATTCATCAGTTCCGTAGAAATTTTCTTTCATGGCTGATTCTAAGGCGGATTGCAGTATAGCCATCTTGAATCCCTGTGGCGTCTGCGCCAGAGCTATATTTTTCCGATCGATAGTTCTAACCACTCGGTCTTGATGCACTTCTTTGACAGTATCGTCCACGGAAGAAATTGGCACACAGGCCCCGTATTGATGGGCTCCCTCGACGACCCTGGAAATGAGTTCCAGTGAAGGAAATGGGCGAGCAGCATCGTGAATCAAAACGATTTCGTTGCTACTGGATAGACGGCTAATCCCTTTATAGACGGAGTCTTGACGTTCAGGTCCCCCTGCTTCCAGACACAGTTTTTCATTGTATGGTAAGTTTTGGATTTGTTTTGTTACTTCTTCGATCCAGTCGATCGGAACGACGATGATAGCTTCATCAAAAATTCTTTGAAAGCTTTCCAAAGCATGAAGATATAGGGGCTTACTATCAAGTGGCACAAACTGTTTTGGAGTGTTGGATCCGAATCGGGACCCAGTACCAGCTGCGGCAAGAACCAGACCAATCAATGGCGTGTTACCTGCTCCTGCGCAGAGTGGTCTTCCGGTTGCTCTTGTACAGATGACTGATATTTGCCAAAAATCATTTTCCCCGCTGTCGTTTGCAGCACGCTAGTTACTACGGTATTAACCGTTTTCCCAATCATTTTTCTCGCATTATCCACCACGACCATAGTCCCATCTCCCAAGTAAGCTATGCCCTGATTGTATTCCTTTCCTTGTTTGAGAATGAATACAGACATGCTCTCACCCGGAAGAACCACTGGTTTCAGGACATTGGCAAGTTCATTTATATTTAGGACGTCTACCCCACGTAGTTTGGCCACCTTATTCAGATTGAAATCGTTGGTAATTATTTTTGCTCCGGTTTCCTTTGCCAGTTCAATCAGCTTCAGATCAACTTCAGCGATCTCAGGATAATCCTGGTCGATAATTTTTACGGTGATGTTCGGCTTTTTCTTGATCTCATCCAGGATATCAAGTCCTAGCCGCCCTCGGTTCCTTTTCATGGAATCTGATGAATCGGCTACCATTTGCAGCTCACGAAGAACAAATTGTGGAAGCAGTAACTGGCCCTCCAAAAACCCGGTGTCCAAGATATCAGAGACACGTCCGTCAATGATTACACTGGTGTCGAGGACCTTCACCAGTTTTCTAGAGGGTTGTCCTTTTTTGAGTCCCTCGAAACTGACGTTCAGTAAAGAGCCTTTAGTGGCTCCTACAGACATCCCAATGTGGACTAGGGCAATCAAAGTGAAAAATTGTACAAAGCTTTCTGTCTTGGGAGAAAGGACTGCTATATTCTCAATTACCACGCTTACAAGAGAAGCGGCAATAATGCCCACAAGCGATCCCAGTGCTGCTCCGATTAAAACTCTTGCCGAATGATGGCGAGCCTTAACTTCAAAAAAAATGATGGCTGCGGAAAGGGACATGCCCACGCCGAGAGCGAGTTCCAAGGGAAGATCAAAAGGTCGCAATGAGACCGCGGCCACAGTGATCAAGATGGCAAAGACTGTGCGGAACAGCCACAACCTCATGACAGTCTATCCCTCCTTAGGTAGAAGTGGTTGGAAAAGCCAATTATATCGTGTTTGCCGAAGTGATGTCCAGACACGTAACAGATACGAACATTGTGTCGCATGTGCATGGGAGAGGAAATTATTCTTTTGGTACTTAGGAAAATGAGCCTAGTAAATGGAGCCTATTGTTTCCGTTGATAGATAGAGGAGCACTAAGTGGTTATTGTGTGCGGTCCAGCTGCGACATACACCCTTTTGATTCGATCACCGATTGCAGTGAGAATCTCGTAGGGAGTGATTCCCAGGGTTTTGGCATAGGTAGAAACTGATAGGGGTGAATCATGAGTATTTTCTAGGAGAATTACTTCTTGACCCACTGAGACATTTGGAATGCTGGTCAGATCGATGCTGATTAGATCCATGCTCACCAAGCCCACCACCGGGGCCAGGTGGTTTTGCACTCGCACCTGTCCTCCACGAGAGAAAAGTTGTTTATAACCATCAGCATATCCTACCGGCAAAACTCCAATTAAACTATTCCGGGGAGCAACGAAAGTACGACCGTAACCAATGGATTGACCCTTAGAGACATTTTGCAACGCTAGGATACGAGTTTTCCAAGAAAGAATGGGGTTAACGAACTCCAAAAGAGGACTGGGCGGAATACCGTACAGGAGTAATCCTAGACGAACGGCGTCTAAATTGGCTTCCGGGAACTGCAATCCTGCGCTATTGCTAATATGTCTTGTATAAGGGAGACCTGCAGTTGCATTTTCAAAGCGTTCCAATTGTAGTCGTGTGAAATCAGGATCATCATCTGAGCTCGCGAAATGGGAATATAAACCGGTAACCTCATTATCGATTTTTTTGATTTCTTTGCGGGCTTCTTTCCAAGGAATTCCCAAGCGATTCATACCGGTGTTGATTTTGATCTCGATCTTGATATTTTCCGGGATGTGTTGAAGGTCATGTAAGGCAGCTGTCAGCTGGTATTTTCTAAATACTTTTTCGTCTCCCCTAAGACAGCCTTGTAAAACCAGTATTTTGCATTTGGGTATGGATTGTCTAAGATTGATTGCCTCGTCAAGCGTTGCTACAGCAAAGCTTGAAATACCACAATCGAATAAACTTTTGGATATGACTTCAAGGCCGTGTCCATAGGCGTTAGCTTTGACTACGGCAATTATGTGTGTGGATGGGTTAAGGCCTTTTTGAATAGACAGAACATTTTCATGGAGTCTGGACAGTGATATTTCAAGCCAAGAATTTCTCATTCTAGCCCACGAGCAAGATTTTCGAACTTGGTCCATTGGTCTATAAAGACCAATTTTACAACTCCAGTGGGGCCATTGCGTTGCTTTCCAATAATGATTTGGACTACTCCCTTATCCTCGAAATCTTCTTCTTTTTTGTACAAGTCTTCACGATAGATAAAGAGTACTAGATCGGCATCTTGTTCGATTGCTCCCGATTCTCTCAAATCAGAAAGTTGGGGACGGTGATCACCGCGCCTCTGTTCAGGTGCTCGACTAAGCTGGGAAACGCAGATAACGGGTACCTGAAGTTCCTTGGCTAGTCCTTTCAGAGCCCGACTGATAGAAGAAATTTCCTGCTGACGGTTTTCGTGGCGAATGCGACTATCTGTTGATGATCCGGACATCAGTTGTAGATAGTCAACAATAAGCAGATCCAACCCGTGTTCTGCCTTAAGACGGCGAGCTTTAGATCGCATCTCCACAATGGAAATACCAGGTGTGTCGTCAATAAAGATTTGAGCTCTTGCTAGTTTGCTCATGGTCTTGGCCAATCGATTCCAGTCTTCCTTTGATAGAAAGCCGCTTCTTACTTTGTGGCTATCTACTCGTGCTTCGGCGCAAAGCATGCGGGTTACCAATTGTTGTGTTGCCATCTCTAAACTGAATATGCCTATGACCTTCTCGTTTTGAATTGCGGCGTGTTGGGCGATATTGATCACTAGGCTTGTCTTTCCCAAACCCGGGCGTGCGGCCACAATGATGAGATCCGATGGTTGTAGTCCAGAAGTTAAGCGATCGAGGTCTACGAAGCCAGTGGAGATGCCTGTGATGAGCTCCTTCCGTTCATAGAGAGACTCAATTTTCTCATAACTTTCTGTGAGTAAATCCTGGAGTTGAATGAATCCACCTTTGATCTTTTCCTGGCTGATATCGAAAATGGATTTCTCTGCTCTTTCCAATAGATCGAGCGGGTCTTCTTCGTTGGAAATACTGCGCAACAGGATCTCATTAGCTGAATGGACAAGTCTCCTCAGTAGTGCCTTTTCCTTAACAATTCTGGCATAGTGATCAATGCTAGAGACCCGGGGAACTCCGTCCAGAAGTGAAGCAATATAGGCAACTCCTCCTACTGCTTCTAATCTGTTGTCTTTTTGGAGCTCCTCTTTTATTGTCAATGAGTCGATGGTACGGAAACTAGATGAAAGACCTTCCATAGTGGAGAATATGCTGCGGTGGCTCTCCAGGTAAAAGTCGTTTTTTGGAAGGATTTACGAAGTCTGGTCAAAGAGCTCGTTGTCCAGCAAGATCGCCCCTAGAACAGCACGCTCTGCCTCGGAACTGTGAGGCAAACTTTTTTCGAGGGCTACATTAGTCTTCATAGGATACGATCAAAAACCCAAGGATATCAGTAATGGAAGAAAATAGGGACAATGTAACCAAAGGCAGGGAACTTGTTAGATCTAACTGACCGTAGCTTGAGCTTTTGGCGATTTGAACAGTTTCAAATCACTTCGATTTATCTTCTTCTTCTCCGGATGTTGTTTCCAGAGTGGGATCTTCCTGCTCTGCTGTCTCAGCAGGTGCTGGGGGTTCTTCAGTCTCGGCTGCAGCTTCCTGCTCTGCTGTCTCAGCAGGTGCTGGGGGTTTTTCAGTCTCGGCTGCAGCTTCCTGCTCTGCTGTCTCAGCAGGTG
>JAYZCG010000023.1:0-21971 GCA_036338435.1 Acidobacteriota bacterium
TGCGTACTCCTAGACGCTCGGCTATAGCCACAGTCTCATCTTCACTAGCATCATCGACGAGTAAAACTTCATCAACTACATCAAATGGGATTTCTTGATAAGTACGCTCAAGAGTTGCCGCTGCATTGTAAGCAGGCAAAATAACAACGATCCTCTTCCCTTGCAACATAAGTGATTAAATTGTACCAGGGATTAGCGTATTGACCCCGTGCTCTGGCAGCAGCGCATGTATTTGAGCCGTGAATTTGGTTGTGCATCTGGTCGTTTCCAGGTCACCAATACGCTACTAACCATAGCCCAGTACCTTGTGTGTTCCAATCCTCTAGCCTCCCAGGCTTTGCTCATCTCTATATATGCAAGAGGTGTCCGATAATTCGTCATCTCTCTACCTATCTACATCCATCCTAGTTGTCCTGTTACAAATTTATTCTTTTCCGCGACCAGGATCCAACCGACATGAATACAGAACTACTAAGAGCAATGCCTCCCCAGGCCATCTCAAAAAACAAGCACCCGATAGATTTGACAGCAAAACCTAACCCTCGCTGTTTCTTCAAATAAAGCAAAAAAGATAGATTGCACAGACAAAAAATGACAAAACCTAGTAGGGCGATCTTGCCATATACTGGGCCATACGCTGCTAAGAATAATCCTAGCATTATTGGAACCGGTAAAACTAGTGATATTAACCTGTGATGACGATGAGCCCTAAGCGCAAAGCGACGCTGACTACGATTGAGCTTAATGGTCGACAAATCACGAATTCTTCTCCAGTCCTCCTTCAAAATATCAAGGAGTGAGTGAGTCTTCAGATGAGTGCCTTCCAGACATCTATCAATAACAAAGCGAAACCCCTGTGTCCCCAACTTAATACCTAGGCAGAAATCCTCCGCCGTCTTAAGTTCTGGATCAAATCCACCGGCATCGTTCAAAATTTCACGTCTGATACAACAGATTGGAGTATGTACAAAAGGGCTCAAAGTGTCGGTACTTTTGTAGAGAAAACAAATAGAAAGATTTTTGAAGTTGGTCAAAAAATCATCATGGGGAATTATCTCCGCATATGATCCTAATACTCCTGCAATGTCCGAACGATGAGAATACAAATCAAGGCTCTTGCGAATTAGCGTGATGCTTTGCCGAGTCAACACAATATCTGCATCCAAGAAAAGTATAAAAGGATGTCTTGATTGCATTACTCCCTTATTGCGCGCCACAGCAGGACCCGACTTTTGTCTTAGAGCGAAATACCGGATCGGCAAATCTGCTTCTGCTGTTTGAGTATAATCTTTAACTACTTGAGCTGTAGAATCACGTGAACCGTCGTCCACAACTATAATTTCTACGTTGTGCAAATCATTTTCAAGTAGTGCTTCCAGACAAAGTTTTAGTTCTCGAACTGCGTTGTGACATGGGATAACGACAGAAATGGGATAACGCCTGGAAAGATCAGAACCCTGTTGAGATGAAGCTTCCACGTCTAACTCAGTTTAAGAAGTTGACGGGCATTTTCACCAAGAATATTGCGTTTTGCCTGTTCACTGAGAAAGGGTAAATCGAAGATTGCACTTGGCGGGTCAAAATCCCAGTGGGGCCAGTCTGACGAATATAGTAATTGGGTCTCAGCATTGATCATCTCGAAGGTCAACGCCAAGGCTTTATGATTACCAGCCTCCATAGGTTGACTTGTGTAGTACATCTCGCACATATATTCACTGGGCAACTTCTTGAGTAGAGGAGCCTCAGAGGTTCTCATCAAATACTCATGGTAAAGTCTTTGCATCAGAAAAGGTATCCAAGCAAGGCCACTTTCAATCCAAATAGTCTTTAACTTTGGAAAGCGTTCAGGCAACCCATTCAATACCCAATTCGTCATATGAACCAGATTACATAAAACGAAACCCAATGCGTGCAACCCAATAAAACGGTTAATTTGGGACATGGAAGAATCTTGCCAGTAATATCCAGCATGGAAACACACCGGCATATCTCGTTCTTCGAGAGCCCTATACACCTTCATGTAATCGTTATGATGTACCGGCTTGTAGCGTGCACTCGTAATAGTAAATCCGACACCACCATTCATGTCAGCAAACTCATCGATAGTGCGCAGGCACGCTTCTGGATTGTTGAAGGGTAAATACCAGAAACTCTTGATACGATCATCGCCTGGCAACAGCCTCTCCGAGAGCCAACGATTGTAAGCCGTACCCAAAAGCACTTCCATCTCTGGCTGAGGATGAGTCCCAAGAAAAAGCATTGGTGTGGGAAAGACAACCATGTAATCGAATCCAAAACTGTCGATAGCTCTTCGAGTGAGAACAACATCGCGGTGAACATCTGTTTCGTCCTCATCCACCTTCTCAAGTCGGTTGTCGTTGTGGGGAATACGTCCACCAACACCCTGATACTTTAATCCCAAATCCCCACTCAACCCATAGGGCGGAGAACCCGTTCTGATGTTCTGATACTCCTTTGCATTAGCTCGTACTACTGGATCCTCAATATACTCAATAATCTCATCCCAAGATGCCGTCTCCGTATGATGAGAATCAACATCAACAATCAGATAATCTTCAAAACCTCGTTCATCAGCATCACGTCGAACGTTTCTTAAAATATCTCGAGTGTCAGTGTAGATATCAATTTGTTTAATATGTTTTTCTTGCACTTCTATATCTTTCGCTACCATCATCTTCTCTCCCGACAAGGAGCACTCTCACATCACTCTAAACAGAATCGGAGCCGGAGGGGTGCCTGTTAAACCATATAGCCAGATCAAAAGGGTTAAGATCTGTTGCCCTCAAAATCTCAGATACGGCAGACACGGCCTCTGTTGCTGTGAGAGTATCCTCCCCTTCTAAAACTGGGGAAAACATCCGATCTTCAACTTCTACTTTTGCGACAAATAGCTTGATTGCTGCAGTCATTAGACGCTGTATAGTCTGCTCGGAAAAGTGATCTAACGTCTGATCTTCCACGTCCTGTTTTGCTTGTTTCCAGATCTCACTAACAACTTTGTCAGAATCCAGTGAACTGGACTTAGATAATGACATAAACACTCCCATCTTGAACTTTGACCTCGTATTTTTTCAGGCGAATTGTCTTGTCCCCAGCATTTACGCCACTCCTTAGATCGTACTCAAAGCCATGCCATGGACATATGATATGAACTGATTCCTTGGAAAATTGTAATCCTCGACTAGTCTTATCCTCAGCCAAGACCTCCTCAACCTTCTCCAGTATTTTCCCCTGACACACCGGACCACCCCGATGAGCACACTGATTATCATAGGCATAGAAATCCTCACCGATTCGAAAAACACCGATTTCCAAATCTCCCTGAACAACAATCTTGCGATCTCTCTTCTTAAAATCGGTTACTTTGCCTACAAGTAATTTTGACATAGAATTTCTAATGAGCTGATTAGCTTCTATAGACGCACGATCTGCTATAAAACCGAGACTGTTCAATTAACTCTATAAATTTGACTCGGTTACTTTTTCAACACAACCAACCAAACGTTTTCACCTCTCGCTGTGTTGCTGTCAGGTTAACGCTCCACCTCATGACAGTACCATGCATAATCTCGACTACAGACCAAGATGTCAAGTGTTCACACTGCATAGAACTTAGCAAAAAAATTGATTGTATAGCTTCATGGTCTACCAATTTTACCCATGCATGGCCAACACCTTATCGCTCTGCTACAAACCTTATCTGTTTTTCTCTGTGGAAAAGACTAGGCGAGGATTTTTCCACAGCTTTGCTTGACTTTGATCGGGTAGCAACCAGGTCTTGACCAGTGGCCAATCTAATTCCACCATAAGATTGTATGTAGCCTGCGCCCACTCATTTGCATGAATCATACCTTGTGGGCCGGTCTTGCCAATTACAAAATCCAGTTCTGAAAGAGACTCAAAAGAAGTTTGCAATTCTCCTAGGGAAACGATCTCCGAATCCATTTTTTTTTGGGCAATCGAGAGCCTGAAAGTAGTTGGGTTAAACCGTGCTACATTAGGGACAACTCCAATCCGCCCGGCCGATCCGACAGTATCGAGCATCAGTTCAGTTTTCCAATCCTCCTGACTTGGAGGTCCCAAGATGTCGAAATAATCTGTCTGGTAAAGAACCCACTCCTGTCTAACACTACGATAGTCATTTTTTTCTTCCTCATCAAACAAGACGACTTTCAAAGGCAGGATGAGAAAGGAAATACTAATAAACTGAAGAGCCGCCAAAACAAATATACCTACAATCCAGAAATCACGACGTCTCCAAGGAGCAACTAATAGAATTGCCAAAGGACATACTAACGGCATAATGTAGCGTGGATCCTTAGCGGGCAGTAGTGTCATCACTAGTATCCCTCCAAGAAGCCACCATCGGAGAAACTGTAACAACTGTTGGGTACACTGTCGTTTCGGCTTTTCTCGAAAAATCGTGCCCCAAACTCCAAGTATAGCTAAAGGCAAATAGAGATAGTAACTAGCAAACGATCGAGGATAATAAATCCATCCTAGAAAGTGTCTCCACCCAGGATCACCTTCTCCGACTGCCGCCTGGGCCGTAACCTGGAAATGTTCTATTAACAAACCCATATTGGGTAAGTACCAAAACAATACAAATGGACTAGCAATCATGGTGGCAAGAATAAGATGATTTAGCGATATCTTCCTGTTGGGAGAATGGATAAAAATATGAACGAGAGGAAATAACAAGAACAAAACAAAAGTCCATTTGGTAAGACTTCCCGCGGCGCAAACCAATCCAAAGGCACAAGCCCATGACCTTTTTTGCAAAGAATTACTTTTTATAAGAAGATATCCAGAAAGTGCTACCCATCCGCAAAGCGGAAGATCCAGTAATGACACACGACTCGTCCATGCAATCATCGGGAAAAGTAGTGGGAGTAAACCTGTAGCAACTGCTAAGTGAGGTTTCATCAAAAGAGCTGCAAGGCGATAGCTACTATAAGAAAGCAATGCCATACCTGTCAGATTTGAAAACCACGCCAAAAACTGGGTGTCAGGTAAAAACTTGAGAATGACCGCTTCTTGTAAGTAGTAGAGAGGAGGATAATAAGTCGATAACATGGCAAATCGTTCAAAGAGTTGACTGTCTTGCCATGCAGCCAAGTATCTCCACCCCTGAAGCTGATGATAGGCCATATCCCACGCAGGAGTGGATTCATCCAAGTATTCCCACATCACGTGAATACTCAAGATCGCTGTGAAACCCAGCAACCATAGAACGATCCAAATTCTCTTGGAAATACTATCCATCGCACCCCAAAGTTAGCACCGGCCCATTTGACAATCCAGGCGGTTAATTACAAAGGTATTGGATAAATTGATCTGGCAGCAAGCGTCTAAACAAACTTCTCACGAAGATACATGGGGACAAATGAATAGGTTTCTTTCCTCCATGAAAGCATCCTCATCTTTTTAAAGCTGATCTTCATGACTCCCCTATCCCTAAGCACTTCCCTGGTCATGTCCCAGATAATTCTGGGCCTTCCATAAAATCTTAAATAAGCATGTCGCTGGAGCTGAAGCAGGCGTTTACCTGTGAGGTGTCTGCGTTTGAAAGCAATCTGATCACTAGTCAGAGTATCCCAGTTGATTTCTTCTACCTTGAGTAGCCCTTGTTCCACTACCTCATCGAAAAGAGCAGTCCCAGGAATCGGAATTACAACATTAAAATTAGCTCGACGAAGCCCGAGTTCTGAAGCTAGTTTAATTGTGTCGTTTATTTCCTTTTCGGTCTCATCAAGAAAACCGATCATAAAATATCCAACGATTTGAATGTTACTGCATCCAGAAATCATGGCCGCCTTTTTCCGGATTGTTTCAACAGTCACCTTCTTTTTGATCAGTTCCTGAATACGTTCATTGCCTGATTCAATTCCCACTGCCAAATTCTCGCAACCAGCAACCTCCATGGTTTCTAACAATTCCGGATAGAGAGAATCAAGCCGAACCCCAACCGGACAATCCCACTTGAGATTTAGATTCGCATTGGCCAGGGCTTCGGAAAAGCGTGTAGCGTAGTGTTTGTTCAGAGTAAATTCGTCATCAACAATGCTAAAACGCCGTACTCCATATCGATTTTTTAAAAGGCGGAGCTCCTCGATCACATGCCCCACACTTCGATGACGCAACTTTCTACCCGACAACCCGGGAGTATTGCAATAAGTGCAGGGGTAGGGACATCCCCGGGTAGTCAAAATAGGATAATGCTCATCCCAAATTGCACCAGGATAACTCTCCGGGTCAACAAGATCCCAGGCTGGGATCCCATAACTATCCAAATCCTTTCCAAAACTAGGTGTATTAACAACTGTGGACCCGGTTGACCTACTCCTCCAAACTAGACCAGGCACACCCTCAAGTAGACTTCCGGCAATGTCCCGCCCATATTCAGCAAAGTAATGTAGGAGATCTGGCAACCCCTCTTCAGCCTCAGCCTTCCAAGCAAAATCCAAATTGGGCATACTTTCCAGAACAAACTCTGGTAACGCTGAGGGATGGGGACCTCCGATCAGTGTTAAAGCAGAAGGATTAACTTGTCGGACGATGTTGATGTGATGATTCACATAGTTGTGATCCCGGCTATAGCAGCGGAATCCAACGACATCGTAATTTCCATCCTGGATGAAAGCCTTAAAATCTTTAAAAGAAAATTTCTCTTTTGGACAGTCCAGAATCGTAACATCAAATCCCTCACCACGAAGTGCAGTTCCCAAATATAACAGTCCTAAATCGGGAGCAATCTTGAAATTATCTCCTTCTCTAATAGGCAAAACTAAAAGGGTCTTTAAAGTCGTCATCACGTGCTACTTGTTCTAATCCCGAATATGCATGGTGTTAGCTTTGCAAATAAGTATCTGGAGTCATGGGCTTTTTGAGTTTAGACAACTGAGCCCGATGGAAGAATTGGACATAACTTTTTTCCATGAGACGGATAAGAGGGATCTCTGGCATAAATCGAAAAAATCTCCATCTTAAACGCAACCGTAAATAACGATAGTAAAGGCTGTAAATTCCCATCAGAATTGGTTTGAAACGATTGTCACAAAATCTTTCAAATGCACGTCTCTCAAAGAATCGACTCATTACATTGATTTTACTAATGAATTTTTTCTGGCTTGGGCTTAGAAAGGGATTATTATTCTCCCCAAAATGAAAACGACTCCATCCTTCCAACGTATCAGGAAACTCCATTCCATAAACAAGACGGGTCTTGTCATACAGCGTTGTCCCCGGATAGGGTGTATAAATGGCAACAGGAGCGGTACCAGCACGGGGATTCGTACTCAATAACTCAAACATAAAATCAACAGTTTCGAGAGTTTCCTTGCGTTCTTCATTTGGGAACCCGGCCATGAATCCATACTTCACATAAACATCAGAACGGGATAGGAGCCGATTGACCTTCCGGACCTGTTCAAGCGTTGTTCTTTTAAGAATCTCCTTGAGACGTTCTGGAGAGCCTGATTCGGGACTGACCCACAACTCCTTAAATCCGGCACGATAGAGTTTGTCGACCATTGCGTCGTTCTGACGGTGAAGATAATCAACCCGGCATTGCACCTGAATGAGAACATCAAGGCATCTCTCTATCAGTAGGTCACAGATTTTCTCCACTCGGCGTGGATTTCCAAAAAAATAATCGTCCTCGACAAAAACAGCATTCACACCAAAACGCTCAACCAGATAGGCCAGATCATCTACGGTACGTTCGGCGGAAAAATAACGAAAACGTTGCTCGTTAAATTTAAGGTTATAGCAAAATTCACAATCAAAAGGACATCCGCGACTCGTAACCATCTGTAATTGTGCTTCTCCCGTAGAGGGAGCCCGGGTGAAGTAGGAATCCATATTAATCAAGTCGTAATCGGGCCTTGGAATGACATCCAAGTCCTCAATCATAGGCCGGGATGGAGTAAACTGTAGTTGGCCTTTATTTTTGTAGCCTATTCCCGATATCATGCCCAGATCCATCCCCTCTCGTAGACAATCAGCGAGTTCAATTAAGGTAATTTCTCCTTCACCCACTACCACGATGTCACAGAGTTCATCCTTAAGAGTCGAATCGGGGCACAGCGAAGGATGGACCCCTCCCCACACAATAGGAAGTGATGGCGCAACATCACGCAGGATTTGAGCTGCCTTCAGACCACCCCGGATCTGCATTCCGGTCATCGTGCTAATACCTGCCAGTATTGGTTTCTCTTGACGAATCGAGCGAGCAACATCTTTTTCAAAATCTCTTGTTACCCGCTCATCAAGAATTTCCACACGATACCCAGCTTGTTCTAAAACCGTTCCGAGATAAAGACAAGACAGAGGCAACCCTACATTAATCCCATAAACATCCATTCCGGTGACTGGGTAAATAAGCAACACTTTGCCCAAGTCCTTCTCTACTGACCTTTGCCAGGGAAAACCTACATGCTTTTCAGAGCCTATCCTTACCATATTGTCTACTACTTCCCCCTGTTTTTGATCTACCTCATCATCCATCGTTTGTATAGACTTTCAGCAACACTCGTTAATTGCGGCACTGCTTCTCGGACATAAGGACGGATTCGAACCAATGGGGCTGTCCATTGTGGATGATTAATGTAGTCACATCGAGCACATAGTTTTTGTTGCTCGAAATCTCTATCATATAACCACTTCCGCTTCTCCTGAAATGACTCAGAATGCCATACCTCGTGGATACTCTCGCTTTTTACATCGCCGACCGTGTACTCACCTTCTGAATCAAAGCAACACATGGCGACCTGCCCATCAGCCAGAATAGTGATGTAGTGATACAAGCGTTCACAAAAATTAAGTTTGTTTGCTGGTCGACCACCATTCTCTAATTTGCCAGCCCAATTAAAATAGACGGAAAATCGCACTTCGTCAGCTTCTCTCCAAACGTCTTTCAACTTTGACCGTGTATGCTTATTTTCATCAACAGTGACCATCGCAATCGATACGTTTGGCCCTGTTCGTCCTAACTCATTTCTACGTCGGATAAAATGCAAAACATTGTTTCGCACCTCTTCATAATCAAGTCCGAGCCGAATATTTTCAAAGCTTTCTTTATCTCCTCCATCAATGGAAACTATCACACTGTCCAAGAGATCTTCCTGCAAGAAAGATTCACTTAAATCAGCCGACAACTTAGATCCATTTGTAGTGAGATTTATATGGGTTTCTGGAGCCACTTGGCGTGCATAGCGAAAGTAGTCGAGCACCCCTGGAACTAACAAAGACTCTCCATGCAGGAAGGGGAGAATTTTTTTCGCTCTATACCGGCCACACTCATCCACGATTTTACGAAACAATTCCATTGACATAAACTCACGTTGTCGCAACATGGAAGGTGTCGCACAGATAGTGCAACGTGCGTTGCACACGTTAGTGAGCTCAACGTAAACATGATCGGGAAAGTCAGGATATCGGTACATAGCCTTAGTAAAGTTAGTTAGTGCGTGAAGCCTCTCCACTCATGAATTCTGGGAAAAAATGACGTTCGATAGCCTTGATATATCGTTTGCTGGAACGAACATTCAACAACTTGGGCAGCATTTTAACAAATCGGAATCGTGTTAGAAAAAACATCATATATGCCCTGCGTTGTAGACCCTTGAGGGTCTTGAAATTAAAATCCGGAGTCTCAATCCGCACCACCTCGTGTAGAGGATCGGGATTATAATTGGGATTATAAAACCCCCCCGCGACCACCTGCTTGTTGAGTTCAGTACCAGCATATGGAATGACGATACTAAAAAGAGCCTCATCAAGATCAGTTTGACAGGCAAAGCGTATCGTCATGTTTATCTCCTCCACCGTTTCGGTGGGAAAGCCAATCATAAAAAATCCTAACACGTGGATCTTGTACTTCTTCGCCCAACTCACCACATCATTGACCATATGCAACTTGAGATACTTTTTGGTAATACTCTGGATACGGGGACTGGCCGACTCTATGGCTATACACAAGTGATGGGTTCCAGCAGCTGCTAACTTCTCCATCAATTCCTCATCAAGACGTTCTAGTCGAACTCCATTTCCAAATTGCAATCCAATTTCGAGACCCTCTTCTACAATCAGATCACAAATCTTCTTAGCACGATCCATGTCAAAGTTAAAAATATCGTCTTCTACCATGAATTCCTGAATATTATAGTCTTCATAGAGCATCTTTATCTCTGCCAACAAGTTCTCAGGACTTCGAGGCCTAAACTGTTTTCCGAACAAGTCATGGCAGTAGCTACAATGCCACGGACAACCACGGCTGGAGAAGATCTGTATAGAACGATCATATTTTGCCGTGTACCGGGCTGACTCAGCTTCTACATACCGATCTAAATCTAGCAGGTGGTATGCAGGAAAAGGAATAGAATCAACATCCTGAATAGCTGGACGAGGATCATTTCTTTGCAACTCTCCCAAATTACTTTTCCAAGCCAACCCCAGAACGTCTACCATATCTCCACCAGACGAGAAAACATCAAGGAAATGACCAAAAGTCGATTCCCCCTCTCCAATACACAAAAAATCACAGTAAGGCTGAGCTAAGACTCCTTCTACAACCATAGTAGGATGCTGTCCCCCAAAAATTACTTTTATCTCCGGATCGAACTCCTTCACCCGCCGTGCTACTATTTCCGCACCCTCAAATTCAGCCGTCATACAACTGAGACCTACCAGATTCCAGTTCCGTTCCTGTAGTTTTTGAGAAAGCACTCGATCTGGTTCACTCTCCAAACCTAAATCGAGAATTTCCACGTAATGCCCCCTTTGCTCGGCAATAGGAGCTATATAGACCAGGCCGATAGGAATCCCCACAATCATATCCATAAAGGTAGGGTTGCCACGAATCAACAAGAGGTTCAATCTACTGTTTGCAGGCTTGACAGACTGTTTCATATCACCTCATCATCTCAAAAAAATCGACCCAAAAATTCAAGACTTATCTATCCCTAAATAGTGGGAGCTTGTAGAAAATCGCAACCTTTTCCATCTTTGGAATCCAACGACGAACTTGAAATATATCCACCATGAAACTTCCCAAAACAACCGGTAAACGTGGATTAGGCGCATGACAATTTTGACAGTCTGGATAATCACTGAGATCCCCGCTGAGATGAGCCTCTCTCATGCGCTGTATCTGCTTCGAATTCCACAACTCAAACAAAGATTGATCGTTTATATTACCAATAGGCTCGGATTGCCACATATGGCAGCATGGGAAAAAATCACCCTTGTAATTGATCGTAGCAGGACCCTGCCACAACTGATAGCAAGGATGGCGTCGGCGATCGTGATTGATGCGTTCCTCCAATGCCACTTCTGGAATCACAATTTCATCTTCCTTGATACGGATTTCATCAACTCCGTCAATCGACCACATTTTGTGAAAATCCTTTACTTGACAGCTATTTTCAGGCAAACGCACCATCTGGAGCACAACGAAAAGATCCGCATTTCTACGCTTCTTGACATCTAAAAACTGTAAGATATTGGCCCGCACTTTCTCAAAATCGGCACCTTTACGATACTTCTCATAAACTTCAGGTGTCGCACCATCAAAAGCAATGATTAAGTTGTCCAATCCCGAATCTATTATTTGATGGCTTCGCGCCTCGTTCAACAAAGTTGCATTGGTCGAAACTACCGTGTAAATATCCGCATCCTTACAATAGCGGATCATCTTATAGATATCGGGGTTCATCATCGGCTCACCAGCTCCCCAAGGAAATACAAGCTCCGTCTTGTGCCGTACTTCATCAATAATCTGCTTAAAAACAGTGAAATCGAAATCTTCCGGAGGATAATAACCAAACTCCCGGGGACACATAGGACACTCTAGATTGCATTTAGCAGTGTTCTCAACAATTAAAGTCATAGGAAAAGCTTGCAGATCACTTGACCCCGTCAAGTATCCAGACAGAAGCTTCCATCGATTTTGTACTTGCGAAAATCTCATTAGGGACCCCCCAAGAAATGCCGGCAGAAGGGCTTTTCTCGACGATTCATATTTATCAGGTTCAGTATGAAAGAGTAGGCCTCTAACGTCAACCTCTGGACTATGTGGTCAATGGCTCGCCTAGCGTCTTTTCCCAGAATTGATCCTGCCCGCTCCAAACCCATACAATATTGTCCCCCCCTATACTAAACAGACATTCTGAACAAAATCCTGCTTTCCATTGTTCTAGTGCTATTTACACTCTCTTTATGACTAAGGTCATCCTGAATTCCAAAAGTGTGAGAAGGCCTCTTAAAATTACGCACTTCGGGAAACTATCTGGACGATAGTCACACGTGGCAGGATTTAAAGGGGCGAGGTATGCTCATATGCTGCTATTGGACAATTCTTCAAAAAATACTCTACGGATGATCTAATCTCAGGATTAGGAGAGCTTCAGTTAATCCAAAAATCGTCTTTGCGCCTAGTTTTTTCGCTGTCGTAGACTTTGAATTGATTTCGCATTCGCTTTAATTTCCATCGGTGATAACCCTGCCGAATTCCAGAAAATGATAACCAGTTTTTCATATAAAGAAACCCAACCACCATTCCACCCAGATGAGCGATATGGGCTATCGTACTTCCTGGCGCACTGAAAGCAGAGAAAAATGTAATCACTCCAAGAATCGACACAAAATACTTCACTTTTATGGGAAAGAGAAAATACAGATAAACTCGCCGCTCTGGGAACATCAACCCATAGGCCATTAGAATTCCATAAATAGCCCCGCTCACGCCTATGGTGGGTATTGTAGAAAAAGGTTGAGAAATAATGGACAGAACACCCGCTCCTATACCCGTAATCAGGACAAACTTCACAAATTCTCTACTGCCCCAATAACGTTCTAATTCACATCCAAACATCCACAACGTAAACATATTCCAAAATAGGTGTCCAACACTCCCATGAAGGAATAGATAAGTCCCAAGTTGCCAAAAGAAAAGCTTCGTTAAAACAAAATAGGGAACAAGACCAAAAATGGCCACCATCTCATTCCCAGCACCCAACATCTGGAATAGAAATACAACAGCACAGACGATGACCAATTTCTTTACGGCAGGTGTGAGGGTAGGGCCGATGCTGATGTAGGAACGAGACCTATAACTCATGAGAAGTTGACTATAGCATTTGCACTATAAATGATTCCACATGGCAATCGCAGCTATGTGGAGAGCAGGTGTCAGAACGTGAGGAAGCAATAGCCTGAAAGTAGCCCGAAGGAACTGCTATGTTCCTTCACTCCATGAATTCAAATAGGTCTTCTGTTGACTAGTTAGCTTATCAATCACAATCCCCATAGAGGACAGCTTAAGTCGTGCAATTTCCTGGTCGATTTCAGCAGGTACAGGATAGACCTCAGATTTCAAAGATCCAGCGTTCTTTACCAAATATTCTGCAGCCAATGACTGATTCGCAAAGGACATATCCATGACCGAGGCCGGGTGTCCCTCAGCAGCTGCCAAATTGATCAAACGGCCTTCTCCCAACAGATAGATACGACGACCATCCACTAGTTGATACTCCTCAACAAATTCTCGAATCATTCGCTTGGTCTTACTCAATGCCTCCAAAGCCGGGATGTCAATTTCTACATTGAAGTGTCCCGAATTTGAGATAACAGCGCCATCCGCCATCAGTTCGAAGTGCTCCTTGCGAAGAACATGTTTATTCCCAGTCAGACTGACGAAGATTTTACCGACCCTAGCGGCCTCCTCCATCGGTAAGACCTGAAACCCATCCATGACAGCTTCTAATCCTCGCAGTGGATCTACTTCGGTTACCATGACTTGTGCTCCCATCCCTCTGGCCCGCATTGCCACACCCCTGCCACACCACCCATAACCAACGACCACAAAAGGGGCTCCGGCCAAAAGCAGATTCGTCGCTCGAACAATACCATCTACAGTAGACTGTCCTGTGCCATACCTATTGTCAAAAAGGTGCTTGGTGTTGGCATCGTTTACAGCTACCACGGGGAATTGCAGAACACCTTCTTGTGCCATACTTCGCAGACGAATAATCCCAGTGGTAGTTTCCTCTGTGCTTCCAATTATTCCTGGGATCAAATCATGTCGATCAGATAGGACAGCAGTCACCAGATCCGCTCCATCATCCATGGTTATTTGGGGTTCTGCCTCTAATGCGGACTGAAGATGTGCATAGTAGGTATCGTTGTCTTCTCCTTTGATGGCAAAAACTGGGATGTCAAAATCCTTCACGAGAGATGCTGCAACATCATCTTGCGTACTGAGCGGATTTGAGGCACAAAGCCTCACGTCAGCACCACCAGCTTTGAGCGCGCGAGCTAGATTAGCCGTTTCTGTGGTGACATGCAGACAGGCTGCTATGCGCTTACCCTCCAAGGGTTTTTCTTTTTCAAATCGTTCTCTGATAAAGCGTAGAACTGGCATAGACTGATCCGCCCATTCAATGCGATCCAGACCTTTTCCAGCTAAAGCAATGTCTTTAACATCACAATCCATAGCATCACTCTCTGTTACATAAGTGCCGACTAGACTAGTAGAGGCGATCTATCCTTAGTCAGCTGTTCTATTTCTTAACGCGCTGTCGATTCAGTATCCGTCTCAGACAGCCCTGCTGCACGACGCAGTTCATCGGCCCTATCGGTTCTCTCCCATGCAAAACCCTGATCTTCTCTTCCAAAATGTCCGTAGGCTGCCGTTTTACGGTAGATGGGTCTCCTCAAATCCAAGGTATCAATTATCGATTGCGGAGTGAGGGCAAAGTGAGCTCGTATCAAATCAGTAATCTTCTCTTCACCTATACGTCCCGTTCCCCCTGTATCCACCATGATGGAGACAGGATCTACTACCCCAATAGCATAGGCTAGCTGAATCTCAATGCTGTCAGCCAACCCGGCCGCTATGCAGTTCTTCGCAATATAGCGTGCCATATAACAGGCTGACCTATCGACCTTAGAGGGATCCTTCCCCGAAAAAGCTCCACCTCCATGACTACCAACTCCACCATAGGTGTCAACTATGATCTTGCGGCCTGTAACGCCACAATCTCCATGAGGTCCTCCCACCACGAATCGGCCTGTTGGATTAATGTGGTAGATGGTCTCTGCGTCTAATAAACTCTCAGGAACAACTTCCTTAATCACTCTCTCTAGAATGACTTCTTCGATTTCCTCATTGCTAGCCTCGTCGTCATGTTGGGCTGCAATGACAACTGTGTCCACTCGAATGGGTTTAGATCCTTCGTATTCTACAGTCACCTGGGATTTCCCATCAGGCCGCAACCATTTGACACTCCCCTCTTCACGACGCTGAGTTAGACAAGCCACCATCTGGTGAGCCAGACTAATAGGCATCGGCATAAGCTGCTCCGTTTCCGAGCAGGCATATCCAAACATCAACCCCTGGTCACCGGCTCCCCCAACGTCGACGCCCTGAGCGATGTCTGGCGACTGCCGATCAACCGCACAGATTACACCACAA
The DNA here is from genome assembly GCA_036338435.1 of Acidobacteriota bacterium. Classification (GTDB taxonomy): domain Bacteria; phylum Acidobacteriota; class UBA6911; order RPQK01; family JADFOI01; genus JAPYTY01. Next base: position 15,497 of record JAYZCG010000023.1, read on the forward strand.
GAACTCCCATCAAATCCGTATTCCGGTTTGGTATAACCTATATCGCAAACAACTTCTCTCGCGATGGTTGGATAATCCACACTCCCAGTTGTAGTAATTTCTCCAGCGACAGCGATTAATCCAGTTGTAACCAGGGTTTCACAGGCTACCCGGCCCCCTGGATCTTGAGTTAATACTGCATCTAGAACGGCATCTGAGATTTGATCAGCCATCTTGTCGGGATGTCCTCCACTGACGGACTCCGAGGTGAACAAATGTCTACCTTTTCTTGCCATTAACCCTCCTTAACTTGCGACCCGCAAAACTAGCACAGGGCCTTTAAACTGTCAACGCAACACGCTTTCTGCTTACCCTGGATTTTTTCCCGATTCTTTGTCCATTGAAAGCATTGTGACGAGCACAAAATCCAGCAGTTTGGAAGGTTAACGATCTTCAGTAACATTCCAATGCAAACAGATTCACATACGTGAGATAATCCCACCATCTCACTCGGAAACTGGCGTCTTAGCTATCAGTTGATCTACTCCAGTCAGCATACTTTTCCAGTTGCATATAACGCGTTACATCACCCGGAGCCAGAAGTGTTAGAAGAAGAGTCTTCTGAACATGCAACCGATTTTCGGCCTGCTCGTATACAAGGGATTCAACAGAATCAATCACAGTATCGGTCACTTCCTGATTACGATGGGCTGGAAGGCAGTGCATAAAGTATGCTTTTTTACCAGTCGAGGCCATCAATTCAGGTGTAATCTGATAATCTTGCAAAGCTCGCAACCGATCTTCTGCATCTTCTTCTTGTCCCATACTCACCCAGGTGTCCGTATAAACTGCATCTGCACCTTCTAGTCCATCCAGGGAATTGGTATGGCGATAGGATCCTAAACTCGAAGAGGAGAGAGCTGCGAAATCTTCCGCTGCCTGCTCATAAGGCTGATGAGTAGTCGGAGTAACTGCAACAAAGGACATTCCAGATAGAGCAGCTGCATGAATCAGCGATGCACATACGTTATTGCCATCGCCTACAAATACAAGTGTCCTGCCTTCTACTTTTCCCCATTTTTCCTGAAGTGTAAAGATATCTGCCAAAGCCTGACAAGGATGTTCTTTGTCGCTTAACCCATTGATTAATGGCACCGAAGTACGCTTAGCTAAATCAAGGGCCACCTCGTGAGAATAAGTTCGTGTCACAATGCAATCGAACCATCTTTCCAAATTACGTGCAACATCTGTAAGCGATTCTCTGCCACCGAGACGAGACTCCTGGTGGTCAAGATAGACCACTTCTCCACCCAGTTGCTTCATACCCAATTCAAAGGTAAGGCGAGTTCTCAGTGATGCTTTTTCAAAAATTAATACTAGACTCTTCCCCATGAGCATTTGGCGAAAATTAGTGGATCGTTCTTTTACCTCGACACTGAATTGCAGCAATTGTCCCCACAGATCTGCCTGAAGATCCTTTAAGGAGAGAAAGTCCTTCATTGATGACCCCTTACTTTTTGATTCCACTTGTCTATCTGCTCCTCTATAGCACTCAAGCCTGGACTCCCCTTGTAACAACGTCGCTTCATAAAACTCTCGAATTTTAGTACTTCACTAACTTCAGGACCACATTCCGGAGCGAACTCTTGTAACTTCTCCAAAGGCACATTATCCAAGGTAAGTCCCTCGTCCAAACAATAGCTTACCAATTTGCCTACCCGCTGATGTGCTTCCCGAAAAGGCACATCTTTGGTCACTAGATACTCAGCCAAATCTGTTGCCATTAGGAAGCCTTGTCTAAGAGCCTCTTCTACTCGCTTCTTGTTAATTTCGAAATTAACTACCACTAGGGGAACAACTGCCAGAGTCTGCGACACCGTGTCTACCGCACTGAAAAGATGCTCTTTATCTTGTTGGAGATCACGGTGATATGAAGTAGGAAGACCCTTGATAAGAGAGGCGATGGCCGATGTGTGCCCCAGAACAGAGGCCGTTTTACCACGGGTTAGTTCCAGAAGATCTGGGTTCTTCTTCTGCGGCATCATACTGCTTCCTGTACACAAGAAGTCAGGCAATTCAATCCAACCCACTGGAGTACTGGACAGATAAATAAAATCTTCCGAGAAACGGCTGAGATGAAGCATTATCTGAGAAGCAATTTGAAGCAACTCTAGAATAAAATCACGGTCACCTACCACGTCATAGCTGTTGTTAAACGTTGCCGAAAAGCCCAGTTCCTGTGCGGTAAACTCGGGGTCTAACGGAAGAGTACTCCCAGCCAATGCCCCCGCTCCCAATGGGCTACACGAGTGAAGTCCTTGGTAAGCAATGAGGCGGTGGCTATCCCGTTCCAACATCTCGCAAAAAGCCAACATATAGTGCCCCCAAGAAATAGGTTGGGCCGCCTGTAGGTGAGTCCATCCAGGGAATAGCTCACTCTTAAGTTCCTGTGCTCGTTCTAGTAAAGCTCCCTGGAGTTCACACACCCGACTTTGCCATGTCATTGCCATGTCGAGACAGAACATTTTCAAGTCTAGAGCTACCTGATCGTTGCGACTTCTCCCGGTGTGAATTCGTCCCCCTGCTTCACCAACGATCTCCTGTAAACGACACTCGATATTCATATGAATATCCTCTAATTCTTCCCGATAAGGAAACTCTTCAGATTTGATTTCCTGCTCAATCTGGTTCAACCCATCGAGAATACTGTCCTTATCCTGTTCAGAAATGATTTCACGCGTAGCCAACATCCGTACATGAGCACGGCTACCTTGAATATCGTAAGAAGCCAGCCGCCGATCCAAATGTAGGGACTGGCTGAATTCCTGTACTACAAGATTGAGATCATCCTTGAACCGTCCGACCCAGGGCTTCTTTGTATTCTTGTTGTTCATATCTCTTCTGTCGTTATTTAGAAAAGCGCGTTCATTAATTTAATATTGTCGGGCACCACATTGCCGATGATTATTAGGGACTCATCTACTCGCTCAATTATCTCTGTCTCGCCTCAAAAGAGATGCAATCTGGAGCCGCAATCCCTGAAGTCGGATAAAGCCTCCAGCATCTCCTTGCGTATAGACATCATCGGCCTCAAATGTAGCGTAGGAAGGATCATATAGATTGCAGGGAGAACTACGACCATTAACACTACAATTCCCCTTGTAAAGCTGTAGTCTCACCTTGCCTGTTACGAGGCCTTGAGAGTTTCTAATCGTCTGAAGAAGCAATTCCATTTCCGGAGCAAACCAGAACCCATAATAGATTAGTTCCGCAATACGAGGAGACAGATCATCTTTCAAGTGCTGCACCTCACGGTCGAGAGTCAAAGATTCCACAGCCCGATGTGCCTTGTGCAGAACAGTGACTCCAGGAGTCTCATAGACACCTCTAGATTTCATCCCCACCATTCGATTTTCGACCAAATCAACCCGTCCAACTCCGTTAGCTCCTGCCACTGAATTGAGCTTTTCTAATAATTCGACTGGCTCCAATTTTTCTTCGTTTAACTTCACTGGAACACCTGATTCGAATTCGATGGTGATCTCTGTTGGCCCATCTGGAGCTTGTTCAGGAGAAACTGTGCGCAGAAAAATATCCTCAGGAGGTGACTGCCAGGGGTCTTCCAGGATACCACCCTCATAGGAAGTATGCATAATATTCTGATCGATACTGTATGGCTTTTCTTCAGTCGAGGTAATGGGGATTCCTTGACTTTTTGCATAGTGAATTAAATCACTGCGCCCATTGAATTCCCATGTTCTCCACGGGGCCACTATCTGCAATTCAGGAGCTAGAGCCTGGAAAGTGAGTTCAAAGCGAACCTGATCGTTACCCTTTCCCGTAGCACCATGAGCAACTGCTTCAGCACCCCACTCCTTAGCTAATCTAACCTGCTCCCGGGCAATTACAGGACGAGCAAGGGAGGTCCCCATAAAATACTCCCCTTCATAAAGGGCATGGGCTTGCATGGCAGGAAAAATAAAATCTCGAACGAAGATATCGCGCAAATCAGTAATAACAACTTTTTCAGCGCCTGTTTGATAGGCCTTTTGGCTGGCTAACTCCAGATCTTCACCCTGTCCGACATCAGCTATAAAGGCCATAATCGAACACTGGTATTTCTCCTTTAGCCAGTGCATCATAATCGAGGTGTCTAATCCTCCTGAATAGGCCAGAACTATCTTTTTCACTACGCTTGAACCCCTTTCCACAAATTGCTTCTCACTTTACGGGCATCGTGCCCTTCTGCTACCACCACAAGAACCGTATCTTCACCCGCCACGGTTCCCAAAACCCCCGATAGCTTTAACGCGTCAATCTTGTAAGCCACGGGTGCTGCCATTCCGACTTCAGTGTGCACCACCAACAGATTCGTACTCACTTCACACCCGTTGATGTGAAGACCTGTCCAATCATCCAAAACCGTATATTTATATTCACCCCTTTCGTTCGCAGCCTTAACCACTTTGAGCGTCTTAAGATCACGAGACAAAGTCGCCTGTGTGACTTCAAATCCAAGCTTACCTAGTCTTTTACGCAAAATTTCCTGACTCCCGATGGTCACTTCATTAACCAAATCAAGAATGGCCTGATGGCGTTGGACTTTAGTAGTATACATAAAATACGTATATTTATACACATTGACCCTGAAGTCAAGTTTATTTGTTGCTTGAACTTACCTATGAAGCCGCTTTAGGCAATACTACGGAATGTTTGATACAGTGTATCTCGCTGCGCAGCGACAAACCCCGCTCTCTCAATAACCCGGATAAGATCCTTGCGAGTAGCAGTTCGATTTGCTCCAGCTGTGCTAATTACATTTTCCTCAATCATGATGCTACCGACGTCGTTGGCGCCAAAATGGAGAGCAATTTCTGCGACCTTCAAACCCTGCGTTAGCCAGGAAACCTGGATGTTATTTATATTGTCCAGGTAAAGACGACTCACAGCCAATAACTTCAGATATGTAGTGGGACTAACTTCTTCAGATATAGTCTTCTCCATGGGAGTCCCCTTTAATTGAACATTCCAGGGAATGAAAGCCACAAACCCACTTGTTTCATCCTGTAGCTGTCGCAGCTGATCCAAGTGCTCAATCCGCTCTTCAAACGTTTCCCCAGCACCGATCATCATGGTAGCTGTCGTTAGCAAGCCTTCCTGGTGAGCAGTGCGCATCACTTCCAACCATTCTTTTGCAGTACACTTTCCTGGACTAATGTCACTTCGCATACGCTCGGTGAGAATTTCCGCTCCCCCACCTGGAATGGAAGTCAGTCCAGCAACCTTTAGGCGTTGAATAGATTCGCGGATTGTGATCTTGCTTAGACGAGCCAAAACAACTATTTCAGGAGGTGAAAAACAATGCAAATGAATTTGATACCGTTCCCGAATAGAACTTAACAGATTTTCATAATAGTCAATCTTAAGTTCCGGATGCATCCCCCCCTGCATAAGAATTCCAGTCCCTCCCAGTGCGACAGTCTCCTCAATTTTATTGAAGATGGTTTGCATTGGAAGCACATAGCCGCCATCTGCGCCTGGCTTCCGGTAAAAATTACAAAAGGTGCAACGCGCAACACAGACATTTGTATAACTTATGTTCCGATCAACCAGAAAAGACACTACATTGTCCGGACATTTCTTTTGGCGAACATAATCAGCAGCCCTACCCACTTGATGAAGATTGCCGGAGCGAAGCAGCAGCAATCCTTCCTCTCGATCAATTCGCTTATCAGCGTAAACCTTATCTAAAACTGTCGTAACTGAAGTCATCATGGTGATTTTAAGATTTGGGAGGTCAAAAATACAACCCGATAGAAAATCTCTAAGAAATCGAGACACATTTTAATTAATCATCACCAATTACAATCTTTGTACGAAACCACACTTCCACGCCTCACACGAACCCCTTCTAACTCCAGAAGTTTTTTTTTGACAGGCAACCCTCCTCTAAATCCAACCAATAAACCATTACATCCAATAACACGATGACATGGAACCATGATCGGCACTGGATTTCTCCCTACAGCCGATCCGACTGCCTGACTGGCTCGAGGATTGCCTATAGCACGAGCAATTTTGCCATAACTAACAGTACAACCGTGGGGGATCTTTAACAGTTGCCGCCAAACTTTAAGTTGAAAGGATGTCCCTTGCAGATCTAACAAAACATTTAAGTTTTCTCCCCGTCCATTAAAATAATCGGTTAATTGCTCTGTCGCTTGAGACAATATTCCCCGTATATCCTCATCCAATACGGGTGAACCATGCTTATTGGCCCAGGCATCTTTATCAGTCGCAAAATAAATCCTGCAAATCCCTCTGGGACTGCCAACAATCAACAACTTTCCAATGGGTGTAATTAGCTCTTTCGAACAAAGGTTTGTTATATCCATCTTCACGCATGAATTCGTTGTCATACACATCCGGTATCTTGTTTAGTTGCCATGGATACTATACTTACCTCCCTTATTCTGGTAGTTCAATTTGTCTTGAT
>JAYZCG010000024.1:0-71961 GCA_036338435.1 Acidobacteriota bacterium
TATTGGGATCTCGGCCACCACTCAAAATCGGGTTGTTGTCCCCGACCAGATCAGGGCGATTGTCTGTCGTTGACACTCCGAAGATTTCCCCGTTAATACACCTGCAGTTGTCATATCCCAGCATAATGGTCTCGGGGACTCCAGTGGCCATTGTCACAATACCGCCTAATTGCCAACCTCCCAGAATCCTTCCAGCGGCACCCCCAAGATCCTGCCCCGGCAAATCAATCGTGTAATTCAATGTGAAGTTGTGCTGCACGTCAAAATTGGAGTGTCCCTTCTCCCCCGGTGTATCCAAGGGATTTTGCTGACTGGCTGTTTGGTTACTCTCACCGGGACCCCGAATCTGTTTGGAACTGGTGTCGATTGAATGTGACCAGGCATAAGACGCCTGAACTTGGAAGCCTTTGGAAAAGCGCTTGTTCAACTGAAGCTGTAATCCATGGTAGTAGGAATCAGCCCCCCCGCTACGCTGGATGCTGGTGTCAAAGCTGGGGTTAAGTCTGGGACAGCGAAAAAATCCTCCGCCTCCCTTTGGGCAGGTTCTTCCAGCTCCCCGTACTCCGTTGCTGTCGAAGGTGGGGATACGGCCGCCAAAAATAAATGAGCTATCGGGTCTATCGCCATATCGCGGATAGTAAAATTTGCTTCGGGACGGAAGTGGGTTTTGACAAGTAGGGCCATCGTTGGGTTGGCACGTTGACGGATCCACTGGATCAGGCTGGTTCCATTGGTAGACTCGGAACAAATCCACGCCCCGCGCACCAACGTAACCGATAGTTGCCGTGGTGTCATTCATGACCTCATGCTGAATGTTCAAGTTCCACTGCATCCGGTAAGACTGCGGAGCATTCCAATCGATGAGTTCTAAAGAGGTCCGTGACGCTCCCCCGGACTTCGCACAACACGCCTCAAAGTCAAAAGGGAAGGGAAGACTTGAAACCGTTGCGATAGTAGTGTTGGGGGGGTTGCTGGTAGCTGAGATGCGATCGATCTCGGTCATCTGAATGTTGTAGAAGAGGCCAAAACCAGCCCTGATAGCGGTCTTACCATCTCCAGAGGGATCCCAGGCAAAGCCAATACGGGGTGCAAAATTCTTCCCCGTAGGATTTTTGAAAATGACGTCTACACTTTCAGATTTAGTTTGCGTGCGGATGTCCTTGACAGTACCCAATTTACCATTGACCTCGGAATGTCCAGTAGAAGGCTCGTAACGCAGTCCTAGATTGAGCGTCAGGCCAGGACGGACTTGGATGTCGTCTTGCATGAAAAATCCCATGGCCCAGAAACGGATTCCGCGCTGAACGTTGGAATCTGCTGTGATAAACGACAAACCATTTGATTTTGAGCCTACCAGGAAGTTAAAGATATCTTTAAACTGGAAGCTACCAAAGGTCCTTTGGGGAGAAATCATGTTGGCTTGAACCCGCTTGAGGTTAGCCCCGAACCTCACTGAATGAGAACCCTTTGTCCAACTAACAGTGTCGGAATACTCAAATAGATTAGTTCGATATATCCGCGGGGTGACACTGCTACCACCCATGGGTCCGGAAAAACCGGCACCTGTACCGGGTGGGTTCCAACTGCCTAGCAGACCCGACTGCAATTCGGGCAACGCACTGCGGTTGGTGGGAACAAGTTGCATATTCTCCGGGATGGCGGCGCCAATCGGAAAGTCTCTTTCCAGCAAGGCACTACGGTTGAAGCCAATCCGAGCCACATTCAAAAGGGTGGGAGAAAAAACATGCTTTTCTTCTAAGGTCACATACTGGTTGCGGGTAATAAACCCTGTCTTGAAATTGATCAACGGACGCATAACATCCGCATCGTCAAAGGTATAACGGACAAACACGCTGTCCGAATTGGAGAAGTTGTGATCCAACTTGATCACAAAATTGTCCTGATTCGATATTCTGCTGTTTGCCAGAACGCCTTCCCCGGTTCCGTTCAGGGCATCTCGGACACCCTGGTTGGCTGGGGGCAAGAAACGGCTTACGAAATCGGCCACACTTGGTCCGCCTGCAACCGCAGGCCCGCCCAGTGGAATCTGACATTGATTTTGACTTGCGAGATGAGTGGCACTGAAACCAGTACCGCTCAACGCCTTGTCGATTCTTGCACATGGATTGCTAGCATTAGTTATCGGACTATCAACGGGGAAAATCCCTTTCTTGGCCTCGTCGGTATAAGTACCAAAGACGATGCTAGTTCCCAGTGACTCCCGAAGCCCCTCAAAACCACCAAAAATGAAAGTTTTGTCAGACACAACCGGACCCCCAGCGGTGAAACCAAACTGGTGACGTCTAAACTCCGGGGGATCACTGCGCTGAGTTGGATTGCCTGGATCACGATCAAAAAAATTACGCGCATCTAGATTGTCATTACGGTGAAAGTAAAAAACAGAACCGTGGAATTCGTTGGTTCCACTTTTAGTAACAGCATTAATGATGCCACCCATGCTTTGTCCATACTCTGCACTATAAGTGTTGGTTAAAACAGAGAACTCCCTCAAGGTCTCTACCCCCAGAAAAAGCCCGGTGGCCCCGCCAGGGGTATTGCCCAGCGTGCCATTGACAAAGTTGCCATCCAGTAAAAAACTGTTGGCAGATGGTCTGGCACCGGAAATGGAAATCTTGGTCCCAAACCCTGATGCACTGTTGCTAGCTCCTGTCGGCAACTCGAATGTGCCCATCTGCAACGTCACTAAGTCAGAAAAGCTACGGCCGTTAAGCGGCAAATCACGAATCTTACTCTCATCTACTAGTCCGGCTATCGTCGAACTAGCTGTATCTACGGCTGGTGCTTCACCGGTTACTACCACCCGTTCAGTGATTGCACCTATACTCAACACCAAGTCAACTCGAGCTTGGCGATTTACTGTCATGGTGATACCACTACGAACCGCAGTCTGAAATCCTGTCAAAGCAGCAGCTATTTCATAATTGCCCGGAATTACCTCCGGCACTCGATAACGACCTTCGTCATCGCTAATAGCCAATCGAGTTTCCCCTCTATCCACATTGGTCACCGTCACCTCTACACCGGGAAGAATTCCTCCGGTCTCGTCAGTCACAGTGCCCAAAATAGTTCCACTGGTAGTCTGTGACAGACCTACGATAGGAACCAACAATATGGTGGCCAAACAAAAACTTGCAACGCGGACAAAACTTGATTTTTTCATGTGAGGCACCCCTTTCAGTGAATACCTTCCCGCACAGTGCAGACAAGCTCAACGCCCACCAAGGCCAGCGCCTAACGAGTCCACTTTTTTAGAAGTTTAATTAAAAGACAACTCGGGTTAATGCTACCACAGAGCAATGTACATATCCTAGTACTGCATATCATCCCGACTAAATCTGGCTAGTCTCGTAGTTGTGTCAGGAAAGCTTGTTTCGGATCAGTCAAACATGAACAACCAAGTCATTATGTTCTCTGATGATCTGCTATGTTGAGATGTGAGACCTATGTTATGTGGTTGCATCGAAACTGCTTGAGGAGAACTGGCCACACACATCAACTTGACAGCTACGCCCCCAGCGAGTGAAATGGTTGGCGAGTTTAAACCGAATTAGTGTTAAGTTAACGAGGAAACATTCGGAGGGAATGTTTCCTCGGAGTACCCAGAAGGTACTGCGGAAAGGTTAACTAGGAAGATAAAGGAGTCGACATATGCCTGATTGTACTGATCTACGCCTGTGGATCAAAGAGGCCGAGAAGATGGGTGAAATACGTCACGTTGACGGCGCCGACTGGGTCCATGAAATGGGTGCCATCACTGAGTTAGCCAGCAAGATGGATCCCATGCCAGCACTACTATTTGATCAGATAAAGGGTTATCCAACTGGCTATAGAGTCATTACTAACACCCTCGCTTCGGTTCGTAAGGTTGCGCTTACCTTTGGCATGCCTACCGACCTGTCCAGTCTGGATTTCGTCAAGAAATGGAGAGAGATGGCAGGCGATTTTGAACCTATTCCCCCTGTGGTGGTAAAAGATGGCCCCATTTTGGAAAACGTTAAAGAAGGCAAAGACGTCAATGTCCTTGAATTTCCTACCCCTAAGTGGCATGAGCACGACGGGGGACGCTACATCGGAACTGGTGATATGGTAATCACACAAGATCCCGATGAAGGTTGGACCAACACCGGAACCTACAGAGTGATGATTCACGACGAGCAGTCAGTGGGAGTCCACATTGCCCTGGCCCACCATGGATCAATGCACATCCGAAAAGCACTGGAGCGTAACGAATCGATCAAGGTAGCTATCTCAGTGGGACACCACCCTTCCTTCTTAACCGTTGCCTCAATGGAATTTCCCTACGGTTACTGTGAGTTGGATTTTGTTGGCGCCCTACAAGGCGAGCCTATTGAAGTGATTAAGGGTCCCTTCAGTGGATTGCCAATTCCTGCGAAGAGCGAGATCGTCCTAGAGGGAGAGATCCTTCCTGGTGACACAAAGTTTGAGGGTCCATTCGGGGAATGGACCGGCTACTACGCGAGCCCTCCCCAGGCCGACCCCGTCATCCACATACGCAGCATTCTGCACCGAAATAACCCCATCATTCTAGGAGCACCGCCGGTACGCCCACCAGCAGAACACTGCATCTATCGAGCCTTCACACGGTCCGCCCGTATCTGGGATGCTCTCGAAGGTGCTGGAGTTCCAGGCGTAAAAGGGGTTTGGTGTCACCCGGCAGGTGGCTCTAGAATGTTCAACATCGTGTCCATTGAACAGAAATTCACCGGGCATGCCCGACAGGCGGGACTTATTGCTTCACAATGCCAGGCGGGACTTTACGCAAATCGTTATACCATCGTGGTGGATGACGACATCGACCCCACCGATACTTTCCAAGTTATCTGGGCACTTTGTACTCGATCGAACCCAGAAACTTCGATTCAGCTTATCACCCGTAGCATGAGAACCAGTGATGACCCCATCGGTCCGGCAGACGGCTCAGGAGGATTTCGCTCCCGAGCGGTGATTGAAGCTTGTAAACCGTATGAATCGATTAAAGATTTCCCGAAAATTAGCGGTCCCAGTCCCGAACTTAGGGAAAAAATGTACGAAAAATTTCGACACGTATTCGAATGAGCCAAGACTTAAGATTAAAAGGAAATCTCAGCTCTAAGCCTGCAATTACAGCTTCGCAACAGTAGTGTGGCGACAGGCTTCGTTAGTCCCCTGCAACATACGTGCCGCTGGCTTCCTCAACTGGCTGACCGGTGAAGTCAAGGTTTACAATTCCCATCTGACGCAGAAAATCAAGGCGGTCGTAGTAGTCGTGCACTTCACAGATGAGTTCTCCCTCAAAGTGAAGGACCTGAACCCAAGGGACATCGACGTGCCTATTAGAGGGTGGGTTACCACGATAAGGCTCGGTTTGATCCCCAATCAAGGCACCTTCCGTGATAATCACGTCTCCCGACTGATAAAACCTTTCATAGCGAGATGAAAAATTAGGGATCGCCTCTAAAACTCTTACATAAAATTCGCGCAGTTGATCCCGGCCGTTAAAGACGGTGGGGATCGTAAGGTCGTCGTAAACAACATTCTCGGTGTGACAATTCAGATACGCGTCAAGATGGAAAGGAGCTTCCCAAATTTCCTTGTATTCTTCGAACCACGCCAACACATTCGATGGAGCCATAATATCTCTCTCCTATTTTAGTTAACAAAAATTAGTCAAACAATCTTCTAAATCTACAGCAATACTGTATTTCCTGCCTCAAGGAAGGTCAAGGAAGTATTCATGCTGTGGTTCTCTAACGTCTTGATTTTCGCAGCCACAAATACACTCTTTAAAGCCGACACCAACTGTGTTGAGCGGTAAAATACAGCTGTGACTTAACTGCATCAACTGCATCAACTGCCGCATTAATGACAATTTCTCCTTGACACCGCAGAATCCCCGCATTTGAATTGTAGGACGCATTCGAAATTTCCCGGTTCCCTTTATGGAGGTGCTTACATATGAAAAATCTTGTTAGATTCGTTTTCATCATGACCGTTGTTCAGACCATGGCTCTAGGGCAGCAACTTCACCCGCTAGTTGCGGACATGGGTTACGCCGACCTCATAGTGACGGATGGGAAGATCGTTACCATGGATGACCGAAGCATCATCCCAAATACTCCAGGGCATATTGTTGAAGCCATGGCCATCAAGGGCAAAAAAATCATGGCTGTGGGAAGTAATCTAGAAATGAAGGAATTGGCGGGGCCCAAGACTCGAATTGTGGGTGTAAGAAACAAGACTGTCATCCCGGGCCTAATTCAAACTCACTACCACCTCTTCTCGCCAGCAGTTGCGCGATACGGTCCAGGAGTCGGCCTTAATGATCCCAGCATCAAACTAACAGTGGTAGCTGAAACCACTGCCGAGGCGACAGCTAAGAAAATTCGAGCAACCATCCTCAATGCCATTCAGGCCCGCCAGTTGCCTAATGGCCAGTGGATTACTGTCGATCTAAAGGAGAACGAAAACAATCGCCGTGGCACCACTTTCTCCTGGCTGTACATGGGGAATATCAACCGAAGACAGATCGATGCTGGGACAGAGGAACATCCGGTGTTGGTCAAGACCGGGCTCCAGGGAGTTCTCAACACTAATGCAATCGATCAGATTAAAGAGATTTTTCCCAACTGGGAAGAAAGCACTGATATGGAAAATCGGCCAGGTGCTGGCCGGGATGGATATGCAGCAGTGCCAGAAATCCAAGGATTGAGCTTCGAATTTTGGTGGAAGGACAAACCCTTGGAAGATATCGCTGAAACAATGTATCTACACGGGGTAGATATGCAGAAATTGGGTATCACCACTGCCGCCACACGAATCCTTTTCCCGCGGGTTATCGCTGCCTATAATTTACTAAACAGAGAGAGCCGGATGCCACATCGTCTAGCCTACTACGTAGAATCCCAGAGGGGGAATTTTTACGGCAAACAGTCAATTCATGAGTTCTACAAAGGCACTGGGGCCCCTTGGACCAACCACGCCAACGGTGGCGAAATGCTCTGGAACAACGGTATGTGCAATGAAGTATGGGACTCCATCTACAATGAGGTGTGTATGGGCCCTGATATGCCCGATGCGCCTGCTGAAATCAAGGCTCGGGAACGCTGTCCCTACCCGGGAAGCAAGCCATGGGAATCTTTCAAGCAAGCCATTATTCACGGGTGGCGCCCAGTACAAGGACACGCCACCTCTAGCCACGGGGCCCGTCTCTATATTCAAATGCTGGAAGAGGCCATGAAGGAAGGCAACTACTCGACAGAATATATGCGCAATCTGCGTACCACTCTCGAACACAATATCCTATTGGGCAATGTCCCGGAAGTAATGGAAGGAATTAAGAAGTACGGGATCATTATTAACGTAAATATCGGCATGCTTCGGGATGTGCCAGAAAACATCAGGGACTACGGGGAAGAACTCAGAAAATTTGCCATGCCGGTCAAAACCTGGATCAACGATGGGATTCGAGTGACGTTTGAGGCCGCTGGAACAGACTTCTGGACACCTATTTACTCCCTGGTGACCCGCAAAATTCCTGGAAGCAGACAAGATTTCCTAACCGGAAAACCGGTTCCAGAGGTTGTGGTTCTTCCTGAGCAAGGAATAGATCGAGTCACCGCCTTAAAGATGACAACCACGTGGGCGTCTGAGTATATGATGGCTGAGGATACCATTGGGACGCTAGAACCCGGAAAATACGCGGACTTTGCCGTCCTTGACAAGGACTTCTTTACTATTCCGATCGAAGAAATTCGGGGACTAGAAGTAATCATGACAGGACTGAGTGGTGAGATCATCTGGGATGCTAGTCAAGCGGGTAATTAAGGAACCGGCTAGGCATTTTCATATGCCTTTTGTTCTTAGACTTTTTGAACAACATAACTTCGTAGAAGGAGTCTGTTTTATGAAATACCTGGGTTTCAATATTTGTTTTGTTGTACTGCTTAGCTCCGGGATGGCCTGGGGCCAAGAACTCCCCCTGCTGGTCGCTCGACAGGGCTATGCCGACCTTGTTGTAACCAACGGGAAGATCGCCACTATGGATGACCGAAGCAGTAAACCTAATGCCCAAGGGAATGTTGTTGAAGCCATGGCGATTAAGGGGAAACGGATAATGGCACTGGGGAGTAATGAGGAGATGAAGGCTCTAGCGGGATCGGAGACTCGTTTCATCAACGTGGATGGACGAACTGTCATTCCAGGCTTAGTAGCCACTCACTTTCACCTTTATGGCAACGCGGCCCGTCAATACGGCCCTAGCCAGGGCTTGGTTGACCCAAGCATTAAGCTTACTATCACGGCTGAAACTACTGCCGAGGGGACGGCTAGGAAGGTACGAGACACCTTAGCTAACGCCATCCGAGTACAAAACATCCCGAAGGGACAGTGGATTACAGTTAACCTCTTGGAAAACAAAGATAATGCCACCGGCACCACCTTTACTTGGGTTTATCTCGGCAATTTAAACCGGAGACAGTGGGACAGTGTCAGCCAAAATAATCCAGTTGCAGTGAAGACAGGTGGCACTCACCCACTTTTCAATGAGACGGCCATGGATGCCTTTATTGAACTTTTTCCAGATTTCAACGAGAGCGTTGATCTTGAAAATGGACCCAATTCAGCCCTAGACGGATATGTGGGCGTCCCCGGAATGGATGCTCTCAGCTGGGAATTGTGGTGGAAAGACGAACCTCTTGAAAAATTGTCTGAAACGCTCCTTTTCTACGGAAAGGATCTGCAAGCACTGGGTGTCACTACTGTAGCTACTAGAATCGTTGCGCCCCGCATCGTGGCCGCCTACAACCGGCTAAACAGAGAAGGCCAGATGCCTCATCGCCTCGCTTATTACATCGAATCCCAGAGAGGGCGGCACTTTGGGCTTCGCTTCACCCGCGAGTTTTACAAGGCATCAGGGGCCCCCTGGACAGATCACGTTAACGGTGGTGAGATGCTATGGCTTAACGGTATGTGCAATGAGATTTGGGACTCCATCTACAACGAGGTGTGTTTGGGAGATGACATACCAGCCCCTCCTGCTATTAAGGCTCGTGAGCGATGTCCCTCCCCGGGAAGCAAACCATGGGAGTCGTACAAAGCCGCCATCTT
The DNA here is from genome assembly GCA_036338435.1 of Acidobacteriota bacterium. Taxonomy (GTDB): domain Bacteria; phylum Acidobacteriota; class UBA6911; order RPQK01; family JADFOI01; genus JAPYTY01. The sequence continues at coordinate 9,127 of JAYZCG010000024.1, forward strand.
GAGTGGATGGCGTCCAGTCCAGGCCCACGGAACCTCTAGCCATGGCGCGAGACTTTACATCCAAATGCTAGAGGAGGCAATGCGAGAAGGGAACTTCTCAGTCGAATATATCAGAAGTCTGCGCACCACCATGGAACATAGCTTCCTATTGGGCAATGTCCCTGACGTAATGGCCGGCATCAAAAAATATGGGATTATGATCAACGTTACCCCAAGCCATTTAGCCCGAGTACCCGATGTCCTTGAGGCCTATGGGGAAAAAGCGAAATCCTTTACAATGCCAGTCAAGACTTGGATCGAAGATGGACAGCGAGTGACCTTCGAGGCTAACGGTTCAGATTTCTGGACCCCCATCTACACACTCATGACTAGACGTATCCAAAAAGTAGGAACCGAAGAATGGCATGAGTTGCTTCCTGAAGAGGGCATTGACCGAGTAACGGCATTGAAAATGGCTACCACTTGGGCTTCTGAGTACATGCTCGCCGAAGACACCGTGGGCACTCTGGAACCTGGCAAATTTGCTGATTTCGTGGTTCTAGAAAAGGATTTTTTTACTGTCCCAGTGGAAGAAATTCCAAGCATGAAAGTCGTCATGACCAGTCTCAACGGCAAGATAGTTCACGATTTAACCAACTTGGCCGAAAGAGCTAATTAGTCCTAAACGGTTTTGTGACGTCGCAAAATAACTGCCAAAAAAAACGCCTACTGACACTCAAGACGAAAGGTGAGCCATGCACAAACGACTATTTCACTTCCGCGTTAGTCTGTTTTTTATACTTGTCTGTTTTTTCGCTCCGGAGACAACGAGCGCACAGGACGTATCCAATCTATTAATCAGATTGGAAGCCTACCCAGATGTGATCGTGATCAACGGCAAGATCGCCGTTATGGACGACCAACTCACCTTAATTGAAGCGCTGGCTATTCGGAATCATAGAATCTTGTCACTAGGAACTACCAAAGAAATCCGAGAGTTGGCAGGCCCTAAAACCCAGGTAATTGATGTAAAAGGTCGAACTGTCCTTCCCGGCATCATAGATAGTCATACCCATCCCCATTTGTGGTTATACAACCATTTTGGTCACGACCCTGACTTTACCCCCGATATGCAACTTAAGGTCACTCCAGTCCTAGGTCTACATGAGAGCGAGCTGGACGACCTACCTCGGAGTGCCATTGTCGAAAAAATTGGTGCCGTTATCCAAAGACGGGCAGCTGAGTTGGGCCCCGATAACTGGGTCATTGTTAATATTCCGATGAAGGACGGGGCTATTGCGGCAGGCGACTTGTCACCAGTGATAGCAAAACGAATGGTAAATACAGACGATCTGGACAGAATTGCCCCCCGAAATCCAGTCGTATTAAGTGGCAGTCTGGCATCTGGCATTTATAACAGCCAAGCAAAACAGCTCATCAGCGATGCCATAGGTCGCGACATCGATACCTTAAAACCAGTGGGCCTTCGGGTCTGGTACTTTTTGGTCTACGACATTATTCTGCGCAATCGGACGGAAGAAGTGGCGGCGATGCTCAAGAAGGAACTGGAGGAAAACGCTTCATTTGGCCTTACCACGGTGCAAACTCACATCGAACCCCTTGAGGTTATCAAGGCTCTGAACTTGTTGGATCGAAAAAACGAAATGCCCATCCGTTGGGCCTGGATCCATCGCAGCGCTTACTCACTGGCCAGCGATCCAGCTGAATTCTACACTCTTCTGGGTGATTTCGGCGGACAAGGCAGTGACTATTTCTGGAACAGCGGAGTAGGAGAAGAAGGATGGGACACGAACCCCTGTAGCCAAGCATTGCCCGAGGATCCAAAACTCCGAGCTCAACTGGAGCAAATAGAACAGTGCTCAGGACACAAGCCCGGAACCTTCCGATATAACGGCCACTTGGCAGCCCTTAAAGCTGGCCTGAGACTAGCTGACGTGCATGCAACTCAAGATGGAACTACTGACATTCTATTTCAGATGATGGATCAGTTGATGGCTGAGGATGGGTGGACATTGGAACAGATCCGCGAGAAACGCCACTTCTTCGATCACCCCCTTCTTATCCGACCCGATCAGATCCCGAAACTGGCTCACTACGGTTTATGGATGAACATGCAAGCCACTGGCATGGCCCGGAGGATTAAGCAGTTCACTGATGTATATGGCGAACAGTACATGAAGTGGTTTACGCCCACGAAAAGCATGCTGGAAGCTGGAGCCCGATTTACCCTGGCTACCGATGCCCATCTGGCAGAAGTCCCCAAAGAAAACCAGCTGGGCGCCTGGCCCTGGCACGGGTTTTGGCCGCTTTTTGCCTTTTATGTCACCCGAGAATGGGATGGCCAGATCTGGGTGCCGGAGGAAAAGCTAGATCGAATTTCTGCCCTTCGAGGCTGGACCACCTGGGCGGCCGAATCAGTGCTTCGGGAAAATGATCTGGGATCCCTAGAAAAAGGGAAGTTGGCCGACCTGATCGTTCTGGATCGAGACTACTTCACCATCCCTGAGATGGACATCAAAAAAATCAAAAACCTGATGACCCTCGTGGGAGGAAAGGTTATTTACAAAAGTGAGGACTTTTAGCTGTTTCTTTTTTAGTGCATATAAAAAAAACAGCTGATCAGCGGATAAAGCGCTTCACTCACCAAATTGATATGAGACTGGGAGCCCTGTACTTCTTCTAAGATCTCCCCCTCAAGATTCCTCATCTGGACGTTTTGCGCTTTGATAGTCAATGGCGAGACTTCAACGTCCCCAGCAACCTGCATAACCAGAAAAGCAACGGCTTCTTCAGGGAGAGATTCAGGACTATTTTCAGGAATTGTGATCTCCACCTGTACCCTGCCCAGCCCCATCTCCTCGACCACAATGCGCCCCCCGAATTTTTCCAGCAAATAAGGACGATCCATCCGAACCAGTTTCAACTGGGGAACCGGAAAGATAATCTCTGCCTTGAGCTTATTAATTTTTACTTCTTTTTGGGTTCTAAAACGCATGTGAAGAATAACTTCCTGTCCACGAGTAGCAACTAGATCATTCAAGAGGACCTGGTTTTGAATAGTTTCTGACACAGCTAACTCTTGGCCAAAAACATGAGAAACCTGGGCGGTCAAGATAGCTAACAACACATGTTTGATAGTAAATTTGCTCAAGACCCCCTTACCTTAACTCAATCCGTTTATTATATTAAGAATTTCGAGTAAACTTTGGTGGGATAATTTTAGATTTAGTTATGGAGGTTTCAGTTTATGAAGAAGGCATTGTTCACAATCTTTTTAACATTGGGGTGGATCCACACCTTTGGTTTTTCGCAACAGCTTCCCGATCTGGTAGCCCAGCAGGGTTACGCGGACATGATCCTGACAAACGGGAAGATCGTGAGTATGGATGACCGAAGCATCATTCCTGACACCCCTGGAAACATTTATGAGGCAATGGCCATCAAAGGCAAGAGAATCATGGCTTTGGGTACTGCCACTGCAATGGAAGAATTGGCGGGCCCCAATACCCGATTCATGGATGTAGAACAAAGAACCGTGATACCCGGCCTCATCCAGACTCATTACCACACCTTTACGCCCGCTTTTTCAGTCTACGGCCCACAGGTGGGGTTAACAGATCCTAGTGTTAAACTGACCGTCTACGCGGAAGATACGCCCGAGGCGACTGCCAAGAAAATTCGTGACACCATCTCTAATGCAATTCAAGTGCAAGGGATCCCAGAAGACAAATGGATTACCGTCGCGCTCTACGATTCTAAGGGCATGCGGCCGGGAACTGCCCGAGGTTGGCTTTACCTGGGACGTCTCAACCGAAGACAGATTGATCCGTCCTCGCCCAACCATCCGGTTTTAGTGACCACTCGACTCCAGGGCATTTTCAACGAAGCAGCAATCTCAGCCCTGAAAGAATTTTTTCCTGACTGGGAAGAAAGCACTAGTTTGGAAAATAGGCCAGGGGCCGGTAGAGACGGTTATGCCGCCGTCCCTGAGATAGGAGGCCTGAGTGTCGAATACTGGTGGAAAGATGAACCAATCGACAAATTGGCTGAAGCACTCAAACTATGGGGAGGGCAAGTCATCAACAAGGGCATTACTACCGTAGCAACAAGGATTCTCTACCCCCGAGTTATTGCAGCCTACCATCTTTTGAACCGTGAAAACCGGCTCCCCCATCGCATCGCCTACTATGTTGAGTCCCAGCGGGGAAACTTCTGGAATTTGAAAACAATCCATGAATTCTACAAGGGACACGGAGCTCCTTGGACCACTCACGCCGCAGGTGGTGAAATGATGTGGCTCAACGGCATGTGTAACGAAATCTGGGACTCCATTTACAACGAAGTGTGCATGGGGCCTGACATGCCCAACGCATCAGCCGAAGCTAAAGCGATGGAACGCTGTCCCAGCCCTGGAACCAAACCCTGGGAATCCTACAAAGAAGCGATAGTTCACGGATGGCGCCCAGTACAAGCCCATGCCACTTCTAGCCACGGGGCCCGCCTTTACATCGAGATGCTAGAGCAGGCTATGAAGGAGGGTAACTACACCGAGGAATACATCCGGAACTTGAGAACTACCATCGAACACAACATCCTACTAGGGAATGTTCCTGATGTAATGGAAGGAATTAAAAAATATGGAATCATTATTAACGTAAATACTGGAATGCTGTCCGGTGTCCCCGACAATATTAAGGTTTACGGTGAAGAACTGAGACCCTTTGCCATGCCTGTCAAGACTTGGATGGATGATGGAATTCGCGTGACATTTGAAGCATCAGGAACTGATTTCTGGAACCCTATTCACACCCTTGTGACTCGGAAAGTAGAATTAAGACCTCAGATTGGGATGCCACCTTCCGAGGAGGAGATGGGCTCTGTCGTAATCTTGCCAGAAGAAGGAATCAACCGGGTAAACGGCCTCAAGATGGCAACTACTTGGGCCTCTGAATACATGATGGCTGAGGACACGATCGGAACACTGGAACCCGGCAAGTATGCTGACTTTGCCATATTAGAAAAGGATTTTTTCACCATCCCAGAAAACGAGATTCCCAATATGCAAGTCATCGTGACCGGCCTGAGCGGTGAAATCGTCTATGATCGGGATCAACTTGCTAGCGGCAACTAATTTTTAGCACTTCTTTTCCTCACCTTTGCTAGTGTGAAGGGACAAGGTTCACCTTGTTACGTGGCCCTTGTCCCCCGACACACATCAACTAATGGGGGGGGGATTAGTTGTATCCGGTCGAAAAACAGCCCTCGAGGCAATAGCCATCAACAAAATTGATTGCTATGAAATTAAGCTAATTGTCTTGACTGCATCGAGTGTATTTGTACTATAATAGCATCTGTGATCAGTGCGTCTGCTGTCTGTATGGGTTGGACCGCTAGCCTGTGACAGCGGGAATAATCAATAAAGCGGGTACCAATTTACTATTAATTGGGGGAAGTAGCTCCATGAGAAAAACGAATTTTGTTTTGTGTTTAGTTGTATTCACTCTGATTTTGGCAATACCTTCCGTGTATGGTCAAGTTAGATCTGGTACGATCGCTGGAACGGTTTCTGATTCCACAGGCGCCGTCCTGCCGGGGGTTGACGTTACTGTCACCAACACTGGCACCGGACAGACACGATCGCTGGTCTCGGACGACGAAGGTCGTTACTCAGCTCCAGCACTCGATCTGGGGAACTATGAAGTTCGAGCGGAGTTGGTGGGCTTCCAAACCGCTGTGCGAAGTGGTCTGACAGTTTCAGTTGGGCAAGAAGCATTAGTCAACTTAACCCTTTCTATCGGAGAAATTTCCGAAGAGATCGTGGTAACGGGAGAGGCCCCACTAGTCAACACAACCTCAGCTACTCTTTCGGATGTTATCGATGAAAAGCAGGTCCATGAGCTTCCCCTCAACAACCGCAATCTGGTCGAGTTGTCCCTACTAAGTCCAGGCGTAGTCCAAGCCCGGACAGCCTCTTATACTGGACAGACGACTAGTCCCGCTGCCGTAAAAATCTCCATGGGGGGAGCCAGAATCTACATGACTGGTTATCTTCTGGATGGAACCGATATCACCGACAGCTCCCGTTCCTCCGGTGTTGGAGGATCAGCGGGGTCACTCTTTGGTGTGGAAACAGTGCGGGAATTTAACGTCATCTCCAACAATTACTCCGCTGAATACAGCCGGTTCGCCGGCGGCGTAATCAGCTTGGTCACCAAGAGTGGAACCAATGATTTCCATGGGTCCGCTTTCTGGTTCCATCGAAACGACAACTTTGATGCCCGCAACTACTTTGACAGAGCAACACAACCAGAATTTAAGCGGCACCAACTTGGAGGTACTATCGGTGGGCCTATCGCAAAGGACAAGTCCTTTTTCTTCTTTAGTTTTGAGGGCTTTAGACAAAACACGGGGCGCTCACAAACAGCATATGTAGCCACTGCTAAAGCGCGAAAAGGTGATGTCGACGGCGACGGCGTTGCCGAAATCACCGTCAATCCAAAAATTCTGCCCTTTTTGGCTCTGTATCCATTGCCCAACGGCAAGGATCTAGGTAATGGAAGAGGGGAGTACTATAGTACCGGTGAGGAGCCAGTTAACGAAGACTTCATCACTGCCAGATGGGATCACAACTTCTCTGACTCAGATTCACTTTTTGTACGCTACACCTTAAGCGATGGTGATCGAGAATTGCCCGGATCCTTGCCTGTCAGCGGCTGGCTATCCGATAGCTACGCCAATTACGTCACCATTGAAGAAAAACATATTTTTTCCCCCAACCTGATCAATACCTTTCGCGTGGGCTTTCAGCGCACCACTTGGTCGCAAGCTATTCCTACCGATGATCCCTGTGGGGGAAATTGTGACGGTAATCCTTTGAGGCTCTCTGCACGAGACGGAGAGGGCTTTGGACAGTTTGTGGTTAGTGGAGGCTTTACCAACCTTGGAGGTTGGTTGGCCGGGAAGAATGTCACCAATATGTTCAGCTATTCAGATGATCTATTCCTGACTCACGGCAAACACAGCATCAAAGCCGGCGTCAACGTAAATCGCTACCAAAACAACGACAAATTTGATGGTTGGCCCGGAGGGCGTTACACGTTCACTAGTTTGTCGACCTTCCTTCAGGCTAAGCCCAACGAGTGGCGCGGCAAGCTAAACGGCGCCGTAAGCTTACGTGGAAATCGTCAGTGGGTGTTTGGTGGCTATCTACAGGATGACATCAAGGTAACTCCCACTTTAACTCTGAACGTTGGTGTGAGGTATGAAGCCAGCTCCGAGCCCCAAGAGGTAAACGGATTCAAGCATACTCTAGGCAAGGATCCCCTTAATGCGGGTCAACCCACCAATGACAAGTTCTTCGTGAACCCTTCAAAGATGAATTTTGCTCCCAGATTGGGTGTGGCCTGGGATCCTTTTGGAAACGGCAAAACATCGGTCCGTGCTGGATATGGGATCTTCCACGATACGATCCTTTTCTATCAGTATGCCAACTCGATGCGGCGTAATTGCCCCATCAACACGACCCAGTTTAAGCGCGGGGTCGTTACTTTTCCCAGACCGAATGTTCCCGAGGCGCCACCTAAGGCGTGTATCTTAGGGCCCTTCACATCCTTTCAGGCTATTGAATTCTATCCTCATCAGCCTTACATGCAGCAATTCAACCTTTCGCTGCAACAAGACCTGGGTGCGGGCATCACTATGACGACGGCCTTTGTAGGGTCTAAAGGAACGCATCTGCTGGGTCACCGCAATATCAATACGGCAAAGCCGATTGGAACCTTAAATGGAACCAAGTATTTCGGAAACAGCGGTCCGGCCCTTCCCCGAAGAAACTCGAACTACGGGGATATCACATATTGGGAATATGGCTATGACTCCAACTACCGGGGATTGTCAGCTTCGCTCCGAAAGAGATTTGAAAACAGTCTTCAGTTTCAATTCTCCTACACCTGGGGCAAGAGCCTTGACACTAACACTCGTGCCAACGTGGGTGATGTCAGTGGGTCGGCCTCAGAACCTCAGGATACCTATGATGTCTCCAGCAACTACGGTCCTAGCGATCACCATGTAGAACATTCCATGCGTTTCAACTGGGCCTATGCCCTTCCCGGTGCCGATCTGACTGGTGCGGCTAGAACTCTGTTAAGCGGATGGCAAATACAGGGGATTGTCAGCATGAATACCGGGAGTCCGTTGCAGGTTAACCTAGGTGGGGGTGCCGGTCTTACTGACTACAACAGAGATCGCGCTCGTGGCCAGGAACGCCCCGACGTGGCACCAGGACGAGAGCCCAATTCGGTGCGTAATAATGGACGAGATCCCGAGAAGTATTTCGATCCCACAGCTTATGCGCTGCACGCCAAGGGAACTTATGGAAATGCCGGTCGTAACCCTCTTATCGGACCTGGTGTGGCCACTCTTGACATCTCATTCTTGAAAGACACAGATTTAAGTGAGGGTGCGAGTTTGCAATTTCGGGCGGAGTTATTCAACATTCTGAACCGAAGCAACTTTGGGACCCGTGGTATGGGCTTGAATGTTTTCAGCAAAGCCATTGGAGCCCTTGACCCTGATACTGGTATCCCCACTGTTATAGGGCGAAACTCAACTGCTGGAAGAATCACGATGACCGGAACAACGTCACGACAGATCCAGCTTGCGTTGAGAGTAGTCTTCTAGATTCACAGCAAAATGTTGTAAACAAAAAAAGGCGCCTCGCCGTAAGCGGGGCGCCTTTTTTTGTGTTTATCTTTCGAGATCTCTTCGTCTTGCCCTTATGCCCTTCTGAATGTTTACAAGGACTACTCTCTAGTTCATGTCATAGCGAAATACGAATGAATGTTCGGGATCATCGCGCAGCCTAAAACCGATCACACCAGCGGTGCGCGGTGTGAGACGAGAATCAAAATATCCTGCCTCCGTAAAATGGTTGTATGCATCCGTATAGCCGCCGAGTCTAAGAGGCGTATCCGGTACTACGTAAACCAAGTTCTTGCTCGGCACAAACGTCAAGATGCGCAACCAACCGTATCCCGTAGTCTGATAGTTCGTGAGAATTTGATGGACCTTATTCCCATGATCTCCTGTGCTTATTAGATATCCGGCGCCATCCCCAAGAGTGTGTCCGCTGACAACCAGAAAAATGTTTTTGTGTAGTTTGACCAACTTGTTCCACATCTCTTCCCCGTCATTTGCCTCTAAAACGTATTGGCCAACGTAATTGTATGGCGTCCAGCAATCATCACTCTCTAGATCGCGGGCAGGATCGCCGACACGAAGATCATCGTGACACAAATAGGAATGCGTCACCACAACTACACGTTTTTCAGGATGCGATGAAACGAGTTCATTGGCCCATTCGAGCACTTTGTCTCGTGGGCCAAATTCGAGGTGAAGCACCATAAACTCCAAATCATTGACGTCAAAAAACGTATAGTTGTTCTCATTTCCTTCTCCGTAGTGGCCGCCATACCACTGCTCATTTTTAAATCGTTCTGGTCCGAAATAGGCATTAAAACGTGTTGTATTGCGAGCCGCCACATCACTTAGAGTTCCAAAATCATGATTTCCAACAGTCAACGCGTATGGGATTTTTGTCTCATCAAGCATTTCATATGAGCGAGATGCCCATTTCCATTCCTCTACTGCATTGGTCTGAACAATATCACCAAGATGAAGGACAAACTGGATGTTTAACTCTTCTTTGTTCCCGGCAATCCAAGCGGTTTGAGCGGGAAACATCTTTCGATTGTAGTTGTTTTCCACATACTGCTGGGTGTCTGGAAGGACAACAATGCTGAATGAAAATGGCACTGTGTTCACGAAACAAAGGATTGTAACGCTTGCAAGGATCAAAATGCCCCAGATAACAAACAAAGGGTAACTGAATTTTTTACTCATAGATCTCCCTATGTAGTTCCAAAGTACTAGATCAATACAATGCGTGTCACCCTTACAAGCACTTCCGTCAACTCGAATCGCCCTGACGGAGACTTTGTAACGACACTAGGAGAAAAAGGGATGCTAGTGCATGTAAAAAAAACAGGCGAAAACTACGGGAGCATAAGCCAAATCAACGCCGCCGGGCTCACTGCTAACCCGCGCAATCTCTTCCCCAGCAGGAGTAAAGGCGACGACACTATTGTCCAGTGGGATGAGATGTTCTTCATTTCCCACTTCCTCAAAAGTAAATTCTTTGACCACCTTGAAGACTAGATTAGCAATGATCCCGGCAGGCAAAGTCCCAGTAGCAGAAATCGTGATTCGAACTATTTGCGCACCTTCCGGACCTTCATCAATATTAGCTTCAAGAGTTGCCCCGGAAGCTTCCAGATCAGGCGTTAGCTCGGCCCGATCAAAAGCGATCCCCCCCGTGCTAGGAAAAGAAATTTCGTTGACGATCTTACCTACACCAACCGCCGAGACATCACTCAAAGTCATCGCAATAAAAGCATCTCGAAAGGTGTTTCCACCCAAATTGGGAGAATCCCTTCCCAGAAGGACCTGCGGCGACTCCTCAAGTGGGGGGGCTTCTTGAGGCTGTGAAAAGGTAAACCAGGGCGCTTGCACCATCAGAAATGCCAACACAAGCGCTAGACACGAAAAAGACCTTTTCTGTGACATAGAGTCAATCCTTATGCAAAGTTAAACGACAACAAGCCCGAGCGTCACTCTTTATCTTTGGCAATAGCATGCTCACCGCCATGCTCTTCTAAGTATTCGGGAGTAGGACGACTGTTGTAAGAATACCGTTGTTTGAGATCTTCATTTTTATCAATCTCCATTGTCGGTTCATACTTAATATCACCTAATCCATACTCCTCCCAGCGACTGTTAACCAAATCTTCGTCCTCCTTGGACAAAACCACTACAGGTGGGAAGGGCTGGTTGTTCCAGAAAGGCCGACCTCCCAAATCCCAATTCCTAGTGGCATCGATCAACATCCGAGCCCATTTTCCAGAACCATATTTGACTAGATCTCGTTCCTCAAAGGGGGTGCTAGGATCTAAGACCGACCCAAAGTGAGATTCGAAAATGTGGATGTCCTTCATGGCAGGATTGACGCGGGTACATAGTGCCCACTCTAGCTGGCCGTGATCACGAATATCAATGTCCTCGTCAACCACCATCACGTTCTTAAAAGCCCAGTTAGCGAATGACATCCCCCAAATAGCAGAAGCTACTTGCTTGGCCTGATGCCGATATTGTTGCCGGATCTGCACATAGATCATGAAAAATGGCCCATCCAGATTCATCCACACATCCGTAACACCCGGCACCCCGCATTGCTCCAAGTGATTCCAGACCAAAGCGGAACTGGATAACGAAGTGATGTACGCATCCTCAGTGGGCCATCCTGGGCGAATACTTTCGCAAGCACCCTGAGTGATGGGATCGTCCTTGAAGGTAATGCAGTCCACCTTAGAAGTGGGCTTAGGAGAGTAAGCTCCTCCATAGTAACCACAATGCTCCGCAAAAGGACCCTCCATTCGGTAATCCTTGGGATCCCAGGACATGGTTGCTTCAATCACCATCTCGGCAGAAGCAGGAACTAACAAATCGCTTGTTTCACACTTCACTAATTCCAGCGGTTCGCCTGTTATGCCCCCATAAACATCGTACTCAGATACTAGCCGTCCAAAAGCGCTCCCAGCCAAAATGGTAATCAAGGGATTGCACCCATATACGTAGGCCACCTTCATGGGCTCTTTGCGACGGCTGAGTTTAGTGTAGTGATCTCCCCAACCTTGTGAGGGAGCTAGTAAATTAGAAATGTGTTGCTTGCCGGCGATCATTCCTCTGTAGATCCCCATGTTGTAACGGCCTACATCTGGATCCTGGGTAATTACTGGAGAAAAAGTGTTGATGAATTTTCCGCCATCCCACAAGTGCCACTTAGGAGTGGGAATGTCGTTGATATCAATGTCCTCGCCTTTAAGAATATTTTGCTTGCAATCGGCAGTTGAAACCTCTTTAGGAGATAGAGTTCTGTTATATCCCTCCTTCATTTTCAGAATCAGTTCCTTCCGTCCTGCATCCTTAGGAAGACCAAAAGCGAGATTGAAGCGGCCATAAGAAGACACTGAATTGGTAAAAAGCTTGCGACACCAAGTGTTCGCGTGATCCTTTATGTTGTTGAATTGGAGTGCAACCCCATTTTTTGCTGACATACAGTAACGGGCGATGGTTCCAATTTCGCAGTCCCAATCTACTTTGGCGTCGACTTCGCGAAATTCACCTTCAGACTTTAATAATTTAATCCAATCACGAACAGTCTTAACCTCGCGAGGATCGTGGCCTCCAGGACTTTCTTTCTTGAGTTCTTTTGCAACAGTTGCCATGCTTTACTTTCTCCTTCCTCTTTTCTATAGGTGGATTATAATCAAAAAATTGCCCATTGCTATCCCGATCCTTTGTCCTTTTCTCCAACGTCTTCCGTTGGCTCTTCATATACCGTTATCTTTTCCTGGATTTCGGATCCTTCGGGGGCCGTTAGAATTCCTTTGTCAATCATCTGCTGAACCATTTCCTTGTAGAATTGTTTCCGCTCCGGATAAAGAGGGGGAGCAACATCGGCGTATAAATTCTTTGGCCAGGTGAATTTTTTAGCTGCCTCCAAGTATAGTTCGCCCCATAGCTCAGCCGGAACATGCGGAAGTAAGCTGATCATCCCCTTGGTCCGAAATGTCCTGATCTCTTCAATGTTTATAACTGCGGCAGCATAGGAAATATGAGGGCGATCTACACGGGACATGATCTGTCCCTTGTAATTAACAATCATGGTATCGGAGCCGCTGGAGCCAGTCATGGATGGAACAGATTCGCTGGTGGTGTGAAACTTGGGACCATTATTGGCTGCAATCATATAACATCCGTTGTTCGCCGCATGAGCCCGGTTCATGACCTCCCAAAGTCTGATTTGCGCATGATGTTCCAAATCGCCTCCGCGGCAGAGGATCTCAGCACCGTTCATAGCCAACATCCGGCCTGTCTCACAAAAGTATCCCTCATAGCATATCATGGTCCCAATACGCCCAATAGGTGTATCAGCAACGGGATAGAAGGCATCTAGCCCAGATCCCACCTTCTCCTTCCAGATATCATATACGTCACATGGAGTAGTAGTACTCTCAGGCGTAAAAACACGACCTTTACGATGCTTGTGGATAACTTCCCCATTAGGATCTATTATGAAAGCGGTATTGAAAAACCGATCCTTGATAATATCGGGCTCTAGCGCCTTGGCCTGAGCAACAATGTAAACCCCCCATTTTTTTGCAACTTCGGATAAACGCTCCGTCTCCTCGCCAGGAATTTGGATAGCTATTTTTTTGCAAGCTTCCACGTGATCCATGCGGCTGTGCTCATCATAAAATCCCTGCAAAGCACCTTCAGACAGGACAATAAGCTTGGTAGGATAAAGTACATCCCCCATATAGAGGCAACCTTCGACTTGGGGGAGTAAATTCCTCAGGTTCTTCTTAATATCTGCACGGTTAGTGCATCCATAGGTTTTAGACTGAACGGCAAAGGCCAGATAGGGCTCAACCACGGAAGAAACCTCCCAACAAAATACTCAGTTGCCACATCTTTTTGGATCTCACGACGGCTTAATATTTGCTCACCCTCCCCGTCTGTGTCAACCCAAAAGCCGTGGCATGCAGGGGATTTGATGAAAATCAGCCTAAGTTAGAGGGTCGGATCGATAACGGCCTTAACGCACTTGAGGGCTTCAACATCTTCCAGCGCCGAGGTACTTTCCGCCAAGCCATACCGATGGGTAACGGCATCCTGTAAGGACAGGCTTTCATTGTGGGCGCTTAGCAGTTGGATAACCCGATGCAGATGTTTAGGTTCCCAAAAAACCGACCCGAAAAGCTGCATGTTTTTGCGGACGATTAAACTAGGATTGATCGGCACCGGTCCCAGATCTGAAAAAACTCCCATCACGAGATATCTTCCGAAAGTCTTAACCAATTCTAGTCCTTCTCCCACAGCCTCTGGGAACCCTGTGGCTTCAATTACTAGATTCGCTTCGCCGATCGCATCTTTTGTTGCCAGGATTCGAGACTCGGAATCTCCCAATTCCGAAATGTCTACCGTGATGTCGGCCCCTAACCTCTTTGCTAACTCTAGACGCGATGGAGGCGCACCCATCACGACAATAGGTGAAGCCCCCCCCAACTTAGCCAAAACTAGACAGGAAAGCCCCACCGGACCCGCGCCCTGGATGACTACCGATTCACCCGGCTGCACCCCACTCATCACGTCAAATCCACGAACTGCGGTGGGAAATCCACAACCGAAAGCAATCGCAGCTTCAGCCGGAACAGAGTCTGGAATCTTGAAAAAAAACGACTTGCTAGTGAGAAAGACATATTCAGAATAGCCACCCGTCAGATGCGGATAATCAGCACAGGAATAGCTCCAACCGTAGGATCGTCGAGCAATACATCCTGTGGTGTCTTTTTCGATGACACAGGCATGACATTGGCCGCAAGGATGCCCTGCTACCCAGAAGATGGTGTCGCCTTCTTTGACTGGCTCCCCCACGCTGTCAGTTTTTCGATCCGAGGCAATTTTATCAATCCGTCCTACACTCTCATGACCCAGGATGACTGGAACTGGCATTCCCTTGACATGGCCTCTCCAGCAGTGAGGATCGGTTCCGCATACACCTGAAAGAACAGTTTTTACTAAAACACAGCCCTCTTTTAGTTCAGGAATGTCAAATTCCTTAACTGGCAGAGGTTCATTAGCATTCTCAAAAACAACAGCTTTAGACTTAGCCATAAGGCCCCCTTTCTTGGACAAAACGCGGTGCCTATCGTTGATCATCGCCTCCCAATTTGTCAAGACGGATTGGGTGAGATGGATGACCCCTAGGCTCTACTCTTTTTGAACTCAACCATCACTAGGACAACCGACACCACTGCCCCAAATGCTTCCAGAATCCAGCCTAGGGAAAATATTTGAGATGGAACTAACAGGGCCAACCCCCCGACAATCAATGAGGTACGAATAAAAAAGGTCAGCGGCCGCATCAGATAACCAATAATTCCCGCCGAGACAAGCCAAATTCCAAACAGTGCCGTGATCCCATCTCGAGCAATTTCAAAAACTGTCCCCTGTAGGAGAAGGCTTGGGGCAAAAACAAAAAGGAACGGAACCACCAAGCCAGGCCAGCCAAATCGTACTGCTGCGACAGCTGTTTTCATAGGACTAGCCTGCGCCAGATTTGCAGCCGTAAAGGCGGCTAAGGCTACAGGAGGGGTGATCATTGACATACACCCGAAGTAAAGAACAAACATATGGGCTGCGAGGGGCATGACCCCCAGCTGAATCATGGGCGGCGCCGCTAGAGTTGCTAGTAAGAAATAGATGGCAGTTGTAGGCATCCCCATCCCAAGAATAATACACACTAGAGAAGTCAAAGCTAATAGCAAGAGGAGACTGCTTTCGCCAAACTGCACTAACACAAAGGTGAGCCCAAAGCCCATCCCCGTGACATCTACGATACCTATGATCATGCCAGCAGCACCACCAATGACCACAACTTGAGCTGAGGACACCCCGGTTATCTTAAGTGATTCTAAGACATCTGCTGGCCGTAACCGCGAACCATGATAAGTAAAGACAAGTCCCAACAAAATAATGGATCCAGCAGCATAAAGACCAGCAGTTTCAGGAGTGAGATTGAACTGAAACAAAGCGACCATTAGCACTAGAAAAGGCACGAGAAAATACCAGCCCTCCCGCAAAACTTTTTGAAGCGGAGGGATCTCCGTGTCTTCGATGGCGCCAATCCCTTCCCTAACAGCTTCCAGATCTGCTTGAACAAAAACAGAAAAATAGTAAAGGATGGAAGGGACAATGGCCGCCAACACCACATCTCCATAGGGAATCCCCAAAAACTCAGCCATCAGGAAGGCTGCTGCTCCCATGACAGGCGGCATGAGTTGTCCACCGGTTGATGCACAAGCTTCTAAAGCCCCACTTACACTAGCCTTATAACCACTTTTTCGCATCAACGGAATCGTAACAACTCCGGTTGAGGCCACATTAGCCACAGCACTTCCTGAAATAGATCCAAACAAAGCCGATGCAAAAACCCCCACTTTTCCAGATCCGCCGCGGGAGTGGCCCATTAGAGAAGCAGCTAAATCACTAAAAAAGAGTGAGCCCCCGGAACGTAACAAGAGCTGTCCCATGAAAACAAAGATGATGACAATCGTTGAAATAATCCTCAAAGGAAGACCTAACAACGCCGTGTTATCAACGCCTAAGAATGAAAACAACTCTAAAAATTCCATAGATCGGCCAGACAGTTTCCCCGGAATCAAATGACCCACAAGCCCATAGGTCATGAAGATGAGCAACACAGAGAGAATGCTCCAGCCGGTAGTACGTCGCAGCGCTTCAACCGACAACAAAACTAGAATGGTGCCCACTACAGTGGTTTCCACAGGTCGAAAGAAAAACTCATCAGCTAAGATAGGATAGCGGACTGCCACATAAATTCCCGTGGACAAACCCATAATAGCTAGTCCCCAGTCATACCAACCAACACTGCTCTGAGTTCGCTGATCAGAAGTGCCCAACAAAGCCATAGCTAGACCTAGGGCTAGAATCATAACCAGGGCTTGCTCGGGATAGAGAATGAAGCCAAACCGATAAGGGAGTTCTGCCGCCCAGGCAACCGCTACCAGAGCAAGCAGTCCGCCAAGAACCGGATTCAGCCGTGTAGCCAGCGTCGAACTGGGCTCAGAATTGATGTCGACATTGTCCGTGCCTAGTTTCTTTTCCAAAGACCAGCTTCCTTGTAAAATCGAATGGCACCTGGGTGATATGCAAGGCCCACGTCTTTAGACATGGTCTCGCCTTGGAATTCTGCCCACAGCGCCCCGGTAGCCCGTAACTCATCCACATTCTCGTACATCAGCTTGACGACGTAATAAACTAAATCATCCTCGACATCCTTACCACTGAACAGTGTGTAATCAAAGGCCATCAGGTTGCTTGGGAATTTGATTCCCGTTAGCTGCGGTGCAGGTTCAATCACCCGGAAGGATGCCCTTGGCACATGTGTTTGTAAGCGAGCGAGCGCTTCAGGAGAATCATCAAAAGAAAGATAGCGTACTCCACCTAGCGCTATATCGGCCTGTTTTAAAACACCAGTGCCCACGGTGAAAATGACGCCCATGACTTTTCCCTGCATGAACAATTCCCATGATTGGGCGAGACTAGAAACGGGCACCTGCTGCGTATCTTCGTAACTCAAACCATTAGTGGCTAGAAAACCATCGAAAACAACCTTAAAAAGCGGAGCAGCTTTGAAACCCGAGGGCACTGGTCGTCCTATCAAGTCAGCAACCGATTGGATATCAGAACGATCGGGAACCACCAACCCCACCCGAAAAGCCATCAGTGTCGCCACCATTCGAAGATCTGGGAGGGGATGTCCTTCAAAAAGAGATTTCCCCTGAACTGCAAAAATGACCTGGGGGAGATTGGCCACGCCAAATTCTAGTCGGTTGGCATTTACATACGGGATGTACTGCTTAGTGCCCGCCATCGGTTGGGTACGAACCTGCAAATCCCCCTGGGTAGAAATTACTTTTGCAATGGCTGCTGCTACCTGTCCGGTTGCCCCGGCCTTAGTGGTTCCAATTCCTGCAGGCTTGTAGCTAGGCAGATTGCACGCACAGAGCAACCCAACTAAAACCAACACAATCCACCTTGAACAATGTATGGGCATTATATGGGCATTTCTCCACCTCATTGGAACAGACTGAGAAGGGTATCTCTCCAGATCTGAAGATTCAAGGAAGAAAAACCAGAGAATCTGGTCAGGTCGCCTCTGCGCCTAGGCTTTTGGGTTGGAGACCATCTCAATTTGGGGATATGACTCTGGGATCACATCCTTTGTATTAGAAGATATTGCCCGATCTAAACCAGTTTTCCAGGCATTGAGAGCCTTTAAAAACTGTTTTAGCCTTACCTGACGATGAATTTCCGGATATTCTTCTAACTTTTGGATAGCTAGGCGAAGCATGGATCGGGCCGCTCCTAATTTACCAAGTTGATAGTGATGAAAAGCCACAGCAGACTGAATCAATCCCTGTAAAAAAGGCTGTTCATCGCTTGATTCCTGAAGCCACATATCTTCAATAACATCATGGCAGTCATAGAACTCCTGTTGATTGAAAAGTGCAATTCCTTTTGTGAACTGCTCCCATTCATCCAATGGCAAAAAGCCCCCAACCAACTGGATTGCTCTGCAAGTGGTAACTACTGATATGTTTCCCGAATCCAGCGTTCGACGGTCGCTGCTGGATCACGCACAAAATCCCCATCAATAAGGAATTGTTTTTTTTGGGAGTTTTTACGCAGTAAATTAAGCCCATGCTCAAATTCTTTGAGCAAATCGACACTGCAACTAAATAAATCGGTGTCCATCGCCTGAGCCTTCTCAACAATAAGCTGACTCGCTTCTGGTGTGAAGGCGATGCTAATGCCATATTCTTCGCTAAGTTCCTGTTCAATCTTGCCCAGTTGAAACTCCATTATTTTGGAACGATACTGGGCAGGATCATCCAGCAGGGAAGCTAGCTTGCTTGCGGGGTTTTTAACCATTTCTGGCCCAACAATGAACTCCTCCACATCATGGTCAGGAAGCTGGTATTTGTATTCTCGAAAAATCCTCTCACATACAGTCATCAACCCTCGCGCTCCAGTCTTCTCCGTTGCCGCCTCCTCTGCAAGACTTTTCATTCCATCATCTGTGAAATAGACATCGATGTCGTAAGCCAAGAAATCTTTTTTGTATTGCTTCAACAAAGAGCCTTCCGAATGCTTTAAGATTTTAAATAAATCCTTAATTGAAAGAGAATTACAATGTACAGCCACAGGAAGCCGCCCAATGAACTCAGCCTCAAACCCGTACTCAATAAAGTCAACTGACTTAATTTTTTCGTACAGGTAATGCTCCTGCTCAGCAGACGAATCCTCGGCTCCAGTGAATCCAATTTGATTAGCTCCAAGTCGTTTTTCAATCAATTCAGAGAGGCCTGTAAAAGCACCGCTAACAATAAACAAAATGTGCTTCGTGCTAATGGTCTTTTTCTCTAATTCTCCCTTGGACTGAAATTCCATAAAGGCCTGCATCTGACTAGCGATGTCGCTAGGAGAACGTAGTGGAACTTCAGTTTCTTCCATGAGCTTCAGCAATCCACGTTGGACACCGTGTCCACTAACGTCTCTTCCCATCCCGCCAGTGTGGGTAGCAATTTTGTCGATCTCATCCAAATAGACGATTCCACATTCGCCCAACTGAACGTCCCCATCGGCCTGATGAACCAATTCTCTAACCAAGTCCTCCACGTCTCCACCAACATAGCCAGTTTCGCTGTACTTGGTTGCATCAGCCTTGACAAAGGGAACGCCAATGAGTCGGGCGATATTTTGGACCAAATAGGTTTTCCCCACACCCGTTGGGCCAATTAAAATAATGTTTTGCTTCTTGTAATCCTGGCAGTCCTCTTTTCCCTCACAGCTTTGAATGTGGTGATAGTGGTCACAGATGGCTGTAGCGAGAACTTTTTTAGCATCATCCTGCTGTATTACATAACGATCTAAATACTCCTTAATCTGACTAGGTTTGTAGTCAAAACGAAGAGCTTGGCCACGCTTTTGAGCTATATCCTCACCCTCATCAACGGAATCTTCATCAGATTTGGGCAAGATTTTGACCTGTACCCCTGGGCCATACTTGTCCTTGAGGAAACTTTTCAGTTCATCTGGATTAAACTTTTTGTCAAATGTCATTAGCTATGCACCCTTTAATCATTCTACTATTAAATATGATCCCTCGAAGAGCAAAGCAAGTAAAAGCAATGATTGACAGACAGATTTTAGAAAAATTTTCTAGTAATGCTGACCTAGATAAAGATAAAATTGAGGTTGAAAATACGGGATTTTGCCCTTACTGAATTGCCAAAACACCCTGATTCTCAACCTTTCTTTGAATCACGGATTTTTGTAAAAATTCTTGTCCCAGCGATGCTCCCTTAGCTTTTCAATCATCTCTTCTGAAAGAGGCGCTCGATCGGAAACAGCCAGATTAGCCTTGACGTGCCTTATCGAACGCATACCCGGGATCACGGAGCTCACGGCCGGATGGTGAAGACAAAACTTTAGCGCCAAATCGGGGAGTGTTTGATTCTCTGCATTCAGGAGTGCCGTTAATGCCTGCACATGCCTCTCGACTTGATCCTTGCGATCTCCCTGGAAATAGAAATTGCGCCAGTCTTTTTTGGGGAACTTTGTTTCAGATGTGATGCTTCCGGTAAGGGCCCCTTCATCAAAAGGCACCCGAGCAATCACTCCGACATTCTTGTCCATGCAAAGTGGCAATAACCGATTCTCCGGGGCTTGCTCAAAAATATTGTAAATCACCTGAATTGTGTCGATTCGTCCCGACTGAACTAACTCCTCAGCTGTCTCCGACTGATGGTCATTGACCGAAATTCCGAAATGGGCAACCTTGCCATTCTTTTTGAGTTCATCGAAAGCATTGAACCACTGGTCATCCTTGATCCAAGAAGGATCCCAAACATGGAGTTGGAGAAGATCTAGGGTGTCGACTCCAAGGTTGTGGAGACTTATCTCGGCACATTCGATAATATGCTTGTATGGAAACGCTTCTTCAAGGCTCCCTGACGCTGGCCATCTCCCATTTTTTGGCGGAATTTTAGTTGCTACGTAAATCTTCTCCTGCCGCTCCTTGAGAATTTTCCCTACTAGTCTCTCACTGTGTCCATCACCATATGCTAGAGCAGTATCGATGAAGTTTAGGCCGTGATCTACGGCACAGTGAAGAGCTCCTAGAGATTCCGAGTCTTCTGCCCCGATCCACAAGTGCTTTCCAATTCCCCAGGCCCCAAAGCCAAGCTCTGAAACCAAATATTCCGTGCGGCCCAACGTGCGGTATTTGATGCTTTACCTTCCTATTTTTACATGTCTACTAGTTGCCAACTACCCTAAATACTTTCCAATCACTTCCCGGGCTGAAACCAGGGACATAAAGTTGATTACCAAGGCAGAAGCCACAGTGGCCCACCAAATCCAAAGTGAGGCTCGCCGCTCAGGGGGGAGTTGGTGGTCCAGCCAAAGCGCTGCTATGCAGACAATACCCACACCAATATTTGTGCTAAACAATGCGACTATGTCTATCATAAAAATCGGAGTGGTCTCGGTCCAAATAAAAAGCCATGTTAAGCCCATCATAGTAACCGCGAACACCTTCATAAACTTACTATATTCCAGATCTCTGGAGAGAAGCCTGCAGAGAAAACTATGCCCCCCCCGAACATAGATGTCAGGCAGCGCATTCAGGGTTCCCCACAAGGCTGTTAAAATCATCGCATAGTAAAGTGGCACCATCAGCACAGAGATCTGGGAGAAAATATGTGTTTGCTCAGTTAGTAGATTAAACCCATCTGGAATTCGGTGCAAAGGCCTTAAAATCGCCGCGCCAGCAATCATGAAAGCCGCGGTAACGACCAGGACAAGAATTGCATTAAATCCCACATCCCACCTCAGAGGGCCAAGGCCACGATGAAAATCAGTACGAGCGTTGCTAGAACGAGTAACTGTCCATCCCTTGATCAGCACCCAATTAGAATAGACCACATAATTCATAGGAATACTACCAGCATAGCCAAAAACCGAAGCCATTTCGAGAAACTGGCTCCGATTGCTAATTTCAGAGGGAAGCCAATCTGGATAGGCGGGGAAGTGACCAAATCCAAATAGCCCCTTGGCTATTTCAACCAGGTTAGGCCCAACCAAAAGGGTTGCTGTGACCGTTCCTACAAACAAAATCGAACAAACAATCATCTGAGATTTTTCCAACGTGCCATAGCGCTGAACGGCACCGAATCCAATTGCCAGACTAACGAACAAAAGGGCCAGCCATTTGTAAGAAATGGCTACTCCAACGGTTGCCAATACTTGACTCATCAATTGGCCACAAGGAACGGCAATCACCACAAAAACTAACGGTGCCACCAAAGCTTCTAAAACCAAGATTGTCCATAGAACCCAACCCCTAGGACCGGGGAAATTCACCAAGCGATCCGCTACAACTTCCCCACTCATCGCTGCATAACGACCCAAGAGATAGAGGGTCAGAAAGGACTTGGTGATTGCTGCCAGGAGGATGAGCCAAAGAAGATCGTATCCTCCCCAAGCTCCAACCCTAACGGCTAAAACCGTTTCCCCGGCACCGATGGTAGCAGAAGCAACAATAGCCCCTGGCCCAATGTGTTTTATATACTTAAACATCTGTTGGTTGCCTATAGTCACCGGTGAAGGCCAATCCAGTCAAGGATGAAGTCCGTTGCCATGGCTCCCATGCGCCATAACTAGCCGAAATATAAAGCTGGATGGAATCTATGCTCAACCTCTTGTAATCTAGCAGAAAGAACAAATGTGAGGAGAAAACATGGCCAAAGAAAACTCTTTTGATATTACTTCAAACGTTGACCTGAACGAAGTCAGCAATGCCGCCCATCAAACCATGAAAGAAATCCGACAACGCTTTGATTTCAAAGGAAGCCAAAGTAGCGTTAAAGTGGAAGAAGCTGAACTGGTGCTGGTTTCGGATGACGAGTATAAACTGCAGTCTGTCGTCGACATCCTGCAACAGAAGTTAGTGAAACGGAAGGTGCCCCTAAAAGCGCTCTCATATGGGAAGATTGAGAGTTCTCTGGGCGGAACACTTCGCCAGCACGTTGCCCTTCAGCAGGGCATCCCCTCCGATAAAACTAAGGAAATCGTTCGTTTCATCCGCGACACCAAATTAAAGGTCAGAAGCACAATTCAGGGAGATTCTGTTCGGGTTTCAGGCCGGGATCGGGATACACTACAAAAAATCATTGCTCTAGTTAAAGAAAAAGATTTTGGGATAGACATCCAATTTACTAACTACCGAAGTCAGTAAAAATCCTCCTTATTGCTGAGGCAACATCGATGAAGAGTGCAGTGCGAATCTTCGTGATCTCTACATTAATTCTAATTGCCCTGGTTGGGCTGTTGACCTTCTCTAGAGTGTTTGACGCTCAACAATCGCTGAAGGCGGGTTTCGACTGGATCTCTTCTCTAGGGCTCTGGGGAGGGGTCGTTTTTATTGGTCTTTCTGCGCTTTGCACTGTTCTCTTTTTACCTGGCCTTGTTCTCACTTTGATGGCAGGCGCTTTCTTCGGGCTAGTCGGGGGTTTCGTTGTTGTTTCTATAGGATCGATAACAGGCGCAACTTTGGCTTTTTTGATCGGTCGTTATCTTGCCCGAGATTGGGTCGTTAAGCGGATCACGAATTATGAGAAATTTAAGGCCATTGACAAGGCCATAGCGGAGGAAGGGTGGAACATTACATTCTTGCTCCGCTTATCTCCCGTTTTCCCCTTCAACCTGCTCAACTATGCACTTGGCGTTACCGAAATTTCCTTTAAGGACTACTTTCTGGCTAGCTGGATTGGAATGATTCCCGCAACAGTAATATATGTGTACGTGGGAGCCTTGACCGGCGATCTAGCCAAAATTAACGTCGAGGGGCAGCCCCGGATGCCAATAGAGTGGATACTTTACTGCATCGGATTGATAGCTACCATTGCCCTTGTCATATACATTACTCGAATTGCACGAAAAGCCCTTCAAGAGAAGGTGCACCAAGGAAACAACTTTGTATAATTTGGCCAGAAGAAAACTGAATGCTTGGGGTTTTGATGAAAACGAATAGCCAAACGCTGACTAACAATGTTCATCCGCCCGACTGGGTTAATCCCGAACCTGCTCCACGCTACAACATGGTAGTGATCGGAGCTGGACCCGCTGGCTTGATCGCGGCCGCCGGGGCCGCTGGCCTAGGGGCCAGAGTGGCCCTCGTCGAAAAATCGCTAATGGGCGGCGACTGCCTCAATACAGGATGTGTTCCTTCCAAGGCCATTATTCGTTCTTCACGGGCTGCTCATGATGTCCATTCGGCCTCAGAATTTGGCATCCTTAGTAGTACTAATCCAGAAGTAGATTTTCAAGTGGTCACAGATCGGATGAAAAGCCTTCAAGCCCAAATTTCTCGCCATGATTCGGTTCACAGATTTCACGAGCTGGGGGTTGATGTCTTCTTGGGAGAAGCCCAATTTTCTGGTCCCAACGCAGTGAGAGTAGACGACAAGATGCTGTACTTCAAGAAGGCCTTGATCGCTACTGGAGGAAAACCTGTGCACCCACCCATTGAGGGATTACAGAAGGCGGGATTCCTCACCAATGAAACAGTTTTCACTCTCACCAAAATTCCCAGGCGGTTGGCAGTGGTGGGAGGAGGCCCTGTTGGCTGCGAACTGGCGCAGGCTTTCTGCCGATTCGGATCACAGGTCACAATTATAGAAGTGGCCAGCCAACTCTTGGCCCGGGAGGATTTGGAATCAGCCTCTATCATCGCCAAAATGCTCCAAAAGGAAAATATCGATGTTAGATTGGAAACTAAGCTTAAAAAAGTGACTTCAGTCCAAAGGAAAAAACTCCTTTGTCTAGAGAGTGCGGGCAAGGAAACAAATCTTGAAGTAGATGAAATTCTTGTTGGGGTCGGTCGTGCTCCCAACATGCAGTCCCTATGTCTAGAAAAAGCAGGGGTGGCTCACGCCAGTGGCGGGATTGTCGTTAATCCTTATCTCCAAACATCAAACCCAAAAGTGTACGCCGCCGGTGACATTTGTATGGACTGGAAATTCACGCATGCTGCCGAGGCAGCAGCAAAAATTGTGATCCAAAATGCACTCTTTCTGGGTCGCAAGAAACTAAGCACCTTGATAATCCCCAGGTGTACGTACACCAATCCAGAAGTGGCTCATGTTGGAATGTGCGAGCGCGAGGCCAAAGAGAAAGGAATCAAGACCGATGTCTTCGTTAAGCCCCTTGAAGAAGTGGATCGCGGTCTCATCGATGCCGAAGTGGGATTCGTTAAAGTGCTGGTCAAAAAGGGTACTGATCAAATTTTAGGGGCCACCATTGTGGCAAGCCATGCTGGTGAAATGATCAGTGAAATAACCCTAGCTATGGTAGCGGGTGTAGGCCTAAAAAAACTTTCCAGTGTCGTCCATCCTTATCCCACGCAAGCTGAAGCCATCAAACAGGTCGGGGGCCTTTACAACCGCACACGACTCACACCCCTTGTGAAAAAGCTGCTTTCAACCTGGCTAGCATGGACGCGCTAGCACAACAAGCAGCGCTTAGGTGACTCAGGGTATGCCGTGCGGTAAAGTGACCGGCCAAAAAAAGATTGGCGTATTGGCGCTAATTCAGATCCTTCCAAAATCATATAACATTTCTCATTTTCACTTGATACAATCACAAATATGGCTAAAAAAATGGATAGGATCGAGGTCGTCTGTCCCATCTGTGACGCTAATATGGTGGTAGATCCCAAGACCGGATTGGTACTCCATAGCGAGAAGCAAAAACCTGATTATTCTTTCGAAGATGCTCTTGACCAAGTCAAAACACGTAAGGAAAAATCAGACGAAAGATTTGAAAAAACTTTTCAGGACGAGCGGAAGCGCCGAGAAGCTTTGGAGGACAAATTTCGGGAAGCCCTTGAATCCAAAGACGAATTAGATGAGCCTCCCAACCCATTTGGAATAGACTAGGCCGCATCCCCAACTATTTACACAAACTAGAAAATGAACCTTCAGGCAACTGTTGCTTCTTGAAGGGAGCAACGGTCTTCAACATGCAGCTTTTGCTTGATCCTCTTTCGGGGCGCTATTACAATTCACAACGAAGGGGATCATTCCTGCCTCTGATAAAACTCCAAGGAGGTTTTTAATGCTCAAGCGCATCACTCATCCAACCGACCGGAGAGGATTCCTTCAACAGGTTGGATTTCTGACGGGCATAGGATCGACGGTTGTTCGAGGCGCTCAGAAACCTGTTGATTCCAGTACGCTCAGCCTCGGCCCCATCCATTGGCAGCGCTACGGCTACGATCTTCAAAACACACGATTTAATCCCTTAGAAAAAACACTTGGGAGAGACAACGTCTCCCAGCTTCAGGCGAAATGGCAGTTTGATTTAGACGTTCCTATCGAAACCACTCCTGCCGTGGTGGGCGATCTCCTTTTTTTTGGAGTCCGGGGAGGGCTATATGCTCTAAACACCATAACAGGGGAACGCAAATGGACGTATGACATGGTCACAAGCAAGGAGGGTCAGCCGCCAAGAGCCTCGACGCTAGGGCGCGGCGCTCAGTTTTACAATGGCCGCCTCTATTTCGGTGACTCGCTTGGCGTCGTCCATTGTGTAGATGCAACCACCGGCAAACTAGTTTGGAGAACAAGTGTTCAGCCAGATACCACTCGAACCCGTCCTATCCGAGTTCATTGTGCTTGCTCTGCATTCGATGGAAAAATTTACGTGGGGACCGTTGGCCAAATGAACCGTGCGCTCTGCTTGGATGCTGATACAGGAGCTATTCGGTGGCACTTTTGGATTACCGGATCCGAATATCCAGGTGGAGGAGGGTCCATCTGGACGTCGCCCGCTGTAGATGAAGAACAGCGCAATGTTTACTTCACGACCGGCAGCGTTAAGATCTTCAAACCCGGCCCATCACTATACACGGAAAGCGTTCTTGCCCTTGATGCCGACAGCGGCTTGCTTAAATGGTTCTACCAGATTCGTCCAAATGATCCTCATGATCTTGATTTTAGTAGCCATCCCGTTCTTTTTGATGCCAAGGGGCCACCCTTAAAAAAGGGAGCCATTCGCCAATGCTTGGTGGCCACGAACAAATCGGGAGTTTATTGTATGAATCGCTATACAGGGGAGCAGTTCTGGCGGGCTCAGCTAACACCTAGATATTATTACGGAGGCCCCAATGTGGATGGGATCGCCGTGGCCTACAATCACGTCTATGTTGTCTCTAACGCTGCTACTCAGTCTATTGGCAAACCCCCACTCTCGGTGACTGCCGCACTTCATGGATACACGGGTGACATTGTTTGGTGGACTTATAATTTAGGTGGCATTAGTCAGGGCGGAATTGCCGTTGCTAACGGACTTTTGTACCAAGGGTTCAACGATGGGCGAGTTGAAATTCTGAACACGGATACCGGCAAACTACTCTGGGAACACACACTACCTACTAGCCGCCGCGCAGGGTTCACAATTGCCAACGGCACCCTCTTCTGCAGCAGTGGAGTCCCGGGGGCTACCCTAGAGGGGGGACGTCCCGGGATGAATTCACCCAACATGGTAGAAAAATTCATGGGCGCAGGGCGTTATTCCCTTTTCGCCTTCTCACCAAAGGGCCAATAATATGAAAATTGTTACGCTCACCCGACGTCAGTTTCTTATGGCAACCAGTGCCACACCAGCCGTCTGGAAAAACGTCGTTGCCACGCAGGAACAACAGCCGCCCTCTGAGCTAAAAACATCAACAGATGACAAGCACTCAATTACCAGTGTGCGTAGGATGTCCGACTCGCTATACTGCTTTGATCCGATAGGTCTCCATGTTCAACCGGGGGAAACCATTCGTTTTATCCCAGGACGCATGGATATGACCACATTGAGCGCCTATCATCCAGACAATGACAACCATGAACTGCGAATTCCTGAAACGGCCAAACCCTTCGACTTTGGCTTCCCGGAACAACCCTTTTTTGATTTTGTTTTGGGAATAGAAGGAACCTATGATTACTTCAGCAAGTACCAGGAGGTTGTGGGCATGGTAGGTCGTATTGTTGTCGGCCATCCTGGAGGACCTGGAGAAAAACCCTGGGGATACGGAGGCGCAGAAGGTCGTAATCCAATTTACAAAAGCGTACTTAAAATTACAAAACTTCTCAATTCCCAGGACATCATGCAAAAAAAAGTTGTCCCTTTCCCATTTGACGACATGCTCCCACCCTACCCGCTATGGGATTAGCCTGATTGATGCACAAGCTCCTGTTACGAACTAACAAAAATACAAGGGAACGCACTGATAAGTAACTGCTACAAACATAACATGTCCAGCGAGGTGAAATTTTAATAACAATCTAAGATACTAGTAACTGTAAAAAGTTTTTAACAACAAGAAAAGGAGTTCATACTGCCTATGTCAGACAAAGGTATACAGGACAGAGTCGTGATCATCACAGGAGCTGGAGGTGGTATGGGTAGTGCCATGACGCTGGGACTGGCAAAGAAGGGCGCTCGAGTGCTTGCGGTAGATGTCGATCCCTCATCCGTTGATGCCCTGGCGCGAACTGCGGCAGAAAATGGCAGAAAGGGTGCCGTGATTCCCATGACCGCCGATGTAACTCAACAGGAAGAATGCCGGAAGATCTTAGAGCAAGCGCAGATTCAATGCGGTGGAATACATGCCTTGGTTAATAATGCCGGGGTAGGTATGCAAACAATCCATGAAAATTACATGAACGAGCCGGTTCGTTTTTGGGAGGCAGATTTAGAACGTTGGCAACATCTGATGGATGTCAATTGGAAAGCCCCATTCATGCTCGCTAGCCTTGCTACACCTTACCTGATCGCACAGGGCTGGGGACGCATTGTCAACGTGACCACCAGCCTGGACACCATGCACCGTCAGTCCTATACACCCTATGGGCCATCCAAGGCCGCCCTAGAGGCCGCCAGCTCATGCTGGGCGAAAGATCTGAAGGGAACAGGAGTCACAGTAAACGTATTGGTGCCAGGGGGGCCGACCAACACCGGCTTCATCCCAGCCGAGGCGCCCTTTGATCGGGCCAAACTAGTCCAGCCTGAGGTTATGGTAGCGCCTATCTGTTGGCTCATTTCCGATGACTCTGATGGAGTTACAGATTGCCGATTCTTAGGGCGCTCTTGGGACACTCACCTCTCTCCATCGGAAGCTGCAGAAAAATCTAAGGGCCCCGCAGCCTGGCCAGGCATAGGATTGCAAGCCTCCTGGCCAGGAGCAAAATAGACCAACTCAGCGTAGAAACGTGGCAAAAGTTGATGAATCCAAGAACTGGCATTAAAAGCACCATAATCCATCCAGAGATCGCTTTTGTAATTAACGCAGCTAAATAGCACGCACATGAAGAAATTACTCATCATTACCGGATTACTTGTTGGCCTAATCTTAGTTTTGGGACTTGTCGCTGTGAGAGTGGTGGGCTTTGCTCCCCAGGAACGTAGCGCCGGATTTTGGATTAAGGGAACTCTGATCACAACACCTGTAAGTGACTGGTCCTTTACCGACCAAGTTGAAGAAATCTCTGTGGAGACACGAACGTGGTATTTTGTTCCCCACTCGGTCAATGTTTATTGTGCTACTTACAATGGCGAGCTTTACCTTTTCTCCGCCTATTACCAAGGTGGTGAGTTTCCCTACGAAAGACTCTGGAATCAGAACGTCCTTCGTGACCCCCATGTCCGGATCAAAATTGGCGATCAATTATTCAATAGAGTCGTTTCCTTCGTCACGGACATGACAGAAAAGGAGGCTGTCCTTCAAAATTTTGCAAAGAAATACCCCGAGTGGAGTGGGCCCGGCATTGAAGATATCCACGTTTTCAGGGTGCTGCTGGGTTAGTTAGAACACTTGTCAGTCTATACAATTATTTATGCAGGTTTTATAATGAGCCTTAGGGCACAGTAAAGACGCATGAGCAGGCTTACCACGACACTAAAAGCGACTTTGGGGTTACTGACCGTTATGTTAGCAGGAGGCAGTCTGCTTTCAGCGGCAGAATTGCAGGGCGCTGAGCCTATTCCCTCTCACGATTCCTACTATCCGAGGCTCCTTGATCGCTACTGCACAACCTGCCACAATGAACAATCCCGTGTTGGGGGCCTGGCGCTGAGTGCATTGGACATCACAAAGGCCAAGCAAGCACCTGAGACTTGGGAAAAAGTGGTCAAAAAGCTGAGGACTGGAGCTATGCCACCAGCTGGTATGCCCAGGCCAGACAAAACTACCTACGACTCCCTAGCAACTTACCTGGAAGTGCAGCTCGACCAAGCCGCCGCCGCTGATCCTAATCCGGGAAGGCCTTCGATTCATCGTCTCAACCGCTTCGAGTACGCTAATGCGGTGCACGATTTGCTGGCCGTCGAAATTGACGAAGAGACCCTTCTTCCAGCCGATGACTCGAGGCACGGTTTTGACAACATCGGCGATGTTCTGTCAGTGTCGCCTTTGCTACTGGAAAGATATATGTCAGCAGCACGCAAGGTAACCCGCCTTGCCATTGGGGATTGGGATGCCTCACCGGTCTCTGAAACCTACCGCGTTCCCAAATACAACATTCAAGATGACCGGATGAATGACTCTCTGCCCTTCGGGACACGGGGGGGAATCGCGGTACGCCACCATTTTCCACTGGACGGCGAGTACATCATCAAGGTCTCTCTGGGAAGAGACTCAAGGGACTATATTCGCGGTCTGACTCAGTCTCACCAGCTCGATGTGAGCTTGAATAATGTCCGAATCAAACGGTTCACCTTCGGCGGGGAAATACACGGCCAATCAGCAAGTATTTTTTCATCGGCGACCATGGGGGATCCTGCCCAGGAGACTTACGAACGCACGGCCGATAAGATTTTGGAAGTGCGCTTTCCGGCCAAAGCAGGAACTCGACTAGTTGGCGCAACGTTCCTGAAAGAAACCCGAATGTCAGAGGGCCCAAAACTACCCACAATGACCATGTATGACTGGCAACAATACAAGGGAGGCAACCCGCTTGTAGCCAACATCACTATCAGTGGTCCCTACAACGCCCAGGGACTAGGAGAGACTGCCAGCCGACGCAAAGTTTTTGTATGTAACCCCAATAGTATCGAGGAAGAGGACCCTTGTGCCCGCAAGATCCTCTCCACACTGGCAAGGCGGGCCTATCGACGTGCCTTGACAGATGAAGACCTTCACATTCTCTTCGACTTCTATGAAACGGGACGAAGGGAAAAGGGCTTTGAAGCCGGAATCGGAACGGCACTGGAAAGAATCCTGGTGGGGCCCGAATTTTTGTTCCGGATCGAACCCGATCCGGAAAAAATACCTCCCGACACCGCCTATCGCATTGGCGATGTTGAACTGGCGACCCGCCTGTCGTTTTTTCTGTGGAGTAGTCTTCCGGACAATCAACTCCTAGACCTAGCTGAGCAGGATCGGCTCAAAGACCCCCAGGTGTTGGAACAGGAGGTGCGCCGTTTGTTAACGGATTCACGCTCCCGGGCTTTGGTCACGAATTTTGGCAGTCAGTGGTTGTTTCTGAGAAACCTAAATGCAGTTCGGCCTGACCCGCAGATCTTTCCCTATTTCAACGACAACTTGCGGGAGGCTTTCCGTCTGGAGACGGAGCTTTTCTTTGAAAGTCTGCTGCGAGAGGATCGTAGCCTCTTGGACCTTTTGGATGCAAATCACACCTTCGTCAATGAACGTCTAGCGCGCCACTATGGGATCCCCAACATCTACGGCAGCCACTTTCGGCGGGTGGAGTTAACGCAGGAGGAACGCAGAGGATTACTGGGCAAGGGGAGCCTACTCACGGTAACCTCTTACGCCAACCGTACTTCCCCGGTGCTGAGGGGCAAGTGGGTGCTAGATCATATCCTGGGATCACCACCAGCGCCGCCACCGGCCAATATTCCGGAACTCCAGGAGCGCGATGAAAGTGGAAAGGTCCTCTCAATGCGCCAGCAAATGGAACAACACCGCGCCAACCCTGCTTGCGCTACTTGTCACTCACAGATGGATCCATTGGGCTTTGCGCTGGAGAACTTTGACGGGATCGGCACCTGGAGAACCATGGATGCTGGAGCTCCTATTGATCCCTCTGGGGTCCTCCCGGACGGCACTTCATTCCAGGGCCCGGTGGAATTGCAAAAGGCATTGCATGAAAAGGGTAGGGAGTTTATCGTAACCACCACGGAAAAGCTCCTCACCTATGCCCTGGGGAGAGGACTTGAATCCTACGATGCCCCGGCCGTAAGAGGAATTATCCGAGAAGCGGCTTCCAACAACTACCGGTGGTCGTCACTCATTTTAAATATCGTCAGGAGTACACCCTTTCAAATGAGGAGATCTCAAAAACCATGATTATTACAAAAAAGCACATTCCGCGCCGAACAGTTCTCCGGGGTATAGGAGCCACCTTGGCCTTACCGCTCCTGGACGCCATGGTTCCGGCACTGGCCGCCAGGACCAGTACCGCGGCCAGCCGAGCCCGGCGCCTTTCCTTTGTTTATGCTCCCAACGGGATGATCATGGACCATTGGACGCCGACAGCTGAAGGAGCCGCTTTTGAATTAACTCCCACTCTGGAACCACTGGCGGCCTTTCGAGATCGCATGCTGGTGCTGACCGGACTCAACCACAACCCCGCCCTTCCGCTACCAGGAGAAGGTGAGGCGGCACCTCATGAGCGAGCTGGCGCCACTTTCCTAACAGGGGTCCATCCCAAAATGGAAGGCCACGTCGACATTTCGGTTGATCAAATCTTGGCCCGAGAACTTGGCAGAGATACCCAATTAGCATCGCTTGAGATGGGACTGCACGTTAGTAGTGTGGTCGGCCAATGTGAAAAGGACTGGAGCTGTGCCTACCTCAACACGCTCTCTTGGAGCAATGCCACCACGCCACTGCCCAGCGAAGGTCAGCCACGTGCTGTCTTTGAACGCCTCTTCGGAGACGGAAACAGCACCGATCCGTCGGTTCGTCTGGCCCGCCTCCACAAGGACAAAAGTCTTCTTGACTCGGTGAGAGAGGCGACCACTCGGCTGATGGGGCGGGTTGGACCCAGCGATCGCAACCGGCTTGCCCAGTATCTCGATGCCGTGCGAGATATCGAACGACGCATCCAGCTTGCCGAGAAGCAGACATCCGGCGGTCTGCCTGCGATAGAGCGACCCTCCGGCATTCCGGACATCTTTGATGAGTATTCCGAGTTGATGTTTGATCTGCAGGTACTGGCCTACCAGACTGATATGACTCGCGTAAGCACCTTCATGATGGGCCGGGAACAAAGCAATCGGCCTTTTCCAGAGATCGGCATTCCTGATGCCCATCACCCACTATCACATCACCGCAATGATCCCGAAAAGATCGCTAAGGTGATCCAAATTAACATCTATCATTCCAAGCTGTTCGCCTATTTCCTAGAAAAGATGCGCGACACCCCTGATGGCGATGGCTCCCTGCTGGACAGTTCGCTGATCGTGTATGCCAGCGCCTTAAGCGACGGTAACAACCATTTGCCCTCAAACCTGCCTGTCCTCTTGTTCGGAGACGGCAAGGGTCAGTTTAAACAGGGCCGTCACCTGCGCTTCGGGGAAGATACGCCGATGTCGAATCTCTACCTGACGCTG
Source organism: Acidobacteriota bacterium (assembly GCA_036338435.1). GTDB lineage: Bacteria > Acidobacteriota > UBA6911 > RPQK01 > JADFOI01 > JAPYTY01. Next base: position 42,520 of record JAYZCG010000024.1, read on the forward strand.
CTGGAGCACTTTGGGGTCGATGTGCAAAACTTCGGCGACAGCACCGGAAAACTTGAACTTCTCTCTCTGGGATAAAAAGGCCGATGAGTCGACTACCGGATTTCAAACCAAGATCCATTGCAACCTGGGGAGGGCTGGCTTGGTTGGCAGCGACATCTCTGATTGCCGGCGGCAGTGATCTCCAGCTACTTGAGGCCGTTCAAAGGGGCGACCGGGAAGCCATGCTTTCCCTGGTCGAACAGGAGGTCGACGCAAACGGATCGGGGGCCAATGGAGAGACGGCGCTTCACTGGGCGGCCTACCGCAACGATCTGGAAGCGACACAACTCCTAATTAGTGCAGGCGCAAATCCAGATGCTGCCAACGTATACGGGGTTACTCCCCTCTCGCTGGCCTGCACCAACCGAAGTGACCTAATAGTTCATCAGCTACTCGAAGCCGGAGCTAATCCCAACGCGGCTCAATCAACCGGAGAAACGATCTTGATGGCGTGTTCCCGAACCGGCAACCTGGCGGCCGTGACATCATTGCTAAGCAGGGGAGCGGATCCGAACGGAAAGCAAGCCCGCTGGGAACAAACTGCTCTAATGTGGGCGCTGGCATCGGGGCACTCGCAGGTGGCTCGGAAACTAGTAGAACACGGCGCTGAAGTCAAGGCTCGCTCAAAGGAAGGCTTTACGCCCTTGCTATTCGCAGTCCAGCAAGGCGACCTGGAATCGGTTCGATTCCTGTTGAGCAAGGGAGCCGACCCAAATTATGCAACACCAAAACACGGCAATGCTCTGACGGTGGCTAGTGCCAGCGGCCACGAAAAAGTAGGGCTCTTTCTCCTGGGCAAGGGCGCCGATCCAAATAGTCCAGATGATCATGGAGTAACGGCTTTGCACTACACCATGGCTCAAGGGCTCTCCTTAGTCAACAGTCTAAATTATGATGACGCCTACCGGATGGTGCCAAACAACCTATCTGAACTAGCTAAGGCACTGCTAGACAAGGGCGCCGATCCGAACGCTCAAATCATCACCCGTTTGAGGCTGGGACCAGATGATCCTGCGACCGGCATGGGGATGGAAGGAGCTACCCCATTTTTTCTGGCAGCACTGGCCGGTGATGCTGCAATGCTGCGGGAGTTGGTGAAGCATGGCGCCGATCACAGACTAAGAGCCAAGGGAAACACCACGCCACTGATGGCGGCCGCAGGAGCCGCCCGGGGATTCACCCAAGGCACTATCAAAAAAAGGTTGGGCGCCCCCGAAGAAGCCGTCCGGGTAGTGGTGGAACTAGGCGCCGACATCCATGCCGCCAGGGATGACGGCCAGACGGCCCTGCACGCCGCTGCCGTGACAGGAGAAGACGCAATTGTCCAGTACCTGGTAGACCTCGGGGCTAAGGTAGAAGCAGAGGACAATCTCGGCCAGACACCCTGGTCAATGGCGGCGGGAATAAGCCCAGATCTGGGGCGTAGAGGAACTTACGGCAACCACCAAAGCACGATGGATCTGCTGCTCCGACTGGGAGCCTCACGAAAGTCACGAAAAGACATGAAAACCATCGAATGATTGTTTTGTTAACTACCCATCCCTCTTAAAAATTGCGCTTAGACAAGGAGACAGCAATGATTAGACAGCTAGAGAAACTTTCACTCATATCGCTAGCCTTATGTAGTTTAGTTTCGATCGCGACGGTACAGTCCCAGCAACTACCCGAATTGGTTGCCAGAAATGGCTACGCAGAAACCATTTTTGTTAATGGCAAGATCGTGAGCATGGACGATGCCTCAACCTCATCGGATCCCGGTAATATCTATCAGGCTCTGGCCGTCAAACGGGACTCCATCATGAAGCTGGGCACCAATGAAGCGGTTCAGGCCCTGGCTGGAGATTTCACCCAAATTTATGATCTAGGCGGTCGTACCATGATTCCTGGCATTATTGAGCCTCACTCCCACATCTACGGCGCAGCCCTTCGATATTTGGACCGCTTTGGTATCAAGTATCCTCCCAACGAGGTGACTATCACTCCCCAGGCAGCGGACAATCTGGAGGAAACGCAGGGCATATTGAGAAATTCAATCCAAGCGGCTGTGGCCAATATGGACAAGGGAACTTGGTTGAGAGTCAACATGCAGGCCCACCCCGATCGTCCTCTGGAGCTAGACCTATGGGGAGACACGCGCCGTCTGACTAACCGGAAAACCCTGGATCTGTGGACGCCTAACAATCCAGTTATTGTCCGTCCTGGTAACCGGGGATTTATTAACTCTGCAGCCTTGAACAGCCTAGAAGAATTCCTTCCTGGCTATTCTGAATCCATTCGTGATTCTATGCATATGGATGAAATCGGAGAAGATCCAGCTGAGATAGGTTGGGTGGGAAGCCAGGAAATGTCGGTAATCCAGTGGGAACTCTACCTGGAAGACCTGGACCCCAATATTTTGGCCCAGGTGCTAAAGATCCGATCAGAGGCTTTCGCAGCCCGTGGTGTAACCACTTTCTCCAGCCGTATTCAATTTCCAAAGATCATGACGGGTTACGCCAAACTAGCCGAACTGGGTCAGATGCCGATTCGTTTCAGCGCTCACTACGAGGTCCACCGGATGCCAACCGATCCTATACAAACCCGCCAGTTGTATCGCCGGACAGGAGTGCTACAGGGCATCGGAGATGATTATTTCTGGTTCGATGGCGTGGCTTCCGAGCGCTGGGATTCACACATTCCAGAAGCCTGCCTGGGTGACGATATAGTGGCGCCACCTCACATTAAAATACGGGAAACCTGTCCCAAGACGGGTGACCTTCACTGGGACACCCTGAAAAATGCTATCAAGGCCGGCTGGCGCCTGAAGGGCGTCCATTCAGTCGGAAGTGACAGCCTGAAACGCTTCATCCAAATGATCGACGAGGCTCGAGCCGAGACCGGCCTGACCGTCCAGCAGATCCACGATGAACATTTTGCGGTCGAGCACTGCGACCAGATGAGCAAGCTTCCGGAAGTTATGGATAAACTCAAGGAGTACGGCATCATTATTAGCTGTGGCCCAAATTACCTGGGAACCTTTGAGGCCTTGATCCGGGATTATGGGGAATACAATGATCCTGAGCACCTTAGGAAGTTCATGCTGCCTTACAAGACCTGGATCGAGTCAGGTGTTCAGGTGGTAGGCCAACACTTCGGTGGCAACCCCTCCCCTTTTTACATGCCCTGGCTCACCATGAGCCGAACGATGCGAGGCAATATCTGGGCACCCGAAGAGAAGATCGATCGGGTGCGAGCTTTGAAGTTGTGGACACCTTGGGCAGCCCGCTATGTCATGAAGGCCGACAAGCTTGGCACACTGGAGGAAGGCAAGTGGGCGGATCTGGTGGTTCTGGACCGCGACTACTTCACCATTCCCGAAAACGACATACTCAGAATTCAGCCCCTGATGACGGTGGTGGGCGGCAGGACCATTGCCCTGCATGAAAGGTTGGCCACCGAGTGGAATACTGCGCCAGTGGGTGAAGAATACAACTATGACGAGGAGGGTGTGAACGAAATCCTCCGTGCAGCCGAACAGGCTGTGCCTTGGAACGGCGGACCGATTAACGTTAACGACTCTAACTAACGGCTAACATTCGTTCTGGAACTGGATGAGAGGCAGTGGGCATCAATCTTACTCGTAAGACGAGCGGCCCGGGCTATTTACGTTGCGAAGCCGCCAGCTGGCGCTTGCGTAGTCTCAACGCCTTTGGAGTCACCTCCAGCATCTCGTCATCTCGGATGAACTCCAAACACTGCTCAAGGCTCATTTGGCGAGGAGGGATTAAATGAATCAGCACATCGCTTGTGGAGGAGCGGATATTGGTGAGCTTCTTCTCTTTGGTGATATTCACATCCAGATCCTGCGGTCTCGAGTTTTCGCCCACCACCATTCCCTCGTAGACCTCATCGCCCGGTGAAACAAAAAGTTCACCGCGTGGCTGGAGATGCTCAATGGCATAAGAGTTAGCCTTCCCACTGCGATCAGAAACCAGCGCTCCTGTTGGACGGCTAGGAATATCGCCTAACCACTTTTCGTAGCCGTCCAGTATATGCGTCATGATCCCGGCCCCTCGAGTGTCAGTCAAAAATTCGGTACGAAATCCGAGGAGCCCCCGGGAAGGGACACGAAATTCAATTCGTACTCGTCCCGTCCCATGGTTTACCATCTTTGTCATCTGTCCCTTTCGGATGCCCATCTTCTCGGTCACAACTCCGATGTATGGCTCGGGACAATCAACCACCAATTGCTCCATGGGTTCCCTTTCAACGCCATCGATGTGGCGCGTAATCACTGCAGGACGACCGACACACAACTCAAACTCCTCCCTCCTCATCATCTCGATCAAGATAGCAAGTTGAAGTTCACCCCGTCCGGATACTTTAAAGACATCCGGGGATTCCGTCTCTTCCACTTTAATTGAAACGTTGGTGAAGCTTTCCTTGAGCAGTCGCTCTTTCAATTTGCCTGAGGTCAGATGCTTCCCATCCCTTCCGGATAATGGCGAGTCATTGACTGACATGACAACCGATATGGTCGGCTCATCGACCTGCATGGAGGGCAGAGAACGCGGGTCATCTATACTGGAAAGGGTTTCTCCAATATTGACATCCGGCACCCCAGCCAACACAACGATATCGCCTGCCCGAGCTTCTTTGATCTCAACACGCTGCAAGCCTTCGAAACCGTAAACGCCGGTGATTTGAACTGGCTCTATCATCCCATCTCTCCGGCACAGGGCGACCTCTTCCTTTTCGGCAATCTGCCCATTGAACACTCGGCCTACTGCCAGGCGACCCACGTAATCGTCATAGTCAAGATTCGTGACCAGAAGTTGCAGGGGGGCCGCTTCATCAAATTGGGGAGCAGGCACGGTCGTGAGGATCTGCTCAAAGAGCGGGATTAGTGATTGGTCTTCACTATCGATCGAGGTCCGGCAAGTCCCAGTTTTGGCATTAGAATACAGAACCGGAAAATCAAGCTGAACCTCAGTTGCATCCAAATCAATGAATAGATCATAGATCTCGTCGAGAACTTCCTGGGGGCGAGCATCCGAACGGTCAATCTTGTTAATGACCACGATCGGCGGCAAATCAGCTTCCAGAGCCTTCCTCAAAACAAAACGAGTTTGCGGAAGCGGGCCTTCACTAGCATCGACCAGAAGCATCACTCCATCTACCATTTTGAGAGTCCGCTCGACCTCGCCCCCAAAGTCTGCGTGGCCTGGGGTATCAACGATGTTGATCTGAACGCTCCGATAAAACACCGAAGTGTTCTTTGCCATTATGGTAATGCCCTTTTCACGCTCTAGATCGATCGAGTCCATCACCCGTTCTGCGACATTTTGGTTTTCGCGAAACACTCCGCTTTGCCAAAGCATGGCATCCACCAAGGTCGTCTTTCCGTGATCAACGTGAGCGATAAGAGCGAGATTCCGGATCTCGTCTCTACTTTGTATGCTCATAAATTTATATGCTCTCTCTTCTGCTTTCTGGGTGATTCGAGTGAGACAGACCCCGGATGATCATAATGCAGACTAGCTACCCCACCGCTTGACCTTTTCGCATATTACACCACTCTGCTGCAAAGACTCTGCTGGTTTGCCTGAAATCAGAAGGATTCAGAAGATGAGAAGATCGTTTTCTCTGTGTTTGGGTGGTAAAGAACCAGCCTTACAGGCTACTCAAGTTCCTGCAACTGCCGGGCAAAGTCCTCCTGCAATTGGCCATGTTGGTGGACAAGTTGATTACGTTTTTTAGACAAATTTTCGATTTCGATCTGGATTACACGGGTTTGCCGCACCAACACAGCAAGTGACTGCGAATCCCCTTCGGTAGCCGCATCACACAATTGGACTTCGGCCAGCCTAGCCTCTTTGTCCAAGGTGGCAATGGTCTGCTCCAGATCCGCGATTTTCACCTCGAGGGGTTTTAAAGACTTGGAACGCTCGGAGATAATCTCACTGCGGAGTCGCCGCAGTTCTTTGCGATTCCTGCCTTTATGGGTCGTTTTTTTAGAAAAATTTTTGGGGGAGCGTTCAGCCGACCAGCCGATCTGTTCCAGAAAGTCTTGGTAGCCTCCTTCGAACACTTGGATTGTTCCACCATCAAACACCACCAAACGATTAGCCACCCGACGCAGGATCATCTCGCTATGGGTTACCAACATAATAGCCCCGGGAAAATCCTCAAGAGCATACATGAGACCCTCGGTTGATTGCATATCCAAATGGTTAGTTGGCTCGTCAAGAAGCAGCAGATTGGAAGACTTCACCAAAAGTTTGCCCAGTAGAACACGGCTTTTTTCACCTCCGGAAAGGACCTTCACCTTCTTGAGGGCATCATCACCCGAGAACATCATCAAACCGCAAATTCCCCGGACGGCTCCTCTGCTTTGTTCGGGATGGACAGACAGAATTTCTTCCTCCACGGTTTTTTCAGGGTCAAGGCGATTCACATTGCTCTGCCCAAAATACGCCACCTCGGTCTTGGGATGGAGTCGAATTCCCCCCTTGACTGGCTCTAAAATACCTGCCAGAAGCGAGAGTAGGGTCGTTTTGCCTCTACCGTTAGGTCCAACGACCCCAATTCGGTCATTCCGGCCGACGCGAAGAGTCAGTCCCTCGATCAAAGGAACTCCTTCGGAGTAGTTAAAGGAAAGCCCTTCGACATTCAAGGTGTGCTTAGCGGAAAAAGGAGCGGCGTGAAAATGGAAGTTGAGGTCTTGGATCTCATCAAAACGTTCCAGGGTAAGCTCCTTGTTGAGTTTTTTGATACGACTTTGCACCGCCTTAGCCTTGGTGGCCTTGGCCCGAAAGCGTTCGATGAACTGTTCCTGTTGACGGCGATCTTTTTCCTGGTTGACGCGTGTCTTCTCATGAATTTCCTCTTCCTGAGAAATCTGCTGGAAAGCTTGCTTGGTCGTCCCTTTGATTTTTCGGAGCTTCTTACGGTGGATTGCCATGGTGTGGGTGGTGACCCCATCCATAAATTCGCGGTCGTGAGTAATTAGAATTAGCTCGCCATTCCAGTTACAAAGAAACCTCTGCAGCCAACGCATTGAGACGATGTCTAGGTAGTTAGTAGGCTCATCCAGAAGCAACAGATTAGGCTCAGCAACCAGCACCTTAGCTAGGTTAAGGCGTACCTGATAACCCCCTGAAAGCTCCCCAGGAGAACGGTTTAAATCCTCCACTGAAAAACCCAGTCCGTTGAGTGCGGCTTTGGCCCGGTAGCTTGTATCCGTACCATTCTCGGTCTTGGGAAGGCCGCGACACGCCTCTGCCAAAACGCTTGCCTCACTAAACTCAATCTGTTGGGAAAGGTGACCGACCAGATAACCCTTCGGCACTACGATCTCTCCATCATCGGGCAGCTCAGCTCTTAACACAATCCGAAACAAGGTGGTCTTGCCATGCCCATTGCGGCCCACTAGTCCAAGTCGCTCCCCCGGATTTAGGACGAAGCTCACTTTGTCGAACAGCAGATTTGACCCATAAGCCTTGGAAAGATTGAGAGCGCGTATCATAAATCGATAGTCTAAGGAAATCCGGTAACTAATTGGAATTAAAAGTCATAGAATCTAGAGTTTTGCCTTCAAAAAACCGGGTTAAAATTATAGGGCGTCTTCAGTATTTTGCAAGAACTTCAAACAACAACACACAAAACTCACAGGCTGTTTAGTTGAACAAGCTTGCCCAGCAACGATATACTCCCGTTTTTTTGGGGTTCCACAAATACAACATATGAAGATTGCAATCGTTGGACTTTCGAATAGTGGCAAAACGACGGTCTTCAATGCCCTGACACGGGGAACAGCGGAAACCACAAGCTTCACTTCGGGACGGTTTGAGCCTAATCTGTCGTCGGTCAAAGTTCCTGACCCCCGATTGGACGTCCTGGCGGAAATTTACAAACCGCGGAAACTCACAGCAGCCGAAGTGCAATATGTGGATGTCGGCGGGGTCAAGGGTAAAAATGAAAACACTGAGCTATCCGCTGAAATTTTGGGCTATATTGGAACGGCCGATGCTTTACTTCATGTGGTCCGTGGCTTCGAAGACGAGAAGGTTCCCCATCCTGCGGAAATAGTAAACCCTGAAGCTGATCTAGCCAGCTTTGATCTTGAACTCATCTTTTCTGACCTCCTGATCATCGAGAGGAGACTAGAAAGGCTGGGAAAAGAACTGAAAAAGATTTCGGGCCAGGAGAAAAAAAATAAAATCGATGAACAGGAAATTTTGTTCCGCCTCAAAGAAGCCCTTGAGGAAGAGAGGCCCATTCGAGATCTAGAACTATCCTCACAGGAAGAAAAACTGATTCGAGGGTACGCGCTCCTCTCAAAGAAACCCGTCCTGATTGTTTTGAATGTCGGGGAGGAACAGCTTTTCGAGCCCCCGTCCCTAGAATATGCTCACTTGAGCAGCGCCGTGGTAGCTCTCAGTGCGAAAATTGAGGAGGAGTTAACCCAACTTGAGGAAAGTGATGCTCGTGAATTCATGGAAAGCCTGAAAATTGAAGAGCCCGCCAGAGATCGGGTCATCGCTGCATCCTATGCTTTACTGGGATTGATCAGCTTTCTCACTGTGGGAGAGGATGAGGTGCGGGCTTGGACTATTCGCCAAGGCACCGTTGCCGTGGAGGCAGGAGGTGTTGTCCATTCCGATATCGAACGCGGATTCATCCGGGCAGAGGTGCTTTCCTTTGAGAATTTGGTGAAATCTGGAAGTATGGCGGCCGCCCGCAAGCAAGGCCTAGTAAGACTCGAAGGACGTCAATACGTGCTCCAAGACGGAGATATCAGCCATTTTCTGTTTAACGTCTGAGGAGGATACGCCCTCTACCGAGGCAAGTATCTCCCCTCTTCGTCCCGGGCTAGTAGATCCTTCTCCCTCAAAATCCCCCATGCTTGCAAAATAACTCGATACTCCACGTCTTCTAGAGCCCGCAAAATTTCATAAAAAGACATCGGGCGGGATTTGAGAAGAGCAAGAGTCCTTTCGGCTATCTCAGAGGAATGACTCAAGTTTAACCTCATCACGAAAAGGATGCGTAATAATTTCGTAGTGATCAGATGGAATACCTTCGGGAATCGTGGCGTCAATCCCCATCTTAGAGGTAGTGGGAAGTTGTCCCTTGGGTAATTCCCAGGCTCGTACACTGGGATCAATATGTTTGCCCTGGGCGCCACTGATAATTATGACATCTTTGTCGGCCTGTACCCGAAAAGTCTTGGCCCATTCCAGTTGTTCCGAATCAAAAATGTCCACATCCTCATCCACTACTACAGCATGTTTGGTGTCCGAGAGGGAAAGGATTGCCATCAAAGCATTCTTGCCTCCCCCAGCCCTTTTCCGAATAGAGGCAATTACAGACCAGCGACAAGCGCTTCCCTCAGTTACTCGCACCGCGACCGTACTAACACCAGCCGTTGCCAACACCTCTAAAACTTGCGCCTCCATTGCCACGGCCCCGAGCCAGGCATTTTCCCAAGGCATCTGTATAACCTGCAAGAGGGGATTTGTGCGATAAGTCATAGCCTTAACGGTAAAGGTAGGATTCCACCGAACCTCCGTATACATTCCAGCAAAATCACCAAAAGGGCCTTCATCAACCGTCCACCCCACCGGATCTATCTCCCCTTCCAGAACAATCTCGCAGTCAGCTAATACCGGGATGTCGTTAGTTTTAGCCTGAATCGTCCGAACTGGTTCGCCATGAAGGCCCCCGGCGATACTCATTTCACTCACACCCGGCGGCGCCTTGAAAGCGGCGCTAAGCATCTCAAAGGGATGCACCCCGATACAAATAGCAATAGGCAGCGGTTCCTGACGCTTGAAGGCCGCTTCGTAGCATCTTCTCAAATCTGAGTTAGTGACCAGATCCACTGATGTTACGTTGCGGCTACGATACATTAACCGATACACTCCAGCATTCACCACATCTTCCTCACTGCGCGCAAATAAAACTCCTGCTGAGATAAAGGCTCCGCCATCACGCTCTCCCAGAAAAGGTAGGGGCAATTCCGTCAGATCGACCTCATCATCCAATTTCACAACTTCTTGACAGGGGGCTGCCTCAACTGTAGTGCACTCCAACCTCTTTTGAACGCCCTGGGGAAACCGAACTCCCAACTCATTTTCGGGCCAGTTTAATGAACGGGCCAGTCTATCTCGCTTCCAATACAACCCGCTCACCACTGGGATATCAAACCCAATGGGATCATGAAACCAAACTGGTTTGTCAGCCTGTACAATCAACGGAGAAATATGGCGCACATCTACAGGTTTCCTGATGTGCAGCAATTCATTCTCTTTATCAAGCCGTTCTAATACCGAACGAAAACATTCGGGCATCTGTTTACCTCTCACGTAGAAGCCTAATGGCTACCCCACCATAGCATAGCCCTGAACAAGCAGTCCGCTGACTGAACCCAATGGATTCAACTCGCAGTCCTTTAGTCCACGCATTGTACCATTCCGGCCTTTTCCCTTCACTAGTCAACAGACGCATTTTTTCTACCCATTACAATAAATCTAATGCCATCTGGTTATCCGCTCTCGTGCCAAGCTACATACTCAATAGTCGAGCAAATAGGGTTGCTGCAAAATACTTTGCCTTCCAGGATCCTTAAATTTCAAGAAAGGTCAGAGAGGCAGGCCTTGACCTGTGCTTGTAGAACTTCACCTGCTAGATCGAAATGGGAAGCATGCCAAACAACGCGACCTTCTTGTAGCAAAATTACCTGAGGGGACTGATGCTCCACTGAGCTCCGTTCGGTAACATACCGAGTCGTGAACTGATCTTCAATGACATCGACGATGTCAATCGGGATCTGGGGATTGGAAACACTGAAAGCGGTCACCTCTTGATATGCTGTCTCGCTGATATTACAGCGATTGCTATGCTTGAAAAGGATAGCAATTCTTTCTCTAAAAAGTACATCAATTTGAGTGGGTGTCTTTAATCTTTTCATCTTCTACTGAAGAGCTGCAAAAAGTTTTACAATTTTCCGGGCGCCTTGTGGGCTATTTCTTAGTCATCCAAATAGCCCACAAGATGCCCGGAACGATAGTCAAAGCCGCCATCAGCTTGATAGTTTCGGCAATACTGAGAATTGAGTCAAGCGCCGTTCCAGTTAAAGCAGCTCCGATGGCACTAGTCAAAGTAAAAATAGCAAATTCAGTTGAAAAGACACGCCCCCTCATTCGATTGGGGACATGCTGCATCAGCAATTGTGTGTAAAAAACCCAGATGATTCCACCTCCGGCGCCACGCAATAAGGTTCCGAGTAAAACGACTGGAAAACTAGTTAAAAATGCCGTTACAATCAGACCCAATGATGCCAATCCATAGCCCAAGATAATCATCAGGCGTAGGGCCCGATCACGATCGCCAGTAAAGCAACGGGCAAGTATGGGGCCGATTCCAGTTCCCACGCCAGCCACTGCAAACATAAGGCCCAAGCTGACCCCTCCAGCTTCTCCGATTGCAAAGATACTCTCAGCGATAATTACTTGAACGACTTGAAATCCGGAAACAAAGAGGGCCGATGCAGCTTTGTGCAGTGCGATTATCGATATATCAACATGTTGGCGAAGGTATCGCAACCCATCTAGGAACTGCTGCAAACCCCGATGAATACTCGTTCCGTCAATATCCATATGTATCACGCTCTTGGAGCTTACCCGGGCAATAAAAAAGGCAGATAAAACAAAGGTTAGGGCGTCGATGACAAAGGCCGGATAGATACCCCAAATACCCGCCGCCACTCCCCCTAGGGCGGCTCCTAAAGCTAGCATGACTGACCAGGTCATAGAACTTAAGGCGTTGGCTGCACCGAGTTCCTGCTCTGAAACAATGTCAGGTAATAGAGCATTGCGGGCAGGAAAGAAAAACCCGCTGACCCCCAACTGGAGGGCTGTTAAGACATATAAAAGCCAGATGTGGTGGGGTTCAGTGACAAAGAGAAAACAGAGAACGATGAACGCCCTAATGATATCCGTTGTTATCAGGATATTTCTTCTGTTGTAGCGGTCTGCCACCACTCCGGCGAGAGGGCTAATCGCAAAAGGGGCCAACATTCTCACTACGAAAAGGGTTCCAATAGCAAATCCAGTTCCAGAAAGTTGGGCAATTAAAGCCGCCGAGGCGACGAGATTAAACCAGTCGCCTAGCAGACTTATTATTTCTCCGGTCCACAAATTCCGGAAGTTAACATTGCTACGAACTAGGACCCAGTAGCTTGCAGATTTCGGTGTGCGATCTACGGTTGAACCCAAACTTAAGCCTTCCATTCTTAGGCCTTGCATTGAGAAACTAACTCAAGGCCACCCAGAGAGTCTAGGCTAGGATGGTGATAACCTAGCAACGACGAGGTTGGGCCATCTTACCTGAAAAGTTAAGACTGTCTATATACTTTTAAAAGTGACGGGTGAAAAATCTATTCCATCTATGTTCCCCCTCCACATCAAAATCCACAGGAAATGTGGAAATAGTGTGCACACCAGAAAGAAAATGGGATACTAAAGGGGATTCACCGGTTTGCACCTAGGAAGTGCAGTTCGCTCCCAGCGGCCTTCCGTTTTTACCAGAAGCGTGCTGGGCTTTTGCTGAAATCATGAAGCACAAACACCGAAAATCATTCTCCCATCTATGGCGGTTGTTTTCGGTAACTCTCCCCTAGATAAGAACGTCGTGCAAACACAAATCTGCTAGACTACTTGTCGAGTGGCTAGGATTAGATTCCGGCAGATTTATCGCGTTACTATGGGCCCTAACTTGTCAAAACTATGATTCAACTGCGTGCAGAATCTTACATCATCAGTTTTGTTTTTCTTGTTTGTTGGGTATCCTTTTCGAACTCTCAAGGGCAGATTAGCTTTGTTGATGTGAGTCGCCAGGCTGGAATTGACTGGAACCATGAAAATGGTGCCACTTCAACGAAATATCTAATTGAAACCATGGGAGGGGGAGGCGCCTTTGTTGATTATGACAACGACGGGTGGCTCGATATCTACCTAATTGACAGCGGCACTCATCGACATTCTCTCACTGACATCCCAGCGCGACACGCCTTATATCAAAACAACCGCAACGGAACCTTTATCGATGTCACGGCGAAGGCCAAAGTTGGAGGAAAAGGCTATGGGATGGGGGTGGCCGTGGGTGACTTTGACAACGACGGGTGGGCCGATCTTTATGTAACCCGCTTTGGGGAAAATACTCTCTATCACAATCTAAAAAATGGAACATTCAAGGATGTCACGTCACAGGCTGGTGTAGGGATTAATGCCTGGTCAACCAGCGCAGCTTTTTTCGATATGGACAATGACGGAGATCTTGATCTTTTTGTCTGCGTCTATCTCGATTGGGACTACGACAAAGAAATGTACTGTGGGCAACCCCAAGAAGGATATCGAAGCTATTGTCATCCGCTTCGTTACAATCCCGCTTCCAGTGTGCTATTTCAAAACAACGGGGACGGAACTTTCACCGACATATCCAAGCGAGCTGGAGTGGACAATCTGGGAAAAGCTCTGGGAGTGGCAACCGGGGACATTAATAACGATGGCTTCCCCGATATTTATGTTGCTAATGATGCAGTGGCTAATTTTCTATTCAAAAACAATAAAGATGGAACCTTTCAGGAAATCGGGGTTCAGGCTGGGGTTGCTTTTGGAATTTATGGCAAAGCAGAGTCAGGAATGGGCGTGGACTTTGGTGACTACAATGAAGATGGTCGTATTGATCTAATCGTCACAAACATTGATCAGGAAATGAATAATCTCTTTTCTAATCAGGGTGACAACTGGTTTACCGATCTTACCTTAAACGCTGGCCTAGGCCAGGTGGCAACCTTTTACAGCGGATTTGGGGTACGATTTCTGGACTATGACAATGATGGAGATTTAGACCTAGTGATCCTGAATGGACACGTTGTAGACAACATCAACCTTTATCGTTACGGGGTCTCATATGCCGAGCCGCCTCTTCTGCTAGAAAATATCGGCAAAGGACAATTCTCTAATGTAAGCGAGCAGGCAGGCCCACCCTGGCAAAAGCCAATGGTCGGTCGAGCGCTAGCCGCAGGAGACTACGACAACGACGGGGATTCGGATCTGTTATTCGTCAACAATGGCCAGCCAGCCGTTTTACTTAGAAACGAGGGGGGTAATGCCAACTCCTGGCTAGGACTACGATTGGTAGGAGAAAAAAGTAATCGCGATGCTGTGGGAGCTATTGTGACAATAACGACTAATCAAAGGGAAATTGTTCGGGAACGGAATGGGGGCACAAGCTATCAAGCGTCGCAAGATCCGCGCATCATCTTTGGTCTGGGGGAGAGCGAAAAGCTTATCGCGACCCAGGTTCGCTGGCCCAGCGGCGCCGTCCAGAACTTACCTGCCCTTCAACTTAATCTCTACCATACTGTCCGCGAAGGCCAGTGAGTCTTATTGATTTCTGAGAATAGCCTCATAGTTTCTTCGAAAATCTGGGCGATCCGGTTCTAGCCTAACAGCCGCTTCATATTCCTCGATGGCCTTCTTGGGCTGACCTATCTCTACATAAATGTTTCCTAGCAAATTGCGTAGGACGCCACTACCAGGGTACCGATTCTTCGCCTTGGCAGTATAAAGCTGCGCCTGACGGAAATCTCTTCGTTGATACCAATACTGGCCCAGCAGATAATTGCCCTCGACTGATTCGGGGTTCAATTTCTCCATTTTAGAAAGATGCAGGTAGGCAAACCTAGAATATCCCGAGGAAAGATAAATCTTGGCTAGATAACTGTGGGCCAACCAATTGTCTGGAGCTTTCTCAACAACTTCCTGAAATAACTCCTGCGCCTTGTCGATTTCGTTTTCTTGAAGTTTTTCTTCCCCTCGTGCAATTGCCGATTGAATGTCTTCATTAAAGGCCTCGGCTGCCTGTTGAGAGGCCCGCAAAGACTGAAACTTGTCAAGATACGCCTGAGCCAAAGCCTGATCCCCCAAACGACGGTAGGAATCTCCCAATAAGCGATACGCTTCCAAAAACGAATCGTCTGCCTTCTCTATTCTCACAAGGTATTCAACAGCCTCCTCGGGCTGATTTAATCCCAGGCAAACCTCAGCTAATTGCCATAGAAATTCGATATTTACAGGTTCCAATTTTACGGCTTCCACTATTGCCTGTTTGGCCTCCTCTAATTTGTTCTGGAGCCGCAAAATAACCCCCACACCAAAAAGAGGAGCCCCCATACCCGGCATGCCTTCTATAGCTTTCCGGAAATGGACAAGGGCTTCTTCCAAATTTGAACCATCCATATAAATCTGTCCGCGGCGAAAATCAATTCGAGGATCTTCCGGAATTTTGGGGGCTACCCAATCTAATAGCTTCAAGGATTGCTCAAAGTCCTCTGCCTTATAATAAAGCTCAGAAAGAAGCCACAGTTGTTCAGTGTCCAACTGATGGAGTTTGTCTTCCTGATCAAAGAGACTCAATACCTCTTTAGCCGGAGCCCACTGTCCAACACTGGAAAGAATGTCGGCAAAACCCAAAGCATATTCCGCATTGTCTGGATCGAGCCCAACAGACTGGTCCAGTTCGACCACAGCCTCTTTGAAGTTTCCTGTTGCCGCTAGGGCGATACCGCTGTAAAAATAGGCCCCAGCATCTGCTTCATTAGCTTGCTTGCAACGATCAAAAGCAAGTAAGGCGTCAGTAAAACGTTGTTCCTTGAGGTGCTCCTTGCCCGACTGAACACAATCCTCAGCTTGGACATTCGAAAACCCAGCAAGCACCCAAAAGCCCAGAATAAGGAGCCGCAGGCCAGTACGGAGCATGCCGAGATCGTTTGTCTGGCCCATATTGCTCAAGAACTTCATGGTGTCCTCAGATTTTCTTGCACAGAATGACTTTCAAGGCTCATCAGGTGCGCCTTGTTTCTTGCGGCGGCTTCGTTTCCAACGGGGCCCAAGATCACCAAACCCAGCTCCCCAAATTCTTTCAGTTGAATTTACAACAACGAAAGCCTGTTCATCTGCCGAGTAGACAACTGCCTTCATTTGAGAGATTTCGGAAGGTTCTACGGCACAAAAAAGAGCGTGTCGGGTGTGGCCTGTATACATCCCGCGCCCCTCGAATCCCGTCACTCCACGTTTAAGAACTGAAAGTAATTGCTCGCTAACTGCCTGTGGTTTGCTCGTTATGATAATCGCCAGCTGTTCATGGCGATGTACTACTTCCTTAGCGGCTTTCGTGAATTTAAAAATTAGATCGCTTGGATACTCTAGCAACTCACTATCAGAGAATACTTCACCTGGAGAGGCTCGCAACCCAACGGTCAAAACGGCCAACAAACATACTGCTACATAAAAACTCCCTACGCAAAGGACAACTATTGTTCCAGGCACAAAACCGATGGAGGCGTATGGCAAAAGTGATCTCCACGAACTCTCCGCGCCAGGATAAATCATCAATTTAACGATCCAAGACCCTACTAGAATTGTGAAGATCCAAATGTAGTTTCGTCTAAGCCTCCGTCCGATAGCTTCCAAAAAACTGATGGGGAACTCGGGGTTGCGCAAGCTTGCGACCAACTTCATAGCCCAATCGGCATGTGCTTCAGCAGAAGCGCCTAAGGTTCTTGCAAATAACTGAGTCTCAATAAGACGCAATCGTAAAGCTGACAGCTCGTAGTAGCGAGAGCGCCTAGATTCAATCACTAAAAATAACCACACCAAAAGCAGACTCATTAGAATGACGACGTGGTGATGACTCACTGAACTGAAAGCGAAGGTAAGCACCGCTGCCGTCGTCACGACAGCCCAGTTTGTAGTACTGTCGAGCCGAGTTCGCCATGTGTTAGACCTTGCTACTTCTCCACGGTAGAGATGAGCCATCTGGGTGACAAAACCGCTCGCGGAAAACAGTTCCTGCTGTTGCCCAGGAGTATTCAGATCTATTGTGGGTGTATTGCGGGACGGACTCTCCACATTGTCAGTAACCATGTTGCAAATTGATGTCCTCACATCAGCAATAAGTTGCTACTGCCTGCCATTGTAACGTTGTAAATCTTATAATTCATCCCCACTAGAATTAAATGGCCAAAAACTGCCATTCGTAATACTGGCCCCCATGCATGTCCATCTATCGCCACTTCGGTCGTAAATTATGAACTAATTGTTTGTTAAAGGTTTCAAAATGCAGCCTTTTTACTTGCATTCTACTGTGTGCCAGTGCGGTCTGGGTCCTACTTTAAAATCCATTTGGGTGAAAGTCTGTACCAAAAATGGTGAGTTGCGACAGCTAGTGCATATAGAAAAAACAAGCGGGAATAACATCTCCCAGTACCACCGCCACAATTAATCCATCCGAACTTGTGGCTTGGATCTCTTGTCCTTCGGGCTTCTGCACTTCTAACTCAATAATTTTTAAGTGAAATTCATGGTTGGGAAGGGCTTCTTGTGACATAGCGAACTGAATTCTCACCAACTCGCCCGGTGGGATCTGTTTAGTTGATGACAGGTCAACTCGCAGAACATCCTTCTCTTCTAGCACTTTTAACACTGTTCGGATCTCAAGCTCAAAGGGTTGCGTCTTCGGCACCTGAGTAGCCGAAGAAAAACTAATCAGTTGGTTGGGAAAAGAAATTGTAAACGAAACTTTACCGACAGGAGTTTTTGAAGCAAGCGTGACCGGGATCGATGCGTGTTCTCCTGGCACTGCAATATCGATCCCCAAAGATATTAACGCTGTACTATCTGATTGGGCTCGGGCGACACTTAAAGTAGACCCGTACGCCAGAAAAATCCACGCAGCCACTCTCGCTGCTTTATACCTCAAGCGCTCCCCAAGCCTTTTCAAACAGATGGGCAAAAATTACCATCGCGGCCTTTAGTTCAGTGAGCCGTATGCAACCTGGCCCCCGACAAGCGTGGTTACTACTTTAATTTCAGACAAATCTTCATCGGGGATGCTGCGGTCCAAGGGGTTTCTATCCAATACAATCAAGTCAGCCAGCTTGCCCGGTTCCAACGACCCCAGGTCCTTCTCCCGCAGAACATATTCAGCGCCCCAGCGAGTCATCATTAATAGTACCGTGGCTCGATCTAGTTTCTCTCCCGGTCCATAGACCGTCCCGTTGGACGCTAGGCGAGTCACCAAAATCTCCAGGCCCCACATGGGGTTACGCTTAGGATCTGACCAGCGATCTGCTCCGTAAGTGATCTTCACCCCTCCATCGATGAGACTTCGGGTTGGCATGGTCCAACGCTGTGCCACTTCTTCTCCCCACACTTGGGCAATGGTGGGAGTAATGTCGTGAAGCAGAAAGGGTTGAAGGCTCCACATGGCACCCAGTTCGGCAGCCTGCTTGATATTATCCTGGCTAATCATTAAGCCGTGATCGATGGCAAAGCGCTTGTCCACGATCGAGCTTTCCCGGTTGGCCTTTTCATAGGACTCTAGACTCAGCAAAACCGCCTTATCCCCCAAATTATGCACGCCCGCTATGCGGTAACCATAACGATTTACAATTGCAGGCGCTTCGGCGCTTGGATCCATGGGTTCATCCCAATTGCAAAGCCCTTCAAGGCCATAGGCGTCCCCTTCGACCAGTCTGCTCTTTATTAATGTCGTGCAGTTGCCTCCACCCCTCCCATGGGGCGCTCCCGGCGGATCCCCATCAGGATTACCAATTGAGATACCTATCATCCACATTCGGTCGGTCCCATGTCCCTGGATGCCCCCGAAACGCCTCAGATACCTCTCCAAAAATGGATTCAATCGCCCGACCTCATGTGAGTAGGCGAGCCGCAACGGAAGTAGCCCTTGCCGATCCATGTAAGCATATGTCGTAATATAACTTCCGCCTAAACGCGAGGATACCGTTGTAACTCCTAAGGCTACCCACTCATCCATTTCCCTTTTGTAAAATGGCGCAATCACTGCTGGCGGCACCAGAGGAACAAGTTCTTCGTTAACAGTCTCGCCAATAGCCCCCGATAGGCGACCAGTCAGGACTCCATCCTCATTTCTCTCATACCCAGAAACCTCTTCTCCATAGGTTTCAACAATAACGTCTAACAATTTTGTGTTAGCAATTCCCGAGGAGCCGACTAAGCCTATGATGACAAAAAGAGGGTTGTCGGGCACGGCGGTATCCAGATCAAATCGCGTAAATTCCAACAATGATCTTGGGCGACTCATGTCGGCATTAACGTCAGTGGTATATTGCGTGTAGATCCGCTCACCTGGCGATGCTGCTTCTGCTGCTCTTTTCAAATCCGCTAGTGCTTGCTCTTTGTTCCTCCACCTCACCGTCACATATCGGACGCCTTGGCCCCGAAGACCCCGCAGCAGAATCCTCTGATACTCACGAGGATGTCTGTAGATAGCATACTCATACAGATGAGAGTGCGTGTCGATAATTCCCGGCATGAGAGTTCGGCCCTCAAGGTTTACCCTCTGGGTATTGGGGCCCGCCATCTTCAGGATGCGGTCATTGTCTCCAACGGCTAAAATCCTGCCATCACGAACAGATAGCGCCTCGGTGGTGGCAAAAGGGGGTCTATCTTGATCCATGGTTAAAACCTGACCGTTGTAGAAAACAATGTCAGCATAGTGGAGTATCTCTGGAGCAAGATCCTGAGCTTGAGCAATGCATATAATAGACCCTAACACTAGGACAATAACGCATTGCATAGCTGCAGATTGTGATCTCTTCATATGTTCTCTCCTTCTCGAAATCAAAGACAGGAGGCCTCCGAAGGAAAACTGTTGCTGTCTTTAATCCAGCGAACCATAAGCGACCTCTCCTTCAATAAGAGTGGCCAAAACCTTGATCTCGGATAAATCCTCATCCGGGATGTTGGGGTCTAACGGATTCTTACTCAAAAGCACTAGGTCGGCTAGCTTGCCAGGTTCGATAGAGCCCAGTTCATTCTCACGCAGGACATACTCGGCACCCCAGCGAGTCATCATTACCAGGGCGGTGCTGCGATCAATCCTCTCCCTTGGGCCAAAGATTCGTCCGTCACGCGTTTTTCTGGTCACCAAAATTTCCAGATTAAACATGGGGTGTCTGTCCGGGTCATTGTGAGTATCGGCGCCATACGCGACCTTTACGCCAGCATCAATCAGGCTCTTGGTGGGAAGCAACCATTGGTGCGCATATTCTTCGCCATAGATTCGACTCACATTGGCAGCATAACGATTGTAAAACAGTGGAGGCTGAAAGCTCCACATGATCCCCAATTCCGCTGACTGTCGGATTACCTCTGGGCTCACCAACATGCCATGGTCTAGAGCAAAGCGCCGACCCGCGATTGATCTATCCTCGTCAGTTTCCCGATAGGCGGCCAGGTTAGCTAAAGAGGCCTTATCGCCAAAGTTGTGCACTCCGGCCACTCGGTATCCATATTTATTAGCAATCAACACGGCATCGCGTCCAGGATCGTCTGGGAGATCCCACAAGCATAGGCCTTCCGGAAAGTGATCGTTGTCTCTAATCTCCCGCTTGGGCAAAGTTGTGCAGGAGCTTTCTCCAGACGTTGGAGTGCCCAGGCCCCCATCTCCGACCCAGGCAGGCCCGTTGCCATCAGGATTGGGTGTTGATATGCCGATCAACCACATGTGATTGGTGCCATGCCCCTGGAGATTTCCGAAGCGCTTAAGATCTCTCTCCATAAAAGGATTAGCCCGTCCTACCTCATGAGTATAAGGGAGACGAAGAGGCAGGGTTCCCCTTCGATCTAGATCTCCATAAGCGTTGATTTCAAATCCTTTCAACCGCGTAGATAGAGTCGTAACTCCAATCGCCACCCACTCCTCTAGTTCCTTTTTAAAAGCTGAGGCTAGGATTTCCGGGGGTTTCTGAGGCAGGACTTCCATATCGATCAACTCCCCAGCGGTTCCAAACAGGCGACCCGTTGGAACTCCCTGCTCATCTTTTAGAATTCCAGGCACCTGATCGCCATAACGTTCCCTCACAATTTCTAGCATCTTGCTGTTGGCAAGAGCCCACAAGCCATAGCCGATCCGTATGAACAGCGGATTATTAGGAGCTACGCGATCCAAGTCTGCTCCTGTTAGTTCCTGTCGCACGGTGGGGTTGGAATAGGTGTTGGTGAAAATCCAATCTCCAGAAGGCACATTTTCCGCCAGCTTTTTGAAGTCGGCTAAAGCTTTTTCTTTGCTTTCCCAACGCACATTGGCATACCAAACGTTGTTTTTGTGAAGAAACTCATGATAGAGAGGGGTTACCTCTTGGTTATAATGCCGAAGAGCGTAGCTGTTGGGATGGGAATGGGTGTCCACTACACCTGGCATCATGGCACGGTTGTACAGGTTAACCTGGAGCGTTCCAGGGCCGGCCATGCTCCGGATTCGATCATCCTCTCCCACGGCCAATATTCGACCGTTTCGGATAGCCACCGCTTTAGCTACTGTGAAAGGGGGTCGCTCTCGATCTATCGTCAGGATCTGACCATTGTAAAAAACGGTGTCGGCATAGTTTAAAACTTCCGGAGGTAATTCCTGGGCTTGAGAAAGTGAAATACAGGAACAAAAAATAAACAGAGCCCTGAATGTCCAGGTTGCGGCAAAGCCAAGCAAACGTTTTGCATAAATCATTTGTGCGTACTCCTCTCAAGTGCTGCATCTAAAAACATTTTGGTTGTGCTGTGCGAAATCACTACAGGATATGGCGGAGGAGGTAGGATTCGAACCCACGGTACCCTTTCGAGTACAGCGGTTTTCAAGACCGCCGCCTTCAACCACTCGGCCACTCCTCCACACAAAATACATGTTCGGCTTTATGTAAGACGCAGGAGTTTTTCTCAAATTCTTTAGTCTATTATCTCTCATTCTATTCTCCTGAGACAAGAAGCATCCCCGCTTCTTCGACATTGTGAGCACTGCTTATCAACACAATGCCAATCAAAACACACCTGAAAGAACTTAGGTTCACGCCCTTGCAACATTAGAAAAGCGAGGAAGACAAACGCTAAGACGGCCATTGAGACGCCATTTCAAGACACTAGACAACCGTTGCGGTAGTGTAACCTCCATTTGAAGAAGGTACAAGTTCAGAGCGAGATGCGACTAATTTCCTCGTTAAATTCCTTCATCAGGATCATTTTTTTGTGGTGGGGAAGAAAAGACAGAAGCACCCCTTGCAACGCAAGGTGATGAAGCTCTTGCCGATCCAGTCCAAAAAGATAGGCAGCCTTCTGAAATTCCTCATTCAAGGAAACTTGAAAAAGCCCTGGGTCATCTGTATTAAGAGTCACAGGAATGCCTTTGCGATGAAGTAAATCAAAGGGATTATCTGAAATGGTTGGCCAAGCTCCGGTCCTGGCATTACTTGTGAGACAAACATCTAATCCAATCGCATGCTGACATAGATAATCCGTAAGATTTGGATCCCAAGCCGCCTGAATTCCATGACCTATACGACTGGCTCCTAAGACCTGAAGGGCTTCCCATACCTGTTGGGCATCGCTTATCTCCCCAGCGTGGACATGAGCGTGAAGCTGGTGATCTCGTATCCAGGCAAAGACTTCTTGGTACTCTCCCATGCTAAGAGATTTTTCATCGCCGCCAAGGCCGATTGCTACAACTCCTTGTTTCGAGAACTCTACAGCTAGTTCAGCGGTTCGCCAAGCCCATTCGGCTCCAAATTGACGAACACAATCTAAAATCCACCGGATCGTGATTCCCTGATCATCGAGCTTGTTGCTTTGCTTAAGCAAGGCGACAAGGACTTCCCTGCCATCTCTTCCAGCTCTCCAGAGAATGGAGGGGGTGTAAATGATCTCTGCATATCGAATATTTTGCTCTGCGAAATAAGATTCTAGCCAATCGAAAACCATCAGATAATCTAACGGTTCCCTCAGATGCTCACAAACAATCCGATAGGTGTTCAGAAAGTCATAAAAGTCCCGGTAATTGAAAAGCTGGGCTTGGATTTTCTCCTCGTTGAGTACGGCGTAGTCTGTGTCGTATTTACGACTTAGAGCGGCGAAGATGGCGGGGGTCACCGACCCCTCAAGATGAAGGTGTAACTCTGCTTTTGGAATACTCTTAATATATTCTTCGGAGATTAATTCAATTTCGGCAGAAGGTGTCTTGGCTATCAAGGAAGTTAGACCTTAAACGAACAATTGAAGTTCTTTGAGACGATCGAGCGTCTCCTCAGAAATAAAATTGTCATATGTCTTTAACTCCTTTCCGGTCGGAGTGCGCCTTCTCATTTCGTCCCAGCACATAGGTGAAACAAAGATAAGCTCGGCTTTCTGAACAATCTTTTCGATCAAATCTTCTTGGTCGATCGGTGCAATCCAAAACTCTTTCTCAGTGGATGGATAAAAGATGTTCATAAAAACCTCCTGGGGGGCATGCATCGTTCTTTCATCCTGAACCACTATGGCAACATTGCGACTTTGGGCTGCTTCTAAAATCTCAAGGTATATGTTAGGACTGGGCTTGATCTCCACCAATTGTTTGCCATAACGATCGGAAAGTAGTTTCACTTCCTCCATATGCCAGCTCGTGGTTAGAAAATAATCGCACTCCTTGAGTGCTTTGGTGGAATCATCGGTTTGAAGCTCACTTAGACAAACCGATGATGTCTTGGCGCCCAAGCGCATTGTCAGTTCACGGGAGAAAATAAATGCTTCCTCCGCATGATCAATCACAGCAAGGTGGAGTCTTTTCAAATTCCTTCCCGAGATGTAATTGTCAAAAAGCGCGGCGAACTTCTCAGGAGAAAAACCTAGAGCGCCAGCCTTCTTCTCAACCTCTCCTAGCAGTTTAAAAGTAGCTTCTCGGCGCATCTGCTCATAACCACCTTCTCCGCTGCGATTGCACAAAAATGCGCCACTACCTTTGACAATCTCAATATAGTCGTCTTCAGCCAAACGCAGGTAAATCTTTCGGACAGTTTTATAATTAATCCCCAGACATTCTGCCACTTCCCGGATGGATGGGAGGCGTTCTTTCTCCTTAATCTTTCCGCAGTAGATAGCGGACAAAAGCTGGCCTTTAATTTGATCGTAGGGGCTTAAGTTGACTTCTTTGCCCAAGGTAAATTTAATCATCTAAATAGGACCAGGAGCTCGGTCAGCTTAGCACAAAAGACTGTCCGGTCAACTTTTCTGCATCGTACATCCAGGGTCGAAGGGCCTGAGGAATAAGTACCGTGCCATCGGCCTGCTGAAAGTTCTCGAGGATTGCAACCCAGGTTCTTCCCACAGCCAAACCGGATCCGTTAAGAGTATGAACTAGTTGATGGCGTTTGTTGTGGCTGGTCTTGTACCGAATATTTGCCCTGCGAGCTTGAAAATCCTCAAAATTAGTACAGGAAGAAATTTCTCGATATCGGGCCTGAGAAGGTATCCAGACCTCCAAATCATAGGTCTTGGCTGCACTGAAAGACATGTCACCAGTAGAAAGAGTTACTACCCGATAGGGAAGTTCCAGACGACGAAGAATCTCTTCCGCATGGGAAGTTAATTTTTCGAGATTGTCATATGATTCTTCGGGCTTTGAAAACTTTACTAACTCTACCTTGTTAAATTGATGCTGCCTAATAAGCCCTTTCGTATCCTTGCCATAGGATCCCGCTTCACTACGAAAACAGGGCGTACTAGCAACAAAATTGATGGGGAGATCCTCTTCGGCCAAAATTTCGTTGGCAAATACATTGGTAACAGGGACTTCAGCGGTAGGAATCAAAAAATACTCAGTGCCATCAACATGGAATAAGTCTTCTTCAAACTTAGGAAGATTCCCTGTCCCAAAAAAACTGGCCCGGTTGGCCATGAAGGGCGGAAGGATCTCTAGATATCCATGCTCCTTCACATGCACATGTAGCATGAAGCTAATCAGTGCCCTCTCCAACAGAGCACCATCTCCATAGTAGTTGGTGAAGCGAGCACCCGTAATCTTGCTGGCCCTCTCGGGATCAAGAATGCCCAGGTTGGCACCCAAATCAACATGATCCTTAACTGCAAAGTCAAACTCCGGAATTTCCCCGACTTCCCTAACTACGATGTTTGCCGACTCATCACGGCCCGTAGGCACACTCTCGTGTGGAACATTGGGGATATCTGCCAAAAACCCTCGGAGGGCAGACTCCGATAACTTTATCTTTTCATCTAGTTCTTTGATGCGAGCAGATACCTTCTTCATCTCTTGAATCTTCTTGTCACAATCCTCGCTCTGCTGTTTCATTTTGGAAATTTCATCACTGGTCTTGTTACGAAGGGCGCGCATCTCTTCCCACTCCTTGCGAACCGAACGCTCTTCCTGATCTAGTTCGAAAAAAGCATCGCAGTCCAGCTCGAAGGCCTTTTTTTTGAGCTGGACCCGGATGAAATCCATATTTTCTCGAATTGTGCCTCTATCTAACATCCCTTAACTCTTACAACCTCAATTTTTTCAAATAACCTCGAAACGCATCCCCTAAATCCGGGTGTTCAAGGGCGAACTGGACAGTGGCTATTAGATATTCCAGCTTGTCCCCTGCATCATATCGAGCGCCATGGAAACGATAAGCATAAACAGGCTCTTTTTCCATTAAATATTTAAGGCCATCGGTGAGTTGAATTTCTCCTCCTGCCCCAGGATTAGTCTTTGCCAGAGCTTCAAAAATTCCAGGGGTCAAAATATATCGACCGGCAATGATCAAATTAGAAGGGGCATCTTCAGGCAATGGCTTCTCCACCACATCCTGAATTCGATAGAGGCGACCATCTTCGCCACTCGCCGATTCGACAGCCACCACACCATAGCGAGAAACCATTTCTGGGGGGACTTCCATCACAGCAACAATGCTACTTTGGCAAGATTCATATGCTTTCAAAAGTTGTTTCAAACAAGGCACTTCACCGGTAAAAATATCGTCACCCAAAAGAACGGCAAAAGGCTCTCGGGCAAGTAGCTCCTGAGTGATCAGGATGGCATGGCCCAAGCCCAAAGAATTCCTCTGGGGGACCACCGAAAAGGCAACCAGCCTGGCGATTTCCCTAACAAGCTCAAGCAAATTTTCTTCTCCTAGTTCCCGAAGTCGTTGCTCGAGCTTTATATTGTGATTAAAATGATTTTCGATCTCACTCTTGCCTTCGCCAGTCACAAAAACAACACTCTCAAGGCCTGATTGGGCCACTTCTTCCACAATGTATTGGATGGTGGGCTTGTCCACGATTGGCAACATCGCTTTGGGGACAGCTTTAGTGGCAGGGAGAAAGCGAGTTCCCATTCCTGCCGCTGGAATAACAGCTTGGCGAACTCGTTTTACTGACATCTCCCCCACCTTTTGGATAGCATAAAAGCATGATAGCATGGAGTTTCTAGGGAGGGAAGGTAACCGCACTTTGGGGTCTTGCAACTTGACAACCTGGCACCGGAATCATATATTTTGCCGGAGTTAACATATATGCCTCTTTATGAATACTGTTGCGAAAAATGCGGGAATATCAGGGAAGTTATCCAGAAATTTTCCGATCCGCCGTTGGCTACCTGTGAGGCCTGTGGGGGCACATTAGAACGCCTCATTTCACCTTCTGCTATCCAGTTCAAGGGAGCTGGGTGGTATGTAAATGACTACGGCAAGAATAATGTTCAGAAATTCCAGGACCAGAAGTCCTCGGAGAAAATAGAGAAAAAGGCAGAGTTAAGCTCTTCTGACTCTAAAAAAGAATCTAAGCCCGAGAAAAGCGCCTCTGTGAAATGAAGATCTGTCAGCTTCTAAATTAAAGCAATTGCCTTGAAAGTACTTGTGGTCGGTTCCGGTGGTCGGGAACACACCATCGCCTGGAAAATCAGTCAAAGTCCGCTGTTGGAAACGCTTTACTGCGCTCCGGGCAACGCCGGAACTAGCCAACTAGCACACAATGTGCAAATCGCAGCTGACGACATTGACTCTCTCCTTGATTTTGCTAAATCCAAAAGCATTGATCTGACAATCGTTGGCCCTGAAGCACCCTTGGTCAAGGGCATTGCGGATCATTTTGAAAAGAATAATTTTGCCGTAGTGGGCCCCTCGCAAGCAGCAGCTATTTTGGAAGGCAGCAAAGCCTTTGCCAAAGATTTTATGAAACGACACTCTATTCCTACCGCTGCGTATCAGATGTTTGACGACATAAAAAAGGCTGAGTTGGCTCTCAAGAACGACCACTTTGGCTTCCCAGTAGTTTTGAAAGCAGATGGGCTAGCGGCAGGGAAAGGGGTCTTCGTATGTCCTGATCTAGCTAAAGCCTTAGAGGCTCTTAATATTGTAATGGGAGAGAGAAAATTTGGTGCTGCTGGTGATCGACTTGTCATTGAGGAGTTTTTAGAGGGGGAAGAGGTTTCCTTTATGGTATTTTCCGACGGTGTTAATATTCTGCCCATGGTCCCTTCCCAAGATCACAAAGCTATCCATGAAGGCGACCGAGGACCCAATACGGGCGGCATGGGAGCCTATTCTGTTGATGGAATTCTCTCTGATGAACTGCGACAGCAGATCTTAGACGAAGTTATTCATCCCGTTATTAGAGGAATGTCCGAAGAAGGACGTCCTTATCGCGGCATCCTCTACGCCGGCCTTATGATTGCCCATGGGAAACCTAAGGTTTTAGAATTTAACGTGCGACTTGGGGATCCTGAAACGCAGGTCGTTATCCCTCGACTCAAAAGTGATCTCTTGCCCGTATTACAAGAAATGGCCCTGGGGGGCCTCAAAGATACGAGGCTACAATGGAGTTCTGATGTAGCCGTTTGTGTAGTCATGGCCGCTGGAGGATATCCAGAATCCTATGAGAAAGGAAAGGAAATCTCTGGATTAGAAATGGTTGGTGAAAATGAACACACCGTCACCTTTCACGCTGGTACAGCTTTTAAAAAAGGGAAAGTGGTGAGCGATGGCGGTCGGGTTTTAGGAGTAACCTCTCTTGCGCCCACTCTCAGAGCTGCCATCATTGGAGCGTATGAGGGAATTAACAAGCTTCATTTTGACGGAATGTATTATCGACGAGATATAGCTTCAAAGGGAATTTCCAAACCAGAAAGGAATTGATATGACGGCTCCTAAAGTTGGGATTTTAATGGGTAGCAAATCAGATTCTGGCCTAATGAGTGAGGCCGCCAAAATTCTTGAGGAATTTGAGGTGCCCTATGAAATGAAAGTGCGCTCTGCCCATCGAACTCCTGAAGAAACCACAACTTACGTTCGAGAAGCCGAAGATCGTGGCATCCGAGTTCTAATTGCCGGAGCCGGTTTTGCTGCTCATCTAGCCGGGGCGCTAGCGGCCCACTCAACCCTCCCAGTCATCGCGGTTCCTATCGACTCGTCTCCTCTCCAGGGACTGGATTCGCTCCTCGCATCAGTTCAAATGCCCCAGGGCATTCCTGTAGCCTGCATGACCATTGGGAAAGCGGGAGCAGCAAACGCCGCTCTTTTTGCAATCCAAATCTTGAGCGGGAGCGATGTGGAATTAGCCAAGAAATTTAAAGAACATCGCCAAAAAATGCGAGAAAAAACACTAAGCCAAGAACTCTAGCGAGTCTGTTTGCAGATCTTCACACTGCGGAGAAACGACTGCCTTAGTTAAGATAACAATAAACTCGCGTTGCATATTTGAGGTAGGCTACGTGCGTATTGTAGAAAAACCTGCATGCCTTTTAACTAACGGATTGGGGGCAGTTTAAATCCTGCCAAAACCCAATTTCTCCTGGTCGTGGCCTCCTTTCGGTAGGAATAAAAAAGGTCAGTTTGGCAAGCTGTGCACATTTTTGAATCGAGGATCCTCGTTACTCCCAAATCCTGAATTTGTGCTATGTTTGCCCTAACCAGATCCAACCGATCTTCTTTAAAAAATTGATCGACCTTGTGGCCTGACTTTTTAAACTGAGCCTTCACCTCGGAACCAACTTGATAACAGCACCTGCGAATGCAAGGACCAATTGTCACGATCACATCCCGAGGATATAAGCCTGGTGTTTTTAAAAGCTGCTTAATTCCTCGAGCGGCAATCCGATCTCGAGTGCCCCGCCATCCTGCATGTAACAGGCACACGTGTTGCTTTGCAACCGCGAGAATGGGAAGGCAATCTGCTGTTCGAATCACAGCAAACTGTGCGAAAGATCTGATTACCACTCCATCAGCGGGCCCGATCAAAGACACAGCTCCCGCGCCTGCGAGCAAGTGATTCAATGTCACCACCTCGTTCGAGTGAATTTGTTCAAGAAAGACCAATTGGCCTGCGCGGACCCCCAGAGCGTCTAGGAGATCCTCTTTTTTTTCTACAACTGAGCCCGATGGGCCCACATCCTTAGTAGAAAAATCGCCATGGCGTGAGGTGAACGCATGAACGAAACCCGGAATCTTTTCTAATTCTCGAAAAACAAAAAATGTAGATTTACCTATTTTTTTTTCGTAGAACATCCGTCTAAAAG
>JAYZCG010000025.1:0-35817 GCA_036338435.1 Acidobacteriota bacterium
GCGGAGGTAAGACTCCTTAATTCGACTAATAGGAACAACCCCTCTGTCGACCAGATCATGTAAAACATTAAATGCCTTGAAAACTATTTTCGGATCGTAAGTGGAATTATTCGCGAAAAGTAAAATATCTACTCCAGCTTCCACCGCTAACTGAATACTCTTTTCTAGCGTGTAATTTTGCACAATAGCTCCCATTTGCATGTCGTCGGATATTATCACTCCATGAAAACCCATATCTTGTCGGAGCATGGTGCTAACAACCTGCTTAGAAAGCGTTGCTGGATGTTTCTTGTCCCAATGAGCATTGTATAAATGTGCAGTCATTACCATATCAGGGAGTTGCTCCTTGATGAGTGCGTGAAAAGGTTCCAGTTCACCAGACCTCCATTGTTTAGTCACATTTGGCAATCCCTGATGACTATCATCCTGACTAGATCCATGACCAGGAAAATGTTTTACTGCTGCGAGCAAACCTTTTCGATGAAATTCTTCGATTGTCCACCGGCTGTGACGTACCACCCGGCTAGCATCTCTACCATAACTGCGTTCTAGACCTGCAATAATTGGGTTGTCGGGATTCACAGCTAGATCTAAGACCGGAGCAAAATTGAGGTTAATGCCTAGTTCTACAAGAATATCTGCTATCCCCTGGGCATTAGCCCGGGTAAAATGCTCCTCATCCCTACGTCCCAGATCGGCAGCTGATATTGTGGTAGGAACACCATGTTTTTCCTTCAGCCGAACGACTTTGCCCCCTTCCTGGTCAATTGCAATAAACATAGGAACTACTGCAGTAGCCTGAAGCCGTGAGACCAATTTACTGACTTGCGAGGGAGAGACTATATTTCTCACAGGTGATTGAGAAGGCACATCATAGTCGAAGAGGATCACACCACCTAGATGCATGTCTCGGACGGCTTCGAGGAATGGATCTCCTTCTCTTAACAAAGTACCTCGAAACCCAACCATGAGCATCTGCCCAGCCCAAAGATCAAAATCCTTACTTTCTGACGGGGCTCCTATCAATTGGGACACTGGGGATTCCGCAACACTGCTCCGCCTTTCTAAAAGCTCGGAGCCTGAACAACTCATCACGAGCGACAGCCAGCCCGCGAATGTCAAAAGACCAATTCTCATTGCCAGTTAATGCTCACATCCAAAAGATCCGTACAAGCTGTTCACGAAGATTATTCCATCAAAAAAAATATTGGCGGTCATCTTCTCGATACAAATTGCCTACAAAATCATGATAGCCGTTGTACAATTTTGTTGGGATACGTTCGTTAGTGTTGAGAAAGGTCTCAGTTGCCTGACTCCAACGAGAATGATCAAATTTTGGATTAACATTAGCCCAAAATCCATATTCTGAAGAGGCATCACTCCAAAAAGTTCTAGGTCGGGTTTTTGTAAATTCAATAAGAACAATTGACTTAATGCTCTTAAACCCATATTTCCAGGGCACTACCAAACGGACTGGGGCTCCGCTTTGCTTGTTAAGAGGATGCCCGTAAATGCCAAATGTTAGCAGGGTTAAATCGTTCATGGCTTCTTCCATACTCAACGCTTCGTAATAAGGCCATGAATACGCTGATAACCCTTTTTGTCCTGGCATCTCTGAAGGCCGCAAGAGCGTCACAAACCGCACGAACTTAGCACCCTTCAGAGGATTGAGCCCTTTTATAAGTTGGGAAAGAGGATAGCCTGTCCAAGGTACATTGGCCGACCAAGCTTCTACACAGCGAAGATGGTAGAGGCGCTCCTCTAGTTGCCCTATCCGAATCAGATCATCTAGATCATATGTTCCCGGCTTTTCCACCTCTCCCCTAATTTCTACTTTCCATGGGTTTACTGTAAAGCCTTTCACCAAGTCTTTTACACGCTGTTTAGTGGTGGTAAATTCATAGAAATTATTGTAGCCAGTTGTCAGTCTTTCGGCAGTGACATCTCTTTCCGTCCTGAATCGGATATTTCTAACAGCTGGGAAAAGGTCTACCCATTGTTTGACCCAAAACTGAGGAACCTGGCCATATGGCCCTTTAGAATCACTGGGTCCGGCCAATGCACTACTGCTCCCTCCGGTTCCCTCAGCACACCCAGTCAGTAATGGCAATCCCAACCCTGCACAGCCTAGATTTTTGAGCAATTGACGTCGATTAACATAGGTAGATTCTGAAGTGACCTGGGAAGATGATATTTGATCCCACATCTTCTTGATCTTTAAGAAAGACATAGCGAGGCCTCCCACTGCAGCAAAACTAACAACAACTCATGGTATCCACAAATGCAACACCATACGGAGCAAACACCCATGTCAGTCACATACGGCAATGCTTTGAAACCCCATTATTGCCACCATGGGTTCTATCTAGTGAAATGACGCTCGATGATCCTCCTATAGGCAAAAGCCGCAACCGTGGCCGTTGGAGCTCCATAGCCTATAGTAGCTCCGAAAGGAGTTGCGCTAGCATCGACGATTAAAAGATTTTCCACGTCATGTGATTCAAAATGAGAATTCACCACCGATCTTCGCCGATCACTTCCTGCCCTACAGGAACCCGTATTGGAATTAAAAGAGGTCCCATCCGGGCTTGTCGTTTCCACTATTTCCTTAGCTCCCATCCCTCTCAAAATGCTCTCGCCAAGATCCTTAGCCTCTCGAAATAGAGGAGCTAAACTGGGATGACGTGCATCATATAACCAACGCCCTCGATCATCCACCGATCCATAGACCTTGCGGGGACGGATCAGCCGAATGAGAATTCTTCCTTGAGTAGTCAAAAGAGTTTTCGCCTTGGTTCGTAGCTGAGGATTGGAGATTTGACGCATGAATTCTTTGTGCTCCCGACCAAATTCTGGGGCCATTTCGTTGAGAGCTACACGATCAGGATCACCTAAAACTATCGGTTCCCATCGCAACTGGAACCGCTCCATTCTTCGATCAGATCCTGTGTCATGAATCACATAGAAGCCTCCATCAGCATAGCCTCCATCCGTCATGGGCTCCGAAAAATATCCGGTTAAAACCATGGGCCCAGGTCTACCATCGATATTTCGACCAATATTAGAATTTTCTACAATGGTGTTCGCCCCTAATATGTCTCGGGGTCCATACCCAGAACGTAACAACAACATCGGCGTCCCAAATGCTCCACAGGAAACGATTATTTTAGGAGCCGTCATTCTCTTTACGTCGCCATTTTGGATGTAGACAATTCCCGTGGCACGTGCATTTTCGATTTCGATTTTTTGAACCTCGGCATCGGATATAATATTCACTCCATGCCTTTCGGCAATAGGTGAATAAGCTACAAAACTACCCATTCTTGAATCATACTTACAAAAGTTGCTTCCCTCACAACCCCAACACATAATGCAGTTCTTTTTGGCTACCTGAGAATCCACTACCGCAAGCCCCATCTGCTTAGCCGTATCTCGGTAGAGAAGATCGCCGTAAGGTATCATTGCATCTGGACGGGAGTGAATATTGAACATGTCAGCAACTTCATCAGCAGAGTCACGAAAATTTGTGCTAGTCCACCCGATAGCATCATGAACTTCTGACCAAGCCCGATAGTCCATCTCTCGTGGAACCCGAGTCATAGCCCTCCAATGCAGACTTCCCCCTCCTACCACACTACCCGCTGAATGAGGATAGGTATTGGGCCCATCGGGCCCGTCTGGGTAGTACTGCATCTGATACCGTCCTCCCTCATGGAATTCACGAGTTATGTTGGTGAACATCTGTCGGCGCAGAGGAATTCCGTATCCGGGCTTAGGGATTCCTGGAAGATGTGGCCCTCTTTCAACCAGAGCAACATTGAGAGGCTCACCGTTTCGGGGATTGACTCCCTTCTCAGCAATACGGGCAGCGATCAAAAATCCAGCCATCCCAGAACCCACAATGATTAAATCGTAATCTTCATTAGCCATAAATTTAATGATTCCAAGCTATGTGGGACAGATACGCTCAAACATCTTGTTGGGCCTACTCCATCCATTCATTCGATATATTGCATCCAGAATATATCTGATAAGTAAAACTCTCAAATTTAAAATGTGCATCCCTTAATATTTGTCTACAAAAACCTTGTCCATAATTAAATCCACCCTCTAGAATTCCATTAAATACATGCGCGGTCTAAGCTTGAAAATACATCATTCAGGTGCAAATCACCAACTCGCTATTTAATTATTGTAGGCCTGCGGCCCTTCCAAATACTTCTAACGATAACAGTTAGTGTGTTAACAATTTTTGTGCGGATATTTTTTTTAATGGGTGGGATAGTTACCGTTAGAGAAAACCGGTACAATTACATTGAACCAGGGTTGAAATTGACGTTTAATATTCTTAATGTACTTCTTAAAAATGCGAAGGAAGTGATGTATGAAGAACAACAATAATCCAAGAAACTGGACCGATCAGCCCGTTTTAACGACGACCCCTCTGCCCGCTTCCCGAAAAATCTATATCGAAGGTAATCAACCCGGCGTGACCGTTCCCATGCGCGAAATTACATTAACTCCATCTACCTCGACAGATGACAAACCGAATGGCTCTAAGAAGACTTTTCTAGTCTATGACACATCGGGCCCATACACTGATCCTGACGCTCGGATTGATATCCATAAAGGACTCCCATCAAAACGGGCTCCGTGGATTCTGAAACGGCAAGACACAGAAGAACGTACAAGTCTACCCAATACATCCAGTCACGAAAAAACTCCTAATCGGCCTCTTAATGGGAAATCTTTCCCTCATGTCCGGAAAGTGTTGCAATCAAAATCGGGACACAACGTAACCCAAATTCACTATGCCAGAAAAGGCATTATCACGCCAGAAATGGAGTATGTAGCTATCCGTGAAAACCAAGCAAAGGAATTGCTCGATAGTAATGGATCCGATAAGCATTTGTGGAATCAGCATCCCGGGAATTCCTTTGGTGCCAATATACCCACAGTTATCACTCCAGAGTTTGTCCGCCAGGAAATAGCACAGGGACGAGCAATTATTCCATCCAACATCAATCATCCAGAACTTGAACCCATGATAATCGGACGTAATTTTCTGGTGAAAATTAACGCTAACATAGGCAACTCTGCGGTCAAATCTTCGATTGAGGAAGAGGTAGAAAAATTAATTTGGGCAACTCGCTGGGGAGCAGACACAGTCATGGATCTTTCCACTGGTGAAGATATCCATGAAACGAGGGAATGGGTTATTCGTAACTCTCCGGTGCCCATCGGAACAGTGCCAATTTATCAGGCCCTGGAGAAAGTAGATGGTAAGCCTGAGGAACTAACCTGGGAAATTTTTCGGGATACTTTAATTGAACAAGCCGAGCAGGGCGTAGACTACTTCACAATCCATGCTGGAGTATTGCTCCCCTACATTCCGTTAACTGCTGATCGTCTCACGGGTATTGTCTCCCGTGGGGGAGCTATCCTTGCAAAATGGTGTTTAGCTCATCATGAAGAAAATTTTCTCTACACGCACTTCAAAGAAATATGCAACATCATGACAACCTACGATATCGCATTCAGTCTTGGAGATGGCCTCAGACCAGGATCGATTGCCGACGCTAATGATGAAGCTCAATTTGCTGAATTGAAAACACTGGGAGAACTTACTCAAATCGCTTGGGAAAATGATGTGCAAGTAATGATCGAGGGTCCAGGTCATGTGCCCATGCACCTTATCCAAACCAATATGGAAAAAGAATTGGAGGAATGCAAAGAAGCCCCTTTCTATACACTTGGACCTCTAACCACAGATATTGCCCCCGGTTATGACCATATCACCTCTGCGATTGGAGCCGCCATGATAGGGTGGTTTGGCTGCGCTATGCTGTGCTATGTAACTCCAAAAGAACACCTGGGCTTGCCCAACAAAGAAGATGTTAAAGCAGGAGTGATTGCTTATAGAATTGCTGCACATGCGGCCGATCTGGCTAAAGGCCATCCTGGGGCTCAAACCCGTGACAATGCTCTCTCCAAGGCCCGCTTTGAATTCCGCTGGGAAGATCAATTCAACCTTGCACTCGACCCGGAGACTGCACGGGAATTTCACGACGAAACTCTGCCAGCTACGGGAGCAAAATTGGCCCACTTCTGTTCTATGTGTGGACCCCGTTTCTGCTCCATGCAAATAACCCAGGAGGTTCGAACCTATGCCGCTCAAAAGGGCCTCGACACTCATACGGCTCTCGACGCAGGCATGAAAGAAAAAGCGGAAGAATTCAGACGTCAGAAATCTTAGAGATATATAGGCCGAATCTCAATCCAGATGTGAAATAGGACAGACGAACGCCCTCTCATCGCATCCTGAAAAACAGCCTAATAATAGCAGTTTGTACCTAGTGTATAATCCCCATATGCGTGTTGTACTGTTTGATATCGATGGCACGTTAATTGATAGTGGCGGAGCTGGATCCCGGGCTCTCCGACGTGCTCTCGCTGTCCACTACTCACTTAGGGAAGACGTCGACCAAATTCAGTTTGATGGCAAAACAGATCCTCAAATCGTACGTGAGATCCTAGCTTGGTTCAATAGAGACGATCTCTTCTCAGCTGAGGAAATGCCCTCATTTTTCTCACTCTACCTTTCTTTTCTTCGCGAAGAGCTCTCCGACGGCCCAGGCTTCAGGATTTTAGACGGTGTTCGTGAGTTGGTTACCACACTCTACCAACGCGAAGATTTCCTCATCGGACTAGCTACGGGCAACATCCAGGCAGGAGCCCAACTGAAGCTTGCTCGAGCAAGACTTGGACAATTTTTCCCTTTTGGGGGATTTGGTTCAGATTCTGAAGACCGTACGGAACTAACCCGCAAGGCTGTTGAACGTGCTCACGAACATGCCAAAGGCAAGATCGACAATATTTTTCTTGTTGGAGACACCCCGAGAGATATCATTCATGGCAAGGAAGCAAACGTCATAACAATAGCTGTCGCAAGTGGTAATTTTTCCTCGAAAATGCTTGCAAGTTATAAACCTGATCTTGTTCTCACAGGCCTGGATCCTGTTGAGCCTATCATCGAATTTATGAGTTTATGATTTAATATAATGTGATCTCAGAAGACAGATTTATCTCACAGCTTTAGGACCGTTGGGCAATGGTAGGATGACGTACCTGCTACCGCATCTATTACTTGGATATAAACTCTTCCAGCTCCTTACAAGAATATGGATACCGTGTTGGAACTTTCGCTCCTCCCTACTTCATTAAAAGAACGCACTTTAAACCCATAAGCGCCAGTTGCATACTTGCCTATCTTATCGTTATAGCGATGGGTGTTAACTCCTACAGTACCAACAACCTGGAATTCTCCACCGTTGTCAGAACGAAGAATCTCGAATCCCAGTTCGTTGTCAGAATAATCGTGCCAAGAAAGCTCAGCCACCGCCGTACCACCATCATAACGTATGAATACTCTTAGACTATTGGGCTTTTCTGGAACATCACTCTGACCCAGAATAGGAATACCTACAAAAAATAGCCCTATCAAAAGCATACCAAATAAAACACGCCCCCATACACTTTGTCCAAAGCTGCCCATCCCCTTCTTAATCTTCATCCCCCGATCCAACCCTATTCTTCTCCGATGCCTGCAAGTAACTCTCAATCTGTTCACCACATTGTGCTAGAGACTCCTTTGGAATCCTCTCCTCGATTTGCTTAAAAAAAACCCGCTCTTCCTTTCGAATATGTTCCTCTAAAACATGAGCCATTCGCAACAATAGATTTTCTAACTGGACACCTTTAACAGTTCGCAATTCTGAAACTAAATTCCTAACTTGGTGGTGTTGTTTACGCAAAAGAGAGGTGATCTGCTCCTTTTGAGGAAGGTGCTGCTCAGCCAAAGGGAAAAGCACTTCCTCTTCAGCCTCGAAATGATATCTTAGCTGAGTGTCGAAGTAGTCCAAGATCTGATCTCGTTGCAACTCACGATCCCCCTCCCAATGTGATCTAGATTCCCCCAACTTCCCTTGTCTTACTTGGTGTGCCATAAGCAGCACTTTGTGATGATCACGAGACAAAAGAGTTAAACTTGCATGACGTTTCATATCGTTCTCTATTCTGGAAACTAATAATAACAGTAATTACTCTCTTGTCTGTAATACTTCAATCGCACAAGGACCAGCCTGTTCGGCCAATTATTTACAAGAAACAACTGCCCAACAACTTCACACTATGGGTGATTTCATTAATTGAAAATCAAGCATCCACGTTAAAAATTGGATCTGAAATTTTAGATCCAGGCTTGCCTAGATCTAAATCCAGAACACATCCACTGGTTCCTACCTTCCGACTCCTGTATCCTTTCTCAGAAATCTAGAATGAGCACTATAATTCGGTTCCAAATAGGCCTGACGTCTTTACTGTTGCTGAGCGCTTGCTCCAGCTCCCCTCAACACGATGTCGTTATTCGGAATGGCATTGTTTATGATGGTAGCGGGACAGCACCATATCGTGGAGATCTAGCTATTTCCGGAGACAAAATCACTTCTATAGAGCCTGTGATTGAAGGTCGAGGCCAGTTAGAAATCAATGCCAACGGCCTAGCCGTGTCGCCAGGCTTCATCAACATGCTAAGTTGGGCAACCGAATCTCTACTCGAAGATGGACGGTCCCAAGGCAATATCCGGCAAGGAGTTACACTTGAAATTTTTGGCGAAGGCACTTCAATGGGCCCTCTTAACCAAGCCATGAAACAAGACATGCTAAACCGACAGGGAGATATCACCTATGACATCTCTTGGACTACACTGTCAGAATACCTAGAACACCTTGTTCAAAGAGGCATATCTCCAAATGTCGCCTCCTTTATAGGCGCTACGACAGTCAGAATTCATGTAATGGGCTATGAAGATAGACCTCCCACATCACAAGAATCAGAGCAGATGGAATCGCTGGTACGAGATGCCATGGAGGAGGGCGCCCTGGGGATAGGATCAGCACTGATCTATGCCCCTGCTTTCTATGCCAGCACTGAAGAACTTATAACACTTGCAAAAGTCGTTGCACAATATAACGGCACTTACATCTCTCATATACGGAACGAAAGCAATCAACTCCTTGAATCCGTTGATGAACTAATTGCCATTGTCCGTGAATCTGGAATACATGGAGAAATCTTTCATCTCAAAGCAGCCGGACAAAACAACTGGAAAAAGCTAGATACCGTAATAGAGGCAATGGAATTGGCCCGTGCTGAAGGATTAGACATCTCAAGCAACATGTACACCTACACAGCTGGTGCCACAGGACTGGACGCTGCCATGCCTCCCTGGGTACAAGAAGGGGGGCATCAGGCTTGGGTTGATCGTCTAAAAACCCCTGCTATTCGCAACAGGGTAATACAAGAGATGTCTACTCCAACCGATGAGTGGGAAAATCTCTACTTAGCGGCTGGCTCAGCTGAGAATGTCCTGCTCGTGGGATTTAAGAATGACATCCTGAAACCGTTGACTGGGAAATCCTTAGCTGAAGTCGCTAAGCAACGCGGGAAATCTCCTGAAGAAACTGCGATTGATCTTGTCATTGAAGATGGTAGCGAGGTCAGCACAGTCTACTTTTTCATGTCCGAAGAAAATGTTCGAAAAAAAATCAGACTTCCCTGGATGACTTTCGGATCAGATGCTAGCTCCCAAGCTCCTAAAGGCGTCTTTCTAAAATCTAACCCTCACCCTCGAGCCTATGGGAATTTTGCACGGCTTTTGGGAAAATACGTCCGCGAAGAAAAGATAATCCCACTGGAGGAAGCAATCTATCGCCTTACTTCCCTCCCCGCTTCACATCTCAAATTAAAGCATCGGGGATCACTTACACCCGGGTTCTTTGCCGATCTGGTCATTTTTGACCCAAAAACCATCCAAGATCATGCTACGTTCGAAAACCCCCATCAATACTCGACCGGGGTACTACATGTATTTGTAAATGGCCAGCAAGTTCTGAGCGAGGGAGAACACACAGGCGCCACGCCTGGACAGGTGGTAAGAGGTCCAGGATGGAGGGAAGCCCAGTAACGTCACACACAAAGCCAAGCCCCAGACAGTTCACTTTAATACCATCTGATCTATAAATACAACGCTTATACTTCCTAGCTCTTTTCAGCTAGCTCCTTGGCCCGTTCGGTGGTTTTTACAATTGCGTTAATTAAAATTCCACGGAGATTTCTATCCTCCAAAGCCCTAATCCCCTCAATGGTACAGCCTCCTGGAGTTGCCACTGCATCCTTCAATAATGCTGGGTCTTGACCACTCTCCAAGGTCATGCGAACCGCCCCCTGGAGAGTCTGAGCAACCAATACAGTGGCCGCATCCCTAGCAAGACCAACCTTGACACCCGCTTCCACTAACGACTCTATAATCAGGTATGCAAAAGCAGGTCCACTGCCAGACAGTGCGGTCACAGCATCCATTTGTTCTTCATCCACTTCCACTACCATCCCGACTGATTCAAATAAAGTCCGGGCAATTCCCAAGTCTGATTCTGTAACATCTTTCCCTCTACAAATTCCTGTCATTCCAGATCGAATAACACATGGTGTATTGGGCATGGCACGTATTACCGGAATCGCTGCTCCTAGAATCTGCTCAATAGATTGGGTTGTGATCGATGCAGCTATAGAAATAATCAACTTGTTGGCATTTATTTCGCCAGCGATCTCCCGAACTACAGGTTCCACTACTTTGGGCTTCACACAAAGTAGTACCACCTCCGCCTGGGACGTCGCGTTGATGTTGTCTATGTTAACTGAAATACCCAGTTTTTTAGTCAAATGTTCAGCTCGTTCAGGATGGAGAACTGTTGCTACCGTATTCTCAGGTGCGAGAATTTCTTCATGGAAGAGTGCTTCAAGAAGACTCTCTCCCATCGTACCCAACCCCAAAAAGGCTACTCGTTTTTCACGTAAATTCATCTTTTCCATTAGATACCCATGATGGAGGAAGATCGGGGTTGGAGTCAATGCTAGCGGGATTCAAGTTCATTGAAAAGGATGGACCTAAAAAAAACGCCCTCTCGTTCAAGAATGATCTGACCAAGATGCACACCCCTCTCTCTATGTCTGTTGGGAAATCTTGCTACATACTGACATTACCCTCCATGGTAAGACTCTGCGTAAATGCGTTTCACAGGAGCCAAGCAGTAATCCCCGATGAGGTCTCTTAGAATCTCCTGATGCTCTAACAAAAGATCCTCATGGATAGTATTAACTGCAAAATGAAGTCTAATGATATCTGCTTTGTCTTTACGTTTATCTAGGGTTACTGAGTGCCCCATTACAGGTTCAAAAAGAAGTAGCTCCTCATAAGTAAAGTGGTCGAAATTAGGATCAATCCAAGGCTTATCGTTTCGACGTTTCCAGTAGTATGACTTCAGCCCATTCACAAAACCTTCATAATCAAAGCCTTTGGACTTGTTGTTCACACTCGATTCGATGAACAATTGCCCATTCTTCTGACTTACTCCCAGACCATAAGTCACATCTAATTCTTCTTGCCGAGAAAACTTAATCCGATGGATCATCAACCGATGAAAATACTTTAACTCTGGTTCCACTCCTAGATCTCGACTATCCTCCACCGTTACATAGTGCTGCTTTATACGTTCATACCAGTCAACAACAATCTGGCAAATAATCTGTTCTAGTCGGTTCAGCTTATCTTCTTTACTTAACATCAAAGCAAACTTTATTCGTGGAATTACCTTTTACAAATCGGTGGCAGAGATATTACCTAAGAGGGTGGGGTATCCGGCACAATTTCAAACTCCATCCGAATCTGACTCTTCAACAACGCCAACGCTTCATCTGCACTTGTCCCTATTGCAGAAAAAGGTCGTACCCGAACGAACATACCTTCCTTGGGTACACGGGCGGCCGCCAAATACAACTCCCCCATCGGCTCAGTCGTTATATTAAAGCAAAGGCCCTTGTACTCCCAATCTAGCTTCATTCCTCTAAACTCATCTTAACCTGAGTGCCACACAGTGTAACAAAGAAGCTCAAAATCCTCTTGACAACTTCAAGTTAGCAATCGAGCAGGCGTATAACGAGCCGCTCAACCCCTTGCACAAAGGCATCTTACGCGCTACAATCGTCAGTTCTTTGCTCCTGTCTCATAGTGGTTTAACCAGTGGAAAAAAGATATGCATTTCCCACAATCGCAAGGGTTATATGACCCCCGCAATGAAAAAGATAACTGTGGTATCGGATTTGTCGCCAATATCAAAGGTCAACGTAGTCACAAAATTCTTGTCGATGCCAATGAAATGCTTATCAACCTCAGCCACCGGGGAGCCTGTGGATGTGAGCCAAATACAGGGGATGGCGCTGGTTTTCTGACAGCACTCCCCTACGAGTTCCTAACCAAAGTAGCTAAAAAGGATCTAAGGATTGACCTACCTGCACCTGGAGCATTTGCAGCTGGGATAGTCTTTTTACCTACTCTTGACAAAGAACGGGATCATTGTAAATCAGTTGTTCAAGATATTGTTTCCGATCAGCAACAAGAAATCCTAGGATGGCGCCCTGTTCCCACCGACCCTAAAGGTGCAGACATTGGCTCTACAGCATTGGCAACGGCCCCAGCCATCGAACAACTCTTCATCGCTGCAGGAGATGGGATCGGAGATGAAGAGTTTGAACGTCAGCTCTACATGATTCGTAAACGGGTTAGTCGCCTGCTACGCGGATCAACAATGGAACAGGCTAAAATGTTTTACATCTGTAGCCTTTCCACCAAAGTACTTGTGTATAAAGGACAACTCATGTCTGAGCAGCTTGTTCCCTACTACCCAGATCTCGCCGATACAGATTACACGAGCCACTTGGCCATGGTTCACTCCCGCTTTTCGACTAACACCTTCCCTTCATGGGATCGAGCTCAACCCAATCGTTTCTCGTCTCACAACGGAGAAATCAATACCCTACGAGGGAATACAAACTGGATGAAAGCTCGTGAAGGAATGGCGGAGAGCGACCTCTTTGGCGATCAACTTTCCCGTCTATTCCCGGTAGTAGAACCAGACTGTTCCGACTCAGGCAATTTCGACAACGTCCTAGAATTTCTCATTATGACCGGTCGCACTTTGCCTGAAGCAGCCATGATGATGATACCCGAGGCCTGGGAAAATCAACCGAGCATGTCCTCTGAAAAGAAAGCATTTTACGAGTTCCACTCCTGCTTAATGGAACCTTGGGACGGACCTGCCTCCATTGCCTTTACTGATGGACATTACATCGGTGCCGTCCTAGATCGAAATGGTCTCCGTCCGAGTCGCTATTACGTGACCTTTGACGATCGTGTAATCATGGCCTCAGAAGTAGGCGTACTCTCTATTGATCCCTCCAATGTCAAACATAAAGGACGGCTACAACCAGGACGCATGTTTCTCGTAGATTTTGCCAAAGGGCAAATCATAGACGATCAGGAACTTAAACACGATCTAGCCACTCGACGACCCTATGGAGAATGGCTTAGCACACGGACAATCAGCCTAGAAGAACTAAAGCGAACAGCTACACCGCCTAGATTGGATCCAGAAGCCTTAATTTCACGGTTGCAGTCTTTTGGCTACACTACAGAAACTTTACAATTTATGTTGGGTCCACTTGTGCAGGAAA
Organism: Acidobacteriota bacterium; assembly: GCA_036338435.1. GTDB lineage: Bacteria > Acidobacteriota > UBA6911 > RPQK01 > JADFOI01 > JAPYTY01. Next base: position 13,628 of record JAYZCG010000025.1, read on the forward strand.
AACGTGATCCAGTTGGATCTATGGGAAATGACTCTTGCCTAGCCTGCCTATCGGATCAACCTCGCCTTCCCTATGACTACTTCAAACAACTCTTTGCCCAGGTTACAAATCCTGCCATTGATTCAATCCGAGAAGAAGTTATCATGTCCCTCGAATGTTATATTGGCCCCGAAAACAACCTTTTAACCACATCCGAAAAACAGGCTCAGCGCCTACGTTTGAAGCACCCTATTTTAGACAACGAAGAGTTGGCCTCGATCAAGAATATGAACCACAACGGATGGCGTACCCAAACCGTTGATATTGCGTGTCCTAAATCCGAATACTCAGAGGGCATAGAAGATGCCCTAGACCGTATCTGTAGAGAAGCAGAACAAGCGATCGATGATGGATACGCATTGCTGGTTCTTTCTGATCGTTCCGTCTCCCAACAACGCGTGTCTTTAAGTTCTCTACTGGCATGTGGTGCTGTTCACCATCATCTGGTCAAAACATCCAAACGTACTCGGATTGGGATAATCTTAGAGACAGGTGAAGCAAGAGAGGTTCATCACCACTGTTTACTGATTGGCTACGGAGCAGATGCGATTAACCCCTATCTGGCATTTGAAGCCCTTGATCAAGCCTCACAAGATGGCCTGCTGGATGACCACTACAGTGAAAAGGAACTTCTCTCGGCCTATCGAAAGGGAGTTGCGAAGGGAATACTTAAGGTCATGGCCAAGATGGGCATTTCAACCCTGCAAAGCTACAAGGGGGCACAGATATTTGAAGCTGTCGGTCTTGGAAATGACGTAATCGATAGATGTTTTACGGGTACACCTAGTCGCATCCGCGGGGTTAATTTCGACACGATAGGAATGGAAGCCCTGCGCCGGCATAAGCTCGGCTACCCGGAGAGAGAAACTGGCGTTCAGACAACACTACCAAATCCTGGGGAATTTCACTGGCGCCCTCAAGGAGAAAAGCATATCTGGAATCCCCAGGTTATAACCAGTCTCCAGATCGCATCACGCACCAATAGCCAAGAAACCTATAAAAATTATGCAGATTTAGTCAACAAAGACTCTCGAACACGTTGTACGCTTCGTGGACTACTCAAATTTAAAGAAAAGTTTGGTGCCGGCCCTATCTCCATTGATGAGGTTGAGCCGGCCAGTGAGATCGTCAAACGATTTTGTACCGGAGCAATGAGTTTCGGGTCGATCTCAGCAGAAACACATGAAACCCTGGCAGTGGCCATGAACCGCATTGGAGGAAAATCCAATACAGGTGAAGGAGGTGAAGATCCTGAACGATTTTTTCCACTTCCGAATGGAGATTCCAAGCGTTCAGCTATAAAGCAAGTGGCCTCCGGACGATTTGGCGTTACAATGTGGTATCTAGCTAACGCTGAGGAACTACAGATCAAAATTTCCCAAGGCGCTAAGCCCGGTGAAGGAGGCGAACTACCCGGTCATAAAATCGACAAATTTATCGCCAAAATTCGCTATTCCACACCAGGTGTAGGCTTGATTAGTCCACCTCCACATCACGACATCTACTCAATTGAAGATCTTAAGCAACTCATCCATGATTTAAAAAATGCTAACCCTGATGCCCGAATCAGCGTTAAGCTCGTCTCTGAGGTAGGTGTAGGCACCGTCGCAGCTGGGGTGGCCAAGGCTCATTCCGATCATATACTGATCTCTGGACATTCTGGAGGTACCGGGGCATCACCCCTTACTAGCATAAAACATGCAGGTCTACCTTGGGAGTTAGGAATAGCCGAAACCCATCAAACACTCGTGCTCAACGATCTGCGTTCTCGAGTTATTCTGCAAACGGATGGTGGACTTAAAACTGGTCGAGATGTAGTCATTGCTGCCCTATTGGGAGCCGAAGAATTTGGCTTTTCCACAGCACCTTTAGTTAGTCTGGGCTGTATCATGATGCGCAAGTGCCACCTCAATACCTGCCCTGTGGGCATTGCTACTCAACATCCAGAATTGAGAAAGAAGTTCGCAGGTCAACCCGAGCACGTAGTTAACTACCTCTTTATGGTAGCCGAAGAAGCACGAACATACATGGCCAAACTGGGGTTTCACAATATTAATGAGATGTTAGGCCAAACTGATGCTCTAATAACCGACGATGCCATCCAGCACTGGAAGACAGACGGACTGGATCTTTCCCCAATTCTCAGACCTGCGATTAAACCACATGCCAAAGTCGAAGTCAGATGCACTGTCTCGCAGGATCACGCGTTAGACAAAGCTCTAGACACTACACTGATCATTAGTTGCAAAAAGGCCATTGAAAAGGGTGAAAAGATCAAATTGGAACTGCCGATTCGAAACACCAATCGTACAGTAGGAACTATGCTTAGCAATGCCATTGTCAAAAAATGGGGAGAAAAAAGCCTGCCCGATGGAACTATACACCTCAAATTTAACGGATCCGCTGGTCAGAGTCTGGCATCTTGGCTCGTTAAAGGAATCACCATCGAACTTGAGGGCGATGCTAATGATTACGTTGGAAAAGGTCTTTCTGGGGGTCGATTGATCCTCTATCCTCCCAAAATAGCCAGGTTTGACCCTGAACAAAACATCATTGTGGGAAATGTCGTTCTGTACGGAGCGACAGGAGGAGAGGCCTACTTCCGTGGCCATGCAGCCGAAAGATTTTGCGTCCGTAACTCGGGAGCAACTGCCGTCATCGAGGGGATTGGAGATCACGGATGTGAATACATGACCGGAGGGCGAGTCGTTATTTTAGGCCCTACGGGACGTAACTTCGCTGCTGGCATGAGTGGAGGCATTGCCTACATATGGGACCCCACTGACAACTTTGAAGGAAACTGTAACCATGAAATGGTATCACTGCAACGTGTACAAGATAATGAAGAAATTTCAGAACTAAAACAATTTATTGAGAACCATTTCCAATATACCGGATCAACGGTGGCACAGACCGTACTCTCACAGTGGGAAACTAGCCTTCCACAATTTGTAAAAGTTATGCCAAACGACTACATGCGCTATCTCGAAGAGCAACAAGAACGGGGCATGGAAACGGCTGAGGTAGCCTAACTCAAATGGTGATTTTATATGCTTATGTATATAGTTTGCTTCACACAAAAGAGCATAATCTAAAGACTGCTTCATCGATCTAAAGGAGAACGATTATAGGTAAACATACCGGATTCATAGAAATAGAACGCGAACCGGTGCCCTACCGAGCGCCGGAGGAGCGCCTTAAAGACTATCGGGACATCTTGTCAGAACTCCCTGAACCACAGCTCAAATCTCAGGGAGCCCGATGCATGGACTGCGGCGTGCCTTTTTGTCAATCTGACTCTGGATGTCCCATCGACAACTTGATTCCAGAATGGAATGATCTAGTTTATCGTGGGCAATGGCGAGAAGCACTGGATCGTTTACACAAAACAAATAATTTTCCTGAATTTACAGGTCGGGTTTGTCCAGCTCCCTGCGAAGGAGCCTGTACATTAGGGATTACTGACCCCTCAGTAACCATTAAAAATATTGAAAATGCCATCATTGATCGCGGATTTACAGAGGGCTGGATAAAATCCACTCCTCCCATTAAGCGCACAGGAAAAAAGATTGCAATCGTCGGCTCAGGACCAGCCGGTCTGGCTGCAGCAGATCAGCTCAACAAAGTGGGCCATATGGTCACCATCTACGAACGAGAAGATCGCATAGGTGGTCTCCTTATGTACGGCATCCCACCCATGAAGCTAGAGAAGGAAATGGTTGATCGGCGTGTAAATCTGCTCCGAGAGGAGGGCATCAACTTTGTAACTAATGCCCACGTCGGCATTAATGTCGACGTCCAGGAATTGGTTAAACAATACGATTCGTTGCTACTAGCTTGCGGGGCAACCCAACCTCGAGATCTGCCTATTTTAAACCGAGAACTTGAGGGAATCCATTTTGCCATGGAATTTCTGCTCAACAGTACCAAGAGCTACCTTGACTCCAAGTTTAAGGACAATCGCTACATCTCAGCTCAAGATAAAGACGTACTGGTAATTGGAGGTGGTGACACAGGAACAGACTGCATCGGAACTGCTTTACGCCATGGCTGCAAGAGTCTAGTTAATTTCGAGCTTCTGGCTAAGCCTCCGGCAGAACGAGTATCTGAGAACCCCTGGCCTCAATGGCCTCAAATTTACCGAGTCGATTACGGCCACGCTGAATCAGCTGTAAAATTTGGAAAAGATCCTCGTGAATTCGGCATACTATCCAAGGAGTTCATCGATGATGGTAGCGGTAGTGTGGCAGGCATTAGAACAGTGCGCATTGAGTGGGTTCAGGATAGCAATGGCAACTTGAAAATAAAGGAAATTCCCGGTACGGAAGAAGAATGGAAAACGAATTTAATCCTCTTGGCAATGGGCTTTCTTGGACCTGAAGCCACTCTGGCAAGCAAACTTGGACTGGAAACCGATCAACGGTCTAATTTTAAAGCTCACTTCGGCAAGTTCGCCACCAATGTCAAAGGAGTCTTTGCAGCAGGAGACTGTCGCCGGGGTCAGTCTTTGATTGTCTGGGCAATTCGTGAAGGCCGCGATGTAGCCAGAGAAATAGATCAATACCTAATGGGAAGTAGTGCACTCCCTTGAGTAGTTGATGCCTCCGCACATCAACTTGAGCGAAAATGAAATGACAAATTCTATGTCTAACGCCTACAAAAAGTGGATGGTCATATTCCTACTCTGGTTTAGTCATGTCATCACATTTGTTATTCGTATCTCTCTGGGCATCGTAGCCCCCACGTTGATGAGTCTTTACGGTATTTCTCCAACGTCAATGGGTTTTATTCTATCTGGTTATAGTTGGTTCTACATGGGCAGCTTGCTACCCATCGGATTTATTGTAGATCGCTTTGGCCCATTTCTCGTAATGGGCATTGGTTCGCTTGTTTGGAGCCTAGCTACTATTGCCTTTCCTCTTGGAACCATTACGGCAGCATTCTTTTTAATGAGAGGCCTATTCGGAGCAGGACATAGCATGATGATTCCAGCCGGGGCTGCTTCTATTTCTCAATGGGTAGGATCTAATCAACGTGCTTTAGCTGTAGGTATTACATTCGCCGGTGGAACTATGGGTTTGGCAATAGGATCTCCCACTGCGGCTTTCCTTTTGGATCGTTTTGGTTGGCAGTGGGTCTTCTACGGTGTCGGTTTAGCCAGCCTCATCTTTTCACTAGCATGGTTTGTCCTTTACCCAAAACAGCCTCGCGGAGAACGCGTGGCTACGGGACGAGATAAAAATACTGCAACACGGGAAGACCAAGTCAGTTGGAAAGCTCTCTTTTCCCACCGTGCAACTTGGGGAATTGGCTTGGGACAAATGGGATACCTATATGCCTACTTTTTCTTTATGACGTGGTTACCTGCCTACCTGGTAATGGAGCGTGACATGACCATCTTAAAAACTGGATTTGTTGCCAGCCTTCCCTATCTGATGGGAGCACTTGGAACCATTGGAGGCGGTTTACTAGGAGATTTCCTAATCCGGAAAGGTGTAAATCCGAACATTGCAAGAAAAGCGATCATAGGATCGGGCCTGACAGGGGCAACAATAATGATCGTCGCCGCCGCTTTTACCGAAACAACCTGGTTAGCAGTTGTCCTCCTAACCCTTTGCATGGGAAGCTTGAGAATAACCACTGCATCATCAAATTCTATTCCTATCGATTTAGCTCCTCCAAAAGCACTCGCATCACTGACATCAATCCAGAGTCTGTGCGGTAATACCGGGGGCCTACTTGCCCCCATAGTGACAGGTTACATTGTTGGAGTCACCGGTTCCTTCCAAGGAGCATTGGTTCTGGCAGGAGCCATGGTACTAATGAGCGCATGCTCTTACATGTTCCTATTGGGGCGCATCGAACCGTGGCAACCACCCTCCACCACGTCTAACACAACCGCTTAGATTGATTCTGGTAAAAATGAGGCACTGAAAACACTTCCTAACATTTAGGCATTGTCAGTTGCTCCCCTTGACAATGCCAACAATCTCCTGCAGATCACTGACAATCCATCGGGGTGCCCTAGCAGGTTTCTCAATCTGAGATTTTCCCATCAACCAGGCCACTTGGAAACCTGCCCGAGTAGCGCCCAATACATCGGCTACAACATCATCTCCTACATATAGACATCGCTTGGGATCATGTTGAGTTTTTTCTAGAACAATTTCAAAAAACTTGCGTCCTGGCTTCCGCCAACCTATTGCATCAGAAATAAAAATGTCGCAAAAATAATCTTTCAAACCAAAGCCGTCAAGCGCTCTGTACACGGTTTCAGCATGATCAAAATTTGAAACTAGAACAAGAGGTATTTCCGACAGCATACCTATTAAATTTTTTGTTCTTTCTGGGCAATACATAATCCGAAACATTTCGCCCATATGAACCTTAACGATGAAGTCAGCTATCTGAACATCGATGTCTAACCATCTGCACACAATTTTAAAGCGCTCCAAACACGATACCTCTCTATACTCCTTCTCCCTTATTTCCGTGACATGTTCTTTGCTCTCCAAAAATGCCCTCATAAATCTCTGATAAGGAATACTACAATTGAATTCCTTTTCGACTCGTCGATGCACCTCTACACTGGTAGTAGGGACCGTCTGACCCTTGAACTTCACTTCGGGGAGCATCGAAAAATCAAAGTGAATTAGAGTGTTGTAGAGATCGAAAAAAATGGCCTCAAATCTCATGACATGCCACGATACTGGGGATTCCTAAATGAGGCGAGGAAAACGCTAGTGCTCTTATTCTATTTTTTTATGAAACAAATTGAGGTTCAAGATCAATTTTCAAACCAAGAACAAACCGGTTTAACATATTAAAAAACCCAATTAGTATGACCAGTTCTACCACCTGATCGGATGTGAAATGATTGTCCAATTGCGTCCAAAAACTATCTTGTATTTCATCTGGTTCTTCAGTTATTTGCTCGGCTAGCTGCAGAACTTCCTTTTCATAATAGGTAAACAAATCACTGTTTACGTAGTCATCCATTGCCTCAATTTGCTCGTCAGTCCATCCCTCTTTTTTTGCTAACTCCGAGTAACGAATCACCGTGTATTCACACTTATTAACCTTGCAGGTTTTCAAAATAGCTAAGTGGCGAATCTTTTCACTGAGACTGGTCTCCCCCAGCAAATCCCTATGAAGGTTAGCCACGCCCTCAAGAAAATTTCCACTGTGCGCTAGCGTCTTGAGAAAATTCGGGACAAACCCAATATTCTCCTCCACCTCTGAGTATACTTTTTTTATACGGTCATTTGCAGCATCTAACTGAACGGGTAAATATCTGGGCATTCTCTCCTCCGGGTGCAAAATGTTAGCATATGCCCTACTCTCCGACCAACACATCTCAAGTTCAAAAATGTCCGCATCACATGTTCATCAAGTTTTAAACCAAAGATTTTCGGTACATTAGCTCTTTAAACTGGCAAACTGACGGTCAGCAAGATAACTAGAGCGAACCAGTGGACCGCTCTCTACATGCCCAAATCCCATCTTCTCTCCCACCTCTTTCCAAAATTGAAATTCATCTGGGTGATAGTGGCGGGCTACCGGCAGATGCCACGTGGTCGGACGCAGGTACTGTCCAAGCGTTAAAATACGAACATTTTCTTTAATTAAATCTTCCAAAACCTTGTAAATCTCATCTTTTTTCTCACCAAGTCCAAGCATCATTCCAGTTTTAGTCACTGTATCGGCTTTCCACTCGTGCACACGTCGAAGAAGTTCAAGGGAACGCAGATAATCGCCTCCAGCACGGGCTTTAGAATATAAACGAGGCACAGTCTCAATGTTGTGAGCCAAAATCTCTGGACCAGCTTCCAAGATTTGATTCAGGGCTTTTTCAGAGCCTTGAAAATCAGGAATAAGAACTTCCACAATACATTTAGGATTTGTCATACGAATCGCATCGATGGTCTGGGAAAAGATTTCAGCCCCACCATCAGACAAATCATCGCGATCCACTGAAGTCACCACAACATGTTTCAATTTCATTACCTGGACTGCTTCTGCAACCCTGTGGGGCTCAGATTTGTCCAATTGCAGAGGCCTCCCTTTGCTTACTGCACAATAGCGACATCCCCGAGTACAAATGTCTCCCAAAATCATGAAGGTGGCTACACCATGGCTCCAGCATTCACCCATGTTGGGACACATCGCCTCCTGACAAACGGTGTTGAGGCGCAAATTCCCGAGAAGTTTTTTAAGCTGATGGGTCCGTTCTCCAAAAGGCGCACGTACCTTCAACCAATCAGGATGGCGTCGCTGAGCTATAGCACCATTAGTTTCTATATCCACTGCCCCCTCACGATAACAGACCTGACTGAACTGATCCAGGATTTGAAAACAGCAGTCAAGATCAAACTGGAAATTCCAGATTAAGGAGAGGAGCAATTCTACTGTCAGTTGTCAGTTCCTTTGTTATACTGGCAGAGGCCTTTACGAGTATTAGATTTTCAGCAATTTGCTGCTGTTTGGAAACGTCTAGAAAAGACGATGGATTACTATCTTGGATTTCTCCTGCTGGTATTCTTTGCAGCAGGAACCGTTAGCGCCATGATTGCAATTAACTATTGGCTAGGCCCACGCACCCATAGCCGAATTCATGACATGCCATTCGAATGTGGAATAGAACCTAAGGCGATCAAACAGGGCCGGTTTGCGGTCAAGTTTTTTGTAGTTGCGCTTCTATTTATTCTCTTTGATATCGAGCTAATTTTTCTCTTCTCATGGGCTAGCATTTACCGTGAACTAGGATTATTCGGATTTGTAGAGATGTCCATTTTTCTTCTAGTTGTTATTTCAGGCTTGTTTTATTCCGTGAAGAAAGGAGTACTTCGTTGGGAATAGATCCCGAGGGAAGTTTCCAGGCTGGATTTTTTACCAGTAAACTGGACAAGATGGTTGGATGGGCCCGAAAGTACTCAATCTTTCAGTATCCATTTGTAACCGCCTGTTGTGGGATGGAGTACATGTCAACAGCATGTGCTCACTATGATGTAGATCGCTTTGGAGCGGGATTGCCCCGGTTTTCACCTCGCCAAGCCGATGTACTTTTCGTCGTGGGTACTATCAGTCAGAAATTAGCCCCTGTCTTGTGCACTATTCACGAACAAATGTGTGCCCCCAAGTGGGTAGTTGCTTTTGGTGTTTGTACCTGCACAGGTGGATTTTACAACAACTATGCAACGGTCATGGGAATAGACCGTATTATTCCTGTGGATGTCTACATCCCCGGTTGTCCACCACGTCCAGAGACCGTCCTTCAAGGATTGATGCTCTTGCAGGAAAAAATTAAAACCCAGCGACAAGAAATTTGAGTGAAGTTTAGGATAATCTCATTTCTATAATAAATGTCTCCATCTACCACCTCTGTAAGAATAAAAGATCAGTTTAAAGATGATGTTATTGAACTGTCCCAGCAACTAGGACAGGACATCATCACCATTCCAAAATCCACACTTCTGCAAGTGGCCCAATTTCTGAAAGAGGATCGCGAACTTGAATACAACTATTTAATGGATTTAACGGCTGTAGACTACTTTAAAAGACGGCCTCGATTTGAGGTAGTGTATCATTTTTTGTCCCTAAAAAATAAATTTAGAGCACGCGTTAAAGTGCCCATCAGCGAGTCTGAACTGGAAGTAACGAGCCTCGTCCCACTGTGGCCTGCAGCTAATTGGTATGAGCGGGAAGTATACGATATGTTTGGGATAACATTTCTAGGGCATCCTAATTTAAAAAGAATTCTCATGTACCCGGAGTTTGAAAACCATCCGCTCCGAAAGGATTATCCCATTGATAGGAGACAGCCAAAGATCGGTCCTCATGACTGACCTACGCTGAAGAATTACCATCACAACCACTACACCAAAAACGCACACCATGTTCCTCAATGTCGGACCTGCACACCCGGCTACACACGGGGTTATCCAGATTCAGGTGGAACTAGACGGCGAGGTGGTACGTAAAGCAGAAATTGAAATTGGATACCTGCATCGGGCTTTCGAAAAACACTGTGAAGCGGGAACATACACGCAATGTTTCCCTTATACTGATCGTCTCAATTACGTTTCCCCTCTCATTTCTAATTTTGCATTTGCTGCCGGTGTTGAGAACCTCATGGAAATTACCATTCCGGAAAGGTGTAGCTACATTAGGGTCATCATGAGTGAAATATCTCGTATTACAGATCATCTCACCTGCATCGGTGCCTCAGCAATGGAACTAGGGGCTTTTTCAGTTTTCCTATATATGATCAAAGCAAGAGAGTGGCTCTACGAACTGGTCGAGAGCGTTACTGGAGCTCGTCTAACCGTCTCCTATGGCCGCATAGGTGGCGTTAAGGCTGACCTCCCTAATGATTTTGATCAGAAATGCCGGGAGGCCTTGAACAAAACTCAGGAAGTTCTTGAAGAGATACACTCTCTCCTCTCTGGAAATAGGATTTTTTATGATCGGATGCGTGGAGTGGGTACGATTTCAGCAGAAGATGCAATAAGTTATGGCATTACTGGCCCTTTTTTGCGTTCGACAGGTGTGGACTATGATGTGCGTAAAGCCTTTCCTTACCTTGTCTATGATCGATTTGAATTTGACATTCCGTGCGGAGAACATGGCGATAATTATTCACGATACCTAGTACGCATGGAAGAGATGGAACAGTCCATATCCATTATTAAACAGGCGCTGGATCAAATCCCAGAAGGTCCCACAAATGTGGATGCAAAAGGTGAAATCATTGATCCAGACTTGATGTCTGACTTAGGTAAATTTGGCAAGACCGCTGGCCTTCTAAAAAATGAAGTTCTTATTCAACCAACCCTTGAAGGCTCAGAAAAACGCTATCATGAGGGAATAGCTTCCACTTCGAAAACAGTTTCACTGCCCCCAAAAGAACAAGTTTATAGCAATATTGAAGGCTTGATGAATCACTTCAAAATCATCATGCTGGGACACGGGATATGTCCGCCACATGGAGAGGTTTACTCTCCAGTTGAAGGTGCTAATGGAGAATTGGGGTTCTACATTGTTAGTGATGGAACAGATCAGCCCTGGCGAGTCCGCCATCATCCTCCTTGCTTCCCAATTATGGCTGCATTGGAAAAGATACTTGTGGGAGGCCAGATGGCCGACATCGTCCCTACTTTTGGCTCCGTTAATATGATCGCAGGAGAACTAGACCGTTGAGCGACATCTTTGAATTTACTCCAGAAAATTTTAAACGATTCCAGGAAATTTTACATTGCTATCCAAGAAAACAGGCCGCCATGTTGCCCACCCTGTATTTAGCTCAGCAGCAACAGGGTTGCATCACACCAGAAGTTGAACAGTACGTGGCCCAACTCCTTGAAGTTTCTTTGGTTGATGTTCGTGAGGTATTAACCTTTTACACTTTGTTCTTTCGTCGCCCTATGGGGCATCATCACATTCGCCTATGCATGAGTATCAGTTGCTGGATTCGTGGGGCTGGCCAAATCAAGGAGAATTTGACCCGTATTTTAGGTGTGCCTAGTGGTGAAATGACTACAGATGGGAACTTTAGCTGGGAGGCTGTTCCTGATTGTCTAGGGGCCTGTGAACTAGCTCCAATGATACAAATGGATAAGGACTATTATGGACCTCTTACCTCGAATAAAATCACCGACATCTTAAATGACCCCTCACATAGTCACAACCACAAAAGCACAGAACAAAACACCAAAGAAACAAGCTAATCATGCCCATCGTTAAATTGGTGTCAGAACATTTCTACAATCCCGAGGCCAAGAAATTATCCTGGTATCGTGACCAGGGAGGTTATGCCAATGCCCTCAAATCGATTCGCGATATGAAACCTCAGGAAATCATTGATGAAGTAAGTAAGTCAAACCTAAGGGGATTAGGTGGAGCGGGATTCCCTACCGGCCGAAAGTGGACTTTCGTTCCCCGCAACACCGGCAAGCAAGTCTACCTAGTTGTAAATGCCGATGAGTCGGAACCGGGGACCTTCAAGGATCGCTACATATTAGAATGGGATCCTCACAGACTGATCGAAGGGATTATCATATGCGCTTATGCCCTTGATATTCACACGGCCTACATTTACGTTCGAGGCGAATATGTTCGCCCAACTGAAACGCTCCAAAACGCTATTGACGAAGCCTATCAAGGCAGTGTTCTAGGAAAACAAGTTCTGGGACAAGACTTCCCTCTGGACATCCATGTTCATCGCGGCGCCGGGGCATATATCTGCGGCGAGGAAACTGGCCTATTAGAGTCACTCGAAGGGAAAAAGGGATGGCCTCGACTAAAACCTCCATTCCCTGCTATAGAAGGCCTCTTTGGGCATCCGACAGTAATCAATAATGTGGAAACTCTTGCCCATCTTCCAAAAATCATAGCCAATGGAAGTCATTGGTTCGCCGAGATTGGATGTGAACACAACGGGGGAACGCGCCTGTTTGCCCTTTCTGGAAGTGTTAAAAAACCAGGCGTTCATGAATTGCCCCTTGGGACCCCGATGCACGAGCTCATCTACGAACATGGTGGCGGTATTTTGAATGACAAAGCCCTCAAAGCAGTAATTCCAGGTGGGGCCTCTGCAGCTGTTTTGGCTTGCGATGAAAGTAATATTTCCCTAGATTTTGACAGTTGTCTAAAAGCGGACTCGATGCTGGGATCCGGAGCAGTCATTGTCATGGACGAGGATGTCTGTATGGTCAAGGCGGCTCATAACATAATGAATTTCTTTGCTCACGAATCGTGTGGACAGTGCACTCCCTGCCGCGAGGGTACTGCCTGGGTACATAGAATACTAACTCGTATTGTAAAAGGTGAAGGGATTCCAGATGATATCAATGCCCTATTAGACATCGCTAACAACATGAGCGGCACTAGCATTTGTGCTCTTAGCGATGGGGCCGCAATGTCCTTCCGGAGTTACGTTAAAAAATTTACTTCCGAGTTTGAATATCACATTCGCCACGGCAAGTGTGACATTGAACAAAGGCTTTCCAACTAATGCCAACTCTTACTATTGACCATCAAGAGATCCATGTAGAACCTGAATCAACAGTGCTGCAAGCCGCTGAAAAATTGGGCATACACATCCCACGTTACTGTTATCACCCTGGTCTCTCTGTCGTAGGAAGTTGCCGGATGTGCCTAGTCGAAGTTGAAACAATGCCCAAACTGACCGTTTCATGTCATACCCAAATTCAGGAGGGCATGCGCGTCCATACTAACTCTGATCGTGTAGCTCATGCTCGTCGTGCGATGCTCGAACTCCTCTTGATTGATCACCCTCTAGATTGCCCTGTTTGTGACCAATCCGGCGAATGTGACCTCCAGGACTATTACATGGAAATAGGCAAACATAACAGCCGTTTTCTCGAAAATAAACACAAGTCTAAAAAAGCTTCCATCATTGGCCCCCATGTTATTCTGGACCAAGAACGCTGTATTCTGTGCACCCGTTGCACTCGTTTTTGCACGGAAATTTCCAAGACCAATGAACTGGGTGTTTTCAACCGTGGCAACAAATCCGTCATCGATCATTATCCAGGCCGTCTCCTAGACAACCCCTATTCAGGAAATGTAATTGACATCTGTCCTGTAGGAGCTCTTACAGAAAGAGAATTCAGGTTTCAATGTCGTGTTTGGTACCTGCGGGAAACAAATTCCATCTGTAATGGCTGTTCCCGAGGTTGTAACATTAGCATTCACTATAACCTCTCACATCCACACAAATCGGGTAAAAAACGAGTCCAACGTCTAAAACCTCGATTCAACCCCGAGGTCAATCGCTGGTGGATCTGTGATGAAGGTCGATTTGGATATGAATTTATTGATAAAAATAGAATTGAAACTCCCCATAGACTGGTTAACGGACAATTAGAACCGGCCCTTTGGAATGAGGTCCTAGAAGAAACATCAACTGCTCTTAAAGCGACACTAGAGAAGTTTGGCCCAAATAGCATTGGCATAATTGTTTCACCCCAACTTTCCAACGAAGAGTTATATCTGATCCACAAATTTTTTGGGGAATTATTGGAAATCAATCAGATTGGATACCGTAATTCTTGGGAACCGGAAGGTTTTCAAGATGATTTTCTCATGCGCGCAGACAAGAATCCCAATAGCCGAGGAGCTCAGGAAATGGGTTTCAGTGAAGATTCTAAAGCCCTGTTAAAAAAGGCTGCCTCGGGCGATATAAAGATTCTCTATATTTTCCAACATGACTTCCAAAATAAGGAAGCGCAAAAACTCCTTGAACAAACTGAATGTGTCATCTTCCAAGGGTCTAATTGGAACACAACAGCAAAACTCTGTAACATTCTATTGCCTGGGGCTACCTATGCAGAAACCGAAGGCACCTTTACCAACTTTGAAGGTCGCGTCCAACATTTCCATCAGGCTTTTCTACCCCGTTCAAAATCTAGAGATGTCATTGACATAATGACAACACTAGCCAAACAGTGGGGATATGAATGGCCCTACGCTGGGCCCGAAGATATCTTTATAGAGTGGCATGGTAAGCCCTACGCCGATCTAAAGGAATGTGGGGAATTGATTAAGGAAGACTCTTAGCCATGTTTATTCCTCCTCACCCCCACTGCAGCGCAAACCTCTCGTTTTCATTAGCTCATTTACACTTGGTAAGTCTTCCTAATATGTGCGGTAGTACAATCTCGGAAGTACGCCATGCATACTCAGAATCTCCACCCCATAATGACATAAATCAGATGGTTTTTTTCAGGAAAATCTTGCAGTAATGGAATATTTTCTGACTTCTGCCAAAGTTTTATTTATTTTCAATGTAATCATGGGCTTCATGTTGCTTCTCAGCTGGGCGGAGCGAAAACAAAGTGCATTAATGCAAGATCGAATCGGAGCAAATCGAGCCGATCTATTCGGATTTCGTGCACTGGGCCTTTTCCATCCTATTGCCGATGCTATCAAACTGCTAACAAAGGAAAATTTTACCCCCGCCAACGAGCATCGAATAATTCACACTTTAGCTCCAATGATTGCCCTATTCTTTGCTCTGATCAGTTTTGCAGTCATTCCATTTGGAGGTGTTTATGACATTGGGGGGCACCGTCTTTCAATGCAAATCCTAGATCTTAACATCGGGCTTCTATACATCTTTGCAACAATGAGTATGGGAATCTATGGGTTTGTTCTAGCAGGATGGGCCTCGGGTAGCAACTATGGCCTACTGGGTAGCCTACGCGCTGCTAGTCAAATGATTTCCTATGAGATCACCATGGGAGCTACCATCATTGGGATCTTAATGATTTATGAAACCCTAAGTCTTCAAGAAATCGTGTTAGCACAAGGCGAATTATGGTGGGGCTGGGTACCAAAATGGGGAGTACTAGTCCAACCCCTGGGCTTTATCCTTTTTACAACCGCCGCTATAGCCGCGACAAAAAGAATCCCCTTTGACATCCCGGAGGGAGAGTCAGAAATTGTTGGATATTTCGTCGAATATAGCGGTATGAAATTTGGGATGTTTTATACCAGTGATTTTGTTGAAACAGTTCTAGCTTCATCGATGATAACCACTTTATTTTTTGGAGGTTGGCAATTTCCATTTTTGTACCCAGATGGATTTCAATTCCCGGGCAATATACTTTACCCTATGTCCTCACTAATGGTTATGGGATTACAAATCGGAGCCTTTCTAACTAAGGTATTCCTCTTTTGTTTTCTACTGATGCTAATTCGCTGGACCCTGCCTCGTTTTCGGTGGGACCATCTAATGAAGTTAGGATGGACCATTATGCTACCTCTCTCCATTGCCAACATCTTAATAACAGCATTGTTGTTACTATTAGGATTTTTTTAAAGATATGGCTATCAAGAAAATCGAACGGACACTTGGTTTTTGGGAGAGAAGTTACCTCCCGGAGATTGCTAAAGGTTTGCGTTTGACAGCCCGGCATTTTTTCAGAAATCTCTTGATTCACATTGCCCACCTCTTTGGATGGGCTAAACATTTACGCGGAGGGGAAACCTATCAGTATCCAGAAGAAAGACGCCCGTTTTCATCACGCTTACGAACTCTTCACCGATTAACTCGACGCCAAGATGGTTCTCCCCGTTGTGTAGCCTGCATGATGTGCGAAACAGTCTGCCCAGCTCAGTGCATTTATATCGTCGGTGGTGAACATCCCAATCCTGAAATCGAAAAATATCCCATCCGTTTTGACATTGACCTGGGGGTATGTGTTTTTTGTGGATATTGTGTGGAGGCATGCCCTGAAGACGCCATTCGTATGGATACTGGGATTTTAGAATTTTCCTCCTATTCTCGGGAAGGTATGATCATGGATGCAAAGCAACTACTTTCGTACTCACCCAAACCATCGATCTCAAAGACATCGTTTCCTGACAACGAGTAACCATCGAGAAATCTCAAAACCCCCATACTCTGAATTCACGGTATTACGCCATTTCACCTTACAAATGGTAGAATAAATACTTACAAAAAAGAGATCTTATAGCCCGTGACAGTCCAGAAAATCCACAAAGTTATCTATGCCGAAATCCTCTTTCCCTCTCTAATTACTTTAGCTATATTAACGTTTGTCGTCTTCACTCGTGAGTTTGGACGCCTAGCAGAGATGCTAATTAGTAAAAATGCAGACATCCTCACAGTCGTGCAGGTTGTTGTGTCACTACTGCCTTCAGCTCTGATTTTCACAGTTCCTTTTTCTTTTTTAATTGGCACCATGATTGGGTTCAGTCGGCTCTCCGCCGACAGTGAAATCACTGCCATGAAAGCCGTTGGTATCAGTATCTATCAGCTGTTGTGGCCAGTTTTAAAGGCTGGCATCATTATCACCGTAGTCACCCTTCTCCTGACTACACTTGTTTTGCCTCACGGCAACTGGATGCTTGGCCAAATCCGTCACAATCTGGGCCTACGTCCCGTTCAGTCTGAAATCAAACCTCAGGTATTTAATGAAAACTTGCCTGGGACTCTACTCTATATCGAGGATAGAAACTTGCAGAATTTCGTATGGAGTGGCGTGTTTCTCTCTGATGAGGGAAGCGATGGTCAACAAAGGATTATTCTTGCCAACCAAGCATATCCTATATTTAGTGATGACAACAGCCGCGTGCAGATACATTTTAACAAAGGTTTAATTTATGCGGTTAGCCCAAACACTCCTGAAAAAGATAGCCTAACAACATTCCAGACTCTAGATGTTCCAGTGTCCTTTCCTATAGCAGAACAAGTCGAAACAGGGCCTAAAAGACCCAAAGAAAAAAATCTACGTGAACTCTGGAAAGATCTCCACAGCGATGATGTCACTATCCAACGGGGAAGCACTATCGAATTAAACAGGCGAATTGCATTACCTCTCTCCGCCTTAATTTTCTCTATTCTGGGAGTTAGTTTAGGCTCGACTACCCCAAAGGGGATTAGAGGCTACGGGTTTGTTGTTGGCATGACGATCGCGTTTTTATATTACATTCTTTTCGCCAGTGGGAGCAGACTGACAACCACTGGCACCCTATCGATCCTTGAAGGGGTTTGGGGAGCCAATTTGTTAATGGGTGCTATTGCTTTACTGACTCTCCGTCATGCACAGTTGGGCTTTCGATGGATACAGCTATTGCCCAACAATAAAATGTTTCTATTTCTATCAGATCAACTTCTGAGAGTCACAAAAGCCATCGAATATCTTTTCCGAGGTCTCATTAACAATTTCCAATCTTGGCTAACCTCCCTTCGAAGGACTCGCTTCCAGTTGGCTCGTGTTATCGATCTTTACATTATTCGTGTTTTTCTTCTCTATTTCATTCTTGCCCTATCAATCTGCGTGTCCCTATTTTGCCTGTTTACTTTTTTTGAGCTCATTGATGATTTATTCGAAAACAACATTTCCGGTATCATACTTTTAGATTATTTTTTCTACTTATTCCCCCATATTCTAATGCTTCTCATCCCTATCTCCATGTTAATTGCAACCCTGATAACCTTAGGGATTTTTGACAAAACCAATCAGGTGATCGCTCTGAAATCCTGTGGGGTTAGTATTTATCGAATGATTGTCCCCATTTTGGGGGTTGCTCTGCTGGTCAGTGCTTTTATATTTGCCCTTCAAGAATATGTCCTCCCTTATGCAAACCAGAAACAAGACAACCTGAGAAATATAATAAAAGGTCGGCCCATCCAAACTTATTATCAACTGGGACGAAGTTGGATCTTTGGTCAGGACAACCAGCTGTACAATTATAACGATTTCGATTCGGATCGAGATGTCTTAGCAGAAATATCTATCTACAAGTTGGACATTCGGACAAACCAAATCTTTCAACACACTTATGCCCAAACAACCGTATGGGATTCTGAAGAGCAGATTTGGAAACTCTACAATGGATGGCAACGCAATTTCACGGACAATGGAGTTGAATTTTCCATCTTTGAAGAACTGCTATCACCTATGACTGAGAAGCCGTCCTACTTCAAAGAGGAGGTGAAAGAATCCAGCAAAATGACCTACCTCGAACTCAAAGACTACATTTATAATTTACAGCAAAGAGGTGTTGAAGTGGATCACCTAAAAACAGAATTCCATAAAAAGCTTTCCTTTCCGGTCGTGAGTTTTATTATGTCAATTCTGGGAGTGCCCTTTGCATTTACTATTGGTCGTCGTGGAACACTCTATGGAATTGCAGTCGGCGTCTTTATGGGGATTGTCTATTGGGGAGCCTTCGGAGTCTTCAGCATTCTGGGAACAAATGGGCTCCTTTCTCCTATGTTAGCCGCCTGGGGGCCCAACATCCTTTTCGGAGCAGGAGGATTTATTCTCCTACTAGGCGTGCGGACGTAACCTCTATTACCCGAGTCCCTCATGTCTTCCGCTTGACAACTTCATAAACCTTCGCCCAGTTTTATCGACATTGAAAGGATCTTTACTTCTACCATCAATAGTTTGTACTGTGTCCTATACAAAGGGTACACTAGGGGGGTTCCTGTCAGATTTGATCAGTTTCCGAACTGTAACACAAGAAGGACATCGATATGAAATGGTGGATAGCAATAGCACGATGGTTTGACAACTCAGTAGGATCCAATCCAGTTTCCGAAAGCGAAGCTATGGACATCGATTGGATTCGCTCGATCCCATTTCTAATGCTACACCTAATGTGCTTTGGAGTAATCTGGGTAGGATGGAGTTGGACGGCCGTTACAGTAGCGGTTTCCCTTTACCTCTTGAGAATGTTTGCTATTACCGGATTCTATCATCGATATTTTTCGCACCGCAGCTTTGAGACGTCTCGCTGGGCCCAATTCCTATTTGCGGCCTGGGGCAATACTGCTGTTCAGAAAGGCCCTCTGTGGTGGGCGGCCCATCACCGCCACCATCATCGCCACTCGGATGAGGCTAATGATGTCCATTCGCCACATACATCTGGATTGTATTGGAGCCACATTGGCTGGATTACCTGTAAAGGCAATTTTAGAACTAGGTTAGAAGCAATCCCCGACTTCGCGAAGTTTCCTGAACTACGCTTCTTAGATCGCTTTGAAACGCTTGTCCCCGTCCTTCTAGCAACATCGATTTTTGGATTAGGATACCTATTAGAGTTTTTAGCACCTCAGTTGGGAACCTCGGGTCCTCAACTTTTGATTTGGGGGTTTTTTATTTCTACGATTGCCCTCTTTCACGGGACATGTACCATAAACTCCCTTGCTCATCTCATAGGGAAAAGACGTTACCAAACTTCCGACCATAGCCGGAATAGTCTCATCTTGGCCTTAATTACATTGGGAGAGGGTTGGCACAACAATCACCACCACTTCCCCGCTTCTGTACGCCAGGGTTTTTACTGGTGGGAAATTGACATTACCTACTACGTACTGTGCTTTTTTTCTCGAATAGGCCTGATATGGAATCTAAATCCAGTATCACAAACAGCACGTAATACTAGGCGAGTCTAATTTATTTTTTGGTTAGCCATTTAAATCTTAGGATTATAGGGCGACTGTTAAATATCTGATCGAATCTGAGAAATGATCACACAAGTGCTCGTATGGATCATTAACTGATGTTTTCCCAGGCGTTCCGAGATGCCCGGATAGCAACTCGGTTAGTCTACAAGCCAGGACTACCCGTTAGCCTTATCTTCTTTGTCACTTCCCGGTGCAATCTTCTATGTAAACACTGTTTTTACTGGGAAGAACTTAATGGGAATAAGAATGAACTGACACTACCTGAGATAGAGAAAATTAGCCATAGCCTACCTAACCTGCTTACTCTTTCTCTGACAGGGGGAGAGCCCTACTTGAGAACAGATCTTCCCGAAATAGCTGCTATCTTTGAACGTAACTCCAGGGTTCAAAATATCCAAATCCCCTCTAATGGACTCCTCGTAGATCAAGTCGTCTCACGTGCTGAAGAGCTACTTAAAAAAGTGCGCCGGGCGCGTGTATCTACAGGGGTTTCTCTGGACGGGCCCGAGGATATTCACAATGAAATCCGCCAGAATCCTAAGAGTTTTGAAAGGGCGTTGGAGACGTTAGCAGAACTTAAAAAATTAAAACCTCACTTCCCTAATTTATCCGTAGGGATTGCATTAACAATATCTTCAGCAAACCAAGACCGGTTAGATGAATTTTACGATCTGATAGAGCAGCAGCTACAACCTGATGCCGTCACGATTACACTAGTGCGTGGAAACCCAATCGACCCCTCTCTCAGAGAAGTCGATCTTTCCCTTTATCAGGAGTTTTCCCAACGCATCCTTAAGTATCGGAGAACCCATCGTCTAACCAATAGATGGATAGACCGCCTTGTTATGGCCAAAGAAGAGGAAACATACCGGCTGATTGGCGAGGCGGCACAATCTGAACATCGCATATCCCCTTGTTATGGCGGAGAGTTAATTGGAGTGCTAAGTGAAACTGGAGAAGTCTATATCTGCGAAACACTGGACAAAAAAATGGGGAACGTTCGTGATTACAAAGGTGACTTCGCAAAACTGTGGAGAAGTAAGTTAGCAGATGAAAGTCGTCAATTTCAAAAGGACCTTGGGTGTCAGTGTACCTATGAATGCGCTATGAGCATTAACTCACTCTTTAACCCAAAACGTGCACTTCGCATTCTAGGCAATTCGATCAGCAAGTAACTAATCTGTGCCTTGGTTAAGCCGAGGGCCATCTGAATTAAAAATGGCAAACCGGCTAAGACCCCATTTCTGAAGGCGAAACTGAACAGCTGTTCCCAAAACACCCAGACCATATTTCATCGACCGGCTGAAATTGATCATTGATGCTTCTGGAAAGTAGCGGGTAGGACAGCTTATTTCACCGATCCGAAAACCAAAATAGATCGCCTGCATCAGTATTTGATTGTCAAAAATAAAATCATCGGAATTTGCCTTTAGAGGCAATGTTTCCAAAACCTGGCGTGAAAAAGCCCTATACCCCGTATGATATTCAGATAATTTAGCTAAAGTTAGCATGTTCCCCACCCAAGTAAGTGCACGATTCGAGATATACTTATAGAGAGGCATTCCCCCTTTGAGAGCTGTCCCACCCAAAATTCTCGAACCCAAAACAAGATCATACTCCCGACTCACTACCATGGACGCCATAGCAGGAATCAGCTTTGGCGTATACTGATAATCAGGGTGAAGCATGATGAAAATATCAGCATCAAGCTGAAGAGCCTGCTGATAGCCAGTTTTTTGATTTCCTCCGTATCCACGATTGTTGCGATGAATTAGGGTGCGTACTCCTAAACGCTCGGCTATAGCCACAGTCTCATCTTCACTAGCATCATCGACGAGTAAAACTTCATCAACTATATCAAATGGGATTTCTTGATAAGTACGCTCAAGAGTCGCCGCTGCATTGTAGGCAGGCAAAATAACAACGATCCTCTTCCCTTGCAACATAAGTGATTAAATTGTACCAGGGATTAGGTATTGACCCCATGCCCTAGCAGCAACGGGTGTATTTGAGCCGTGAATCTGATTGTGCATCGGGTCGTTTCCAGGTTACCAATACACCACTAACCATGGCCCAGTGCCTTAAACTTCCCCCGACAGTTCGTCATCTCTCTACCCGCCTACATCCATCCTAGTTGTCCTGTTACAAATTTATTCTTTTCCGCGACCAGGATCCAACCGACATG
>JAYZCG010000026.1:0-80725 GCA_036338435.1 Acidobacteriota bacterium
CTCCCCCGACCCGCCTAACCTCTTTCCCACCCCGACCCCCGTCAGATCTGACTGACGAGACTGACGAGACTGACGAAACTGACGAGACTGACGAGACTGACGAGACTGACGAGACTGACGAGACTTATAGAGTGGGGGGAATGCTTGTCTTTGATGTTGAACTAGTTGACTTCCAGTAACCATTAGTGTTCTGTTGCCATTGTCTTGTCAGAGGGTTACTCTTGTAGGCACCTTTCTGTTGATATCGGGTGAGAGTCTTCACGGCAGAGATCCAAGTGGATGAGTATGTGTCGGAGGGATAAAAAATGAAAAAAAGAACTATTTTCTGTGTTGTAGCGTATTTTGTGCTGGGCGTGGATGCGCTACCAGCTCAAGAAAATGCGGATACGATTTTATATAACGGGAAAATTCTTACAGTCGATTCTCACTTTAGTATCGCTGAAGCTGTAGCTGTTTACGATGACGAGATTGTGGGCGTTGGAAGGAGTAGTGATGTCCTGAAACTTGCAGGATCACGAACACTACGCATTAATTTGAGAGGAAAGACGGTGGTCCCAGGGCTAATTCACACTCATGTTCATATGGAGTCTCCAGGACGTTATGGCAGAAATCTGCCCGCTGCACAGAGCAAACGATACCCTCTAAATTTTAGAATTGTGAAGACCAAGGAGGATGTCATCGAGCAGATACAAAATACTATAGCAGCATTTAATTTCAAGCCTGGCGAATGGATCCAGTTTTCCACTAACCCTAGTGGAGAACAAGCCCGTCTACTTTTTGACGAGTTGAACCGGTGGGAGTTGGACAAGGGTGCTCCTGATAATCCCATTTTCTTTTCACTGGGTGTGCCGATTCTGAATATGGTGTTAGTGAACAGTAAAGCTATAGAGGCGTTGTGGAATAGGCACGGAGAATTTGTTGAGACTTATGGGCGTTATTGGGTCGATGAAACTGGCCAGCCAGAGGGTCATCTAGAAGCTCCGGCTGCTCGGGTCATTGTGCAGGAGTTTGCACCAGAGCCAGATGTTGAGATTATGGCTCCACTCTACAAGATGGGGCTCGAGGAGCGAGCAGCTGTGGGAAATACCACAATTTCAGGAGGATTACATGGTTTCTCGGTGGAGGTCTACAAATGGCTCGATGAGCGAGATGAAATGCCGGTTCGATACGGCTATGGTGTGAGCTGGACATTTGGGATTCCAGGCGCCAACAACAGGCAGTTTGAAATGGGTTCTGGAACCGACATGGTGTGGATCAATTCAATGAGTGCCAGGGGAGTTGATGGGGCGGGTTCTAGAATGTGCATTTCACTGAAACGAGATTCCGAAGCGGTAGCGATGTCAGAAGGAGGACCAGGTTCTCTGATGGGTCTGTCAGCGGTCTCCGAATGGTGGCCACATGGGCAATGCAACTTGGACATCGAGTATGGGGGGGCAACCAAAGGTGCACCTCTCAAAGCTAATTACTTCATGGAATGGTTCAACCAAGTGGCCCAGGATGGTCTACGTTCTGCTAATCTTCATGTCTCTGGAGATGAGTCGTACTCACGCCTTCTTTCGGCATTGGAGCGTATAGATCGGGCTAATCCCGGAGCGGTTCAAGGTTGGGGTATGGATCATTGCACTATGGTTAATCCAAAAGATATTCCAAGGGCTGCTAAGCTAGGGATAATGTGGAGTTGCCAGCCGTTGGGTGAAGGTGATCGTGCTCCCATGGTCGCGGAGGCTTTTGGTGATAGTGTGGCTCATACCTATGTGGCCCCCATTAAGAGTATGTTGGATGCTGGCATAAATGTCTCACTGGAAGGGCTATGGTCTGGTATAGAAACGCTGATCACTCGTAAGGATGAACATGGTAGGGTTTGGGGACCAGATCAAAGAGTGGATAAGGCAACTGCCCTTCAAATTGCCACCAGAAACGGTGCTGAATACGTTCAAAAAGGCGACAGGCTCGGATCTATCGAGGTTGGTAAGCTAGCGGATCTTGTGGTTTTAGATAGGGATTACCTGATGATACCTGAAGAAGAGATCTCTGAGATTAGATCGTCAATGACATTGTTAGGAGGAAAGATCATCTTCTTGCATCCTGATTTTTCCCAGGAGCATAAGCTGATGCCCGAGGGGGCACTTATCTCCACCCTTGAAAAACTACGAGAGCGCCGTTGATAACCCCAGCGAAGTCCATGATAGAGTAGATTGGTGCCAGGCCGTCGAGTTCTTGCAATCCTTGGTAGTAGTTGTTACCGTTTTTGACGAAATTGAACCTCTCGAAAAGGAGAAATAACAATGGCCGATACTGACAATTTAAAGGAAGCAAAAAATTTCTACTCGGAAATTCCATCCGAGAACAAGCCTTTCTTTTTAAAGGGCTCTAATGCTCTAGATTGGGGAATGCAGAGTCGTCTTTCTCGTATCTTTAATCCCGAATCGGGGCGGACGGTCATGCTAGCCATTGACCATGGGTATTTTATGGGGCCGACCACGGGTCTGGAACGAGTAGATCTTAACATAGTGCCGCTTCTCAGCGACTGCACAGCACTTATGTTAACGCGCGGAATGCTTCGTTCGACCATTCCCTCAAATTTTGGGGGAGGGGTCGTCATTCGGGCCAGCGGTGGACCCAGCATTCTAAAGGAACTTTCCAATGAACAGATTGCTGTGGACATAGAAGATGCGTTGAGAATGAACGTTTCTGCCATGGCAGTTCAGGTTTTTATTGGAGGCGAGTATGAAAGTCAGTCAATTCACAATATGACGCGGTTAGTAGATCTAGGGAATAAGTACGGTCTGCCTATTCTTGCGGTTACGGCAGTTGGTAAGGACATGAATCGTGATGCCAAGTATTTGCGTTTGGCCTGTAGGATTTGTGCAGAACTGGGTGCTCATATTCTCAAAACGTATTATGTGCCAGAAGATTTTGAGACCGTTACGGCATCGTGTCCTGTCCCAATTGTGATGGCGGGGGGCAAGAAACTTCCAGAACTCGATGCTTTGACCATGGCCTACAATGCTATCAACCAAGGGGCCTGTGGTGTTGACATGGGAAGGAATATTTTTCAAGCCGATGCCTCATCTGCCATGATTAGGGCAGTTGGCAAGGTTGTGCATGAGAGAATGAAGCCGCAACAGGCTTATGAACTGTATCAGGATTTGAAGAACGAACATGAGCCAACAAACGAGGATGGTTAATGGCAGTGCGTTTGAATTCCTACGATCGATAATCCCCACCATCAGTGTTGGTGTTAATGCTGCCGACGTGATGCAGTTGGACTCAGAACTGGCTCTTCTAGAGCAAACTGATGTGGAACTTGCTCATTTTGATGTGATGGATGGTTGTTTCACGCCTATGATGACGGTGGGAGCACCATTCATCAAGTCTGTGCGCACTCTCCTGCTGAAAGATGTGCATCTCATGATTGAGGAACCTCTGGAGAAGGTTGATGCCTATGTAGCGGCTGGAGCTGATATCATAACAGTTCATGCGGAATCCTCAATTCATCTCCACAGAGTCTTTCAGAAATTAGGTGGTATGCAGAATGTCAATGATCCCGCCCGGGGATTGATTCGTGGGATAGCTTTAAATCCTGGTACTCCTCTAAATGTTATAGATCCACTACTTGATGAAGTGGAACTTGTCATGTTGTTAGGAATTAATCCTGGCTGGGGAGGGCAGTTATTTATTCCCTCTACTTTTTCGAGAGTGGCGGAGTTGAGGAAAATGATTGCGGCCCGGGAAAAGGATGTTTTGATTTGTGTTGATGGAGGTATCACTAAGACAAACATCTCTGATATGGCTGGAGTGGATATCGATGTTGTGGTGACGGGAAGTGCAGTTTACGATGGAAAGGATCCTGTGGAAAATGCCCGTTTTATGATCGAGAGACTACAAGCCAAGTAAGTTGGTAAGGCGTGAAAAATAGGTTGTATTAGACAACGATTATGAAAAGCAGATGGTCGGAAGACGAGGCCTCTAAAGCAGTATCCCATTGGGCTCCCCAGTGGGGTGAAGATCTAGCAATTCGAAGCTATTCTTCGCGACTGTTAGGGGTTGAAAAAAATCTTGTTCTACATGGCGGCGGGAATACCTCGGTAAAGAGTATGGCCCCCAACATCCTGGGAGAGGAGTCATCCACTCTTTTTATTAAGGCCTCAGGGTTTGATTTGGCGGCAATTCATCCAGCCGGTCATCCTGGGCTTGACTTGGAATGTCTTAAAAAATTGCAAGTACTAGAAGACATGTCTGATGAGGCTATGGTTCGGGAACTACGTAGGCATCTTCTTGACTATCAGCAACCGACCCCTTCGATTGAAACCCTCGTTCATGCTTTTATCCCAGGGAAGTTCATCGATCATACTCATGCTGATGCCATATTGGCACTTACTAACCAACTAGGAGGGGAAGAAATTATTGCCGATGCTTTAGGAGAGGAAGTAATTGTTTTAGATTATGTACGCCCTGGGTTTAAGTTAGCTAAGGCGGTGGCGAAAGCTATGGGCGATCATCCTGAAAAACAGGCCATGGTATGGGCAAGGCACGGCCTGGTAACGTGGGCGGAGACAGCAAGAGAAGCATATGAGACAACGATTGGGCTGGTTAGTAAGGCAGAATCATTCATAGCCAGCCGCTCTAGAGAACCAGCTAAAGTGAGCATTGCCATAGAGTTAAGTCAGGCTGAGTCACGATGGGTAGAGGTAGCGCCGGTTTTGCGAGGATTGTTGGCAGAGAATACTGGGGATGTTGATCTTTCTTACAAACGGGTTATTCTCTCCCCATTGATTGACTCTAAGTCCCTAGAGTTGATGAATGCTGAACAGGGCAAGGAGTTTATAGATACACCGCCCCTGACTTCCGATCATATTATTCGGACCAAACCCTTTCCACTGTGGATAGATTCCCCGGCCTACGGGAACGCGTCTAAGTTGAAAAGTCAGGTGGAGGAATCCATACGGATATATCGGGACTCTTACCAATCCTATTTTGATCGCAATGCTAAGCGAATGGAAACTGGGTTGACTCAATTAGACACCTATCCCCGTGTGATTTTTTTCCCGGGGATGGGCGTTGCTTGTTCAGGACGGGATATTATTGATGCCCAAATTTGCCGAGACATCACCGTCCAGACATTAGATGTCAAGTCCAGCATTGGGGCTATGGGCAAGTATGATGGTCTGAGTGAAAGCGATCTTTTCGATATGGAATACCATACGTTACAGCATGCCAAGTTGACTAGGAGTGAACTACCCTTAAGTCATCAAGTGGCAGTTGTGACAGGAGCTGCGGGTGCTATTGGTTCTGGTCTCAGTCGGGCTTTCCTTGACCAAGGTTGTCATGTCGCAGTTACCGATCTCCCAGGAGAAAGACTGGATGGATTGGTTGAAGAGTTGAGAGCAAAATACGGTGAGCGAGTCCTTGGTATTCCACTTGACGTAACTGATCAAAAGTCTGTCACATCAGGGTTTTCGAGCATTATTTCAACATGGGGAGGGGTAGACCTTGTCTTAATAAATGCCGGTGTAGCTCTAGTGGCTTCGCTGGGGGAGATAGATCTAGACGATTTTCGTCGCATTGAGCAGATCAATGTAGAGGGAACACTGTTGGTATTATCTGAGGCAGCAAGACATTTCAGACTTCAAGATACGGGCGGAGATGTAGTGGTCATTTCGAGTAAAAATGTCTTTTCCCCTGGAGCCCAGTTTGGAGCTTATAGCGCTACAAAAGCAGCCGCACATCAATTAGCTCGGATTGCTAGTTTAGAGTTAGCGGAGATCGATGTGCGTGTCAATATGGTCTCGCCGGATGCCGTATTCTCAGAACGGGAGCGTAAGTCAGGTCTATGGGCAGAGGTTGGTCCAGATCGGATGAGAGCTCGAGGATTAGATGAGGAAGAATTAAAGGAATATTATCGCAATAGAAACTTGTTGAAAACAAAAGTTACGGCCTCGCATGTTGCCAATGCAGCCCTATTTTTTTGTACTCGTCAGACGCCAACAACAGGAGTAACCTTGCCAGTCGATGGCGGACTTCCAGATGCCACACCTCGGTGAAGGGTTAAGTTCTTTGCTACAACCCACATCGGGATAGTGACCAAGCAAACTTGTTTTTAATCGACGGTTTCCGTCATCCTGCCTTGATACGTTTGGTCTAACATGATTGCCCATTTAAAAGGGCGGCTGCTCGAAAAGTCAGCAGACCGGCTAGTGGTTGAGGTGAACAATGTCGGCTATGAGGTATTGATCCCATTCTCTACCTACTATGAACTTGGGGAGATTGGAGATTCTGTTAGTCTGCGTATCTATACTCATGTAAAGGAAGATAGTTTGAGTTTGTATGGGTTTCTAACGAACCAAGAGAAAAAGCTTTTTACCCAACTCATTCAAGTGTCCGGAATTGGTCCCAAGCTGTCAATTACTATTCTCTCTGGGTTGCCAGTTAATGAGTTTGCTCAGGCTTTGGTGGATAACGATGTGGTAAAACTCCATGGCATTCCTGGCGTGGGGAAAAAAACGGCTGAACGGTTGGTGCTGGAGATGAAAGACAAGGTCTTGGATTGGTTGCCTGAACTTGAGGATGGGCTAGTTTCGGATGGTTTGGGAATAGCAAGGCTGGATGTTGTGTCGGCTCTGGTCAATCTAGGATATCCTAAAAACACTGCGGAGCGGGCTGTTGCAAAAGCAAGAGAAGATGGTCATGAAGAAACCTTTGAGGAGTTGTTGAAGAGATCCTTAGGCAAAATGAAAGGCTAGTAGGAGTTGTATGGATAGCATTGAATCTCCGGTCCGTTTCATGGATTCCTCCAGTCGGGATGAGGAAACTACTTTTGAAAATAGCCTGCGACCTCGTCTGCTTCAGGATTTTGTAGGACAAGCGAAGCTGAAAGAGAGCATTAAGATAGCTATTGATGCTGCTCGGGGTCGTCATGAAGCACTCGACCATGTTCTATTATTTGGTCCTCCCGGTCTGGGAAAAACTACTTTGGCGCACATCATCTCTAATGAACTAAATGTTAATTTGCGGGCCACTTCGGGGCCAGCGATTGAAAAAAGAGGGGATTTAGCAGCTATATTAACGAATCTTGAAGAGCATGACGTTTTATTCATTGACGAGATCCATCGTTTACATCCTTCTATTGAAGAAATTCTTTATCCGGCTATGGAGGATTTTCAGATCGATATCATCATAGGTGAAGGTCCAGGAGCTCGTTCAATTAAGATTGACATTCCCATGTTCACATTAGTGGGAGCAACCACCAGGACGGGTCTGCTAACTTCCCCGCTAAGAGGACGTTTTGGCATCATTCAAAGATTAGATTTTTATAGTGATTCTGATCTTTCCTCTATCATTCGTCGCTCAGCCGGTCTTTTGGACGTCAAGATAGATGACAAGGGGACTATGGAGATAGCCCGACGTAGTCGGGGAACACCTCGAATAGCCAATCGTCTGTTGCGGCGTGTGCGTGATTTTGCGCAAGTAAGGGCCGGAGGAAGTATCGATCATCAGGTCGCGTGTGACGGTCTGGATCTTGCCAATGTTGATCGGTTTGGATTCGACGAGATCGACCGTAAGTTACTCTTGACGATCATCGAAAAATTTGACGGTGGCCCAGTAGGTGTCAACACCCTTTCTGCGGCGATCAGTGAAGAAAAGGATGCCATTGAAGATATCTATGAACCCTATTTGATCCAGATTGGTTTTCTCAACCGTACATCGCGAGGTCGCATTGTCACGCCCTTAGCCTATGACCATTTCGGAGTGAAACCTGAATCGACAGATCAAAAAGGGTTGTTTCCCTAAGTCGTCTCTCCTGCCTTTGACTTGATAGCAAGATCTGAATTTTTCATTCGGCAAATCATTGCGATAGTTCAAATACATTTTTTTAGGCGATAACTTCTCCACCAGTATACCCTTGACATAATGTCTCAAGTTGAGAGAGGGGAGAATCGAATCAGCCGGCGTGCTCAATCACTGGCCCCCTTTTTGGCAATGGAAGTTTTTGAAAGAGCGGCCGCACTCGAGAGAGTAGGTCGATCCATTATTCATTTAGAATTTGGTGAGCCGGATCTGGAAACACCTTCCGCAATTTTAGAAGCAGGGATTAAGGCCCTCAGAGACGGCTGCACTCGCTATACCCATTCACTGGGACATCTGGAATTACGCGAAGCTATTGCTGCTTGGTATGAAAAGCGGTGTGGTGTACAGATCTCACCAGAATGTGTGGTGGTGACAAATGGAAGTTCAGGTGCCATGCTGCTAAGTTTTGCCGCTCTTTTGGATCCGGGAACTGAGGTGTTGATGACTGATCCGCATTATGCTTGCTATCCTAAATTTGTCTCTGTTTTTGAAGGTGTTCCCGTAGCGATTCCTGTTAGAGAGGACGAGAATTTTCAGTTGGATCCAGAGATAGTTAAGAAAAAACTGGGCGATCAAACTCGCGCTTTGATTATCAATTCTCCCGCTAACCCAACTGGAGTGGTGTCCAGCTCAGAGCAGATGAAGGAATTAGTGACACTCACAGAGGGTAAGGCCACAATAGTATCGGACGAGGTGTACCACGGCCTGGAATATGGAACAGAGGCGCACTCCATTCTTGAGTACTCTGCAGGGGCTATTGTTGTCAATGGATTCTCAAAACTTTTCGCCATGACAGGTTGGCGCTTAGGATATGCTATCGTACCCGAATTTTTGATTAGGCCGATTCAAAAGCTCCAGCAAAATCTATTCATTTCTGCTCCTGATTTTACCCAATTCGCAGCAATTGCTGCGCTTACCCACACGGCCGATGTAATAGAACAGCGACGCAAACGCTACGACAAGAGACGTCGATTTGTGTTGCAACGATTGGAAGAGATGGGGCTAGAGATTTTGGCCGAGCCCACGGGGGCCTTTTATGTTTTCGTTAATATACAGCGTTGGAACAAGAGTTCCCTTGACTTCACCTTTCAGCTTTTGGAGAAAATGGGAGTAGCTGTGACGCCGGGCATCGATTTTGGTGATCATGGGGAAGGGTTTGTTCGCATCTCTTATGCGAACTCTGAAGCGAATATTGCAAAGGGGTTAGACCGTTTGGCAACCTTCCTGGAATCACCAAACGATAACTAAGGTGATTCATTATAATTATTTATATAAAGCAGTTTACACCACATAACATTATATTAAACATAATGTTATGTAGTGATTTTTAAAATGAATGTAGTACAGACTTGGACAAATCCCTATTGGTTGATAGATAGCAATAAGCTTATGATAGTGGAGTATTTGGCACCCTTCAAAATAAGTAGTGCAGATCTCTGTAAAAAAATATTGGGAGTGTTGCTATGGACAAAATTTGGTTGAGATCCTATGACGAGCAGGTGCCTGACACGGTAGAATATTCAGATCACACACTCTATCAGTCGTTCCAAGCGGCAGTTGAAGAACGTCCTAATGGGGTTGCCACGATTTTTGTAGGTGCAAAAATACGGTACCAGGAGTTGGGTCGTCTAGTTGATCGTTTTGCCAATGTGTTGGCAAGTCTTGGAGTACAACAAGGAGACCGTGTTGCCTTGATACTCCCAAATATTCCTGCTTTTCCTATTGCACATTTCGCTACTATGAAGCTTGGGGCAATTTTGGTGCCCACCAATCCGCTTTATGTGGAGAGGGAACTTGAGTATCAGCTTAATGATGCAGGAGTAGAAACTGTGGTCATCCTGGAGCAGCTCTATTCCCGACTAAAACAGGTGAGGAACCGAACTTCTGTTAAAAGGGTTGTCCTTATGAGGGTTCAAGACTTTCTTCCCAGGGTAGTCGGACTGTTATTTAGCTTAAAGAATCGATCTTCAGCTGACTATGCTAAAGAAAAGGACAACGATGTATATGAGTATCGTTTCCTAATGCGAAATTCCTTGCCTTCAGTTTCTGCTGCAGAGGTTAGTCCAGATAGTACTGCAATTCTTCTTTACACCGGGGGAACCACTGGTATATCCAAGGGGGCTATATTAACTCACCGCAATCTGTCAGTGAACGTTCGACAAACACGTAGCTGGCTTTGGAGCATCGAAGAGGGTGAGGAGGTTTTTTTATGTGTTCTTCCATTTTTCCATAGCTATGGAATGACTACTGGGCTACATCTGTCCATACTAACCCAGTCAACAATGCTATTGGCGCCCCGTTTTGAGCTAGCAAATGTTGTGAAACAGATCAAGAAATACAGTCCCACCATCTTCTGTGCGGTTCCCTCCATGTACAATGCCATCAACCATTATCCCGATATTTCCAAATCAGATGTGTCATCTATCCGGCTTTGCATTAGTGGTGGAGCAGCCTTGCTGGCCACGGTACAGGAAAAATTTGAGTCTCTTACTGGAGGCAAGCTAGTTGAAGGGTATGGGCTTTCAGAAACTTCTCCGGTAGCCCTTGTTAATCCGACTCACGGGCATCGTAAAAGTGGCACTATTGGTGTGCCTGTACCCGACACCGAAGCGCGCATTGTCGACCCGGAGAGAGGGGATCCTCTCCCTCCTCAGGAGGTCGGAGAATTAGCTATCCGGGGCCCACAAGTTATGTGCGGATATTGGAACATGCCGGAGGAAACAGAGCGGGTGTTACGTCAAGGATGGCTTCACACAGGAGATATGGCAGTGATGGATGGAGAGGGATTTTTTACCATTGTGGATCGTAAGAAGGATCTTATTATTAGCGCCGGCATGAATGTTTATCCCAGGGAAGTTGAGGAGGTGCTACACCAGCACCCCAAGATTGTCGAAGCTGCGGTGTTGGGTATCTCCAGTCCCATCCGAGGAGAGATTGTCAAAGCCTTCATTGTAGTAGAGGAGGGGGAAGAGATTAAAAAGCAGGAAATTGCCCAATTTTGTAGAGACAAGTTGGCTAGGTACAAGATTCCAAAAGAAATTCAGGTCATTAATGAATTACCAAAAAGCGCCATGGGCAAGGTGCTTAAACGGATTCTCAAGGATGAGTCGTCAAAATAGGGATTACTTGCTGGAGCCGGTTCCCGCCAAATCATCTGGGCTTGGGTCAATCTGTACCGGGCCGAGATTGGGAGTATTACAATTGCCGTAGTTGCGTGGATCGGGGGCAGTCACAATCTAGCGGTGGGTATAATCCAGACTGATAGTTCTTTCTCGGAGCATCTTCTCATCTACAAAATCAATTACCGGATCTAAATAGTTTAAGGAATGAATGACTAAAACTATCGTGCCAGATATTGTGCCAAGATTTCTGCTAGGTGCTTAGCCTCTCGACCCGTAAAGTGCTGGATCTGTGAGCGACAGCTAAATCCCGAAGCCACCACTTCGACCTGCTCCGGAGCCTCCCTTATTGCAGGAAAAAGGCGGTCTTCTCCAATTTGCTCTGATATGTCGTAGTGTTTTTTTTCATAACCAAAGGATCCCGCCATACCACAGCAGCCGGAATCAATTTCCTGTAGTTCGACTTGGTCGAAATAGTTCAAAGCATTTATAGAATGGTTAGTGCCCATCAGAGCTTTTTGTTGACAATGCCCGTGGAAGAGAATTTTGGTGGGTCCCCCTTCTAGTTTTTTTGTTATGCGAGGGCTGACCTCATCCTGAACCAAGAATTCTTCTAGGCTAAAAATATATTTTTCCACCGATTGGAAGACAGATTCATGATCTAACAAATCAGGGTAGTCATCACGTATCGTGGCCCAGCAACTGGGCTCTAACACAATGATGGGGATCTGCTGATCTGCATATTTCTGAAGTTTTTGGGTCAGTATGTGAGCATTTTTTTTGACTGATTCAAGCTGTCCCGATGAGATCATCGGTCGCCCACAACAGCCGACGTCTGCTAAAACAACTCGGTAGCCCAAGCGGTCTAGCAACTGCACAGCAGCGATACCAACTGCGGGTTCATAGAAATTTGTAAAGGTGTCTACGAAAAGCGCTACTTGTGGCTGATCTTTATTTTGTTGGGTACTATTAAAATTCTTCCCCCACCAGGCAACAAAGGTTTGACGGGCAATGGGGGGCAATGTCCGTCTTTGGTCAATGCCAAATAATTTGTCCATGAGCCATTGGGAAATGGAGTGGTTCATAACCCAGTTAAAGATTGTCGGGGAGTGGCTAGCCCATTGAGCTGTTTGTCGCATTGTAGCAATTAAGCGTTTTCCTAGTGGCAATCCATGGTGCTGGTAATAGTGTGCTAGGAATTCGGTTTTAAGCCGTGCCATATCTACTCCTGAGGGGCACTCTGATTTGCAGGCTTTGCATTCCAGACATAGGTCTAAAACTTCATATAACCGTTGATTGGTTAATCCATCAGGTCCCAGTTTTCCTGAAATTGCCATACGTAGTGCATTAGCTCGCCCCCGTGTAGAATGTTCTTCATCACGTGTGGCGATGTAGGAAGGGCACATGGTACCCGAGAGCGTCTTGCGACAGTGACCTACTCCGGTACATAATTCAATAGCCCTGTCGAAGCCCCGTTCCTGGCGGAACTGAAAGTGAGTTGTTGGGAAATTAGTTTCGTAGTCGGGGTGAATCCGCAGATTTTCGGTAATATCCTGTGCATCAATGATTTTCCCAGGATTCATAATATTCGCTGGATCAAATATCTGTTTGACCTCGCGGAATGCTTGGTAGAGTTGCTCTCCGAAAAATTCTCGATTTTTATAGCTGCGGACCAAACCATCACCGTGTTCTCCACTCCAAGATCCCCCATACTCACAAACCATTTCAAAGGACTTAGCAGAAATTTTCCTCAGAATGTCGAGATCTTCCTTTTGCTTGAGGTTTAAGATGGGGCGAATGTGAATAACGCCAGCACTAGCGTGGGCATAAAGGGCAACGGGCCGATTGTATTGGTTACAGAAATCCAGGAGAGAACTGATGTATTCACTCAAGTGTTCAACCGGGATACAGGCATCTTCGATGAAGGGAAGCGGTTTCGCATCTCCCTTCATGCCTAGGAGAATACCCAAAGAGTGCTTGCGCACATCCCACACCGTTTGTTTGGCTTGTTCATTAGTAGCGTCGTAGCAAGTATAGAAACCTGCCTGATCATTTAAGCAGGCTTTCATGGCCTCCCATTGGGCATTCGTTTCCTCTTCTATTTCTCCACTAAACTCAACCCAGAGAATAGCTTCAGGGTCTCCTTGAATAAATTGGGCACACAAGGGGGCTACGGCTGGTTGGGAGCGTGCCAGTTCCAATCCATAATGATCTAGGATCTCAATTGCAGAGGGATTGTAATCTAAGATCACAGGGACAGCATCAATTGCCTTGATCAGATCATCAAAATGAATCACTGATACTGCAGTGTGACGAGGTATGGGCTCTAAGTTAAGTTTTACTGAGGTCACGAAGGCCAAAGTGCCCTCTGAACCCACAATGAGCTTAGTCAAATTAAACCCATCGTCCGCGATCAAGTAATCCAAATTGTATCCGCCGACACGTCGCATGACTCGAGGAAAACGGCTGATGATTTCCTCAGAATTATCCTTCACAACTTGACAAAGGTTTCGGTAGAGTTCTCCTTCCCGATCTTTCTGAGAACACTTTTGCTGTAGCGATTCATGGTCCAAGTTTTTTAGCAACAACTCCTCTCCTGTGGATAAAACAACAGAGGCTTCCAGAGCCTGGTCGACTGTCTTTCCATAGCGGATGGAACGAACACCTGCTGAGTTATTGCCAATCATTCCACCTATATTGGCGCGGCTACTAGTGGCAGGGTCGGGAGGAAAATGGAGGTTATGGATTTTGAGGTGTTCATTCAGATTATCCAGTACAATACCCGGTTCAACCCGGACCCAACGTTCTTCGGCGTTAACCTCAAGAACACTCGTTAGATATTTTGAGCAGTCTACCACTAGCCCTGCTAGGACAGTTTGGCCAGCTAGGCTGGTACCTCCTCCTCTTGGTAGTAGAGGGACCCCGTGTTTATTGGCAATCTGGACAATTTTGTGGATTTCATTGCGCGTCTTGGGCAAGACAATGCCTAGGGGATTGATCTGATAAAGACTGGCATCGGTGCTGTAGATATGCCGGGACATCTCGTCAAATAGCACATCGCCTTCAATGGACTGATTTAACTCTGTTTCAAGGCTTGCCAGTACTGTCTTGTTCATAATTGTCGCTATGCTACTGTAACATGAGACTTCACAGGCACGCACGAGATGATAGTTCTAAAAGAGCCGATGGCCATCTTTACATTTTGTGTGTTCGTCTGCGGGACGGTTTTTTGGGTCTCCAGTCAAACGTGGGCAAAGAGCTTTTTTAGCATAGTACCCTCTATTGCACTAGTTTATTACCTTCCAGCCCTGGCCAGCACGATAGGTTTTATTCCTTCTAATTCAGTTGCATATGACTGGATGCGAGATTATCTATTGCCCTTCAGTTTGTTCATTCTAATGGTAACAACGGATATCCCGGCCATCTTTCGAATTGGCACGAGGGCTATAGGAATAATGCTCCTAGGCACAGCCGGTGTGGTTTTTGGAGGACCTGTGGCACTGTGGTTGTTTGCTCCGTGGTTACCGCCAGATGCCTGGAAAGGGTTAGCTGCCTTGTCAGGAAGTTGGATTGGTGGAGGAGGCAATTTTGCCGCTATCAAGGAGGCAGTTGGAGCACCCGATAGCATCATCGGCCCCATTATTGTTGTGGACACAGTCGTTGCGTACACGTGGATGGGAATTCTTCTGTTTCTAGCTAATTACCATACTATTATTGATCGTTGGAATCATGCACGGGTAGAAGATTTGGAGGAACTCAATCAAAATTTAAAAACATTTCAGAAGACCCATGTACGTCCTATCCAATTATCAGATGTCCTGATAGTTTTAGCGGTTGGATTTGGAGGTGCCGTCTTTTGCCAGTACTTAGCGAAACTAATATATGAGGCTGTTCAACCAGGGTTGATGGAAATGGCACCGAGTGCGGCCTCTATTTTTTCCCCGTTCACTTGTTTGGTGCTTTTGATTTCAACATTTGGTATGGGCCTCTCATTCACCTCGCTGCGCAAAATAGAGATGGCTGGAGCCTCAAGGCTGGGTTATGCCGCGCTTTATTTATTTTTGACATCGATTGGAGCAAAAGCAGATGTGACAGGCATTCTGGAAGCACCGGTACTGTTACTAGTCGGAATCGTCTGGATTTCTTTCCATATAATTCTTTTGTTGGTTGGAGCTCGATTGCTAAGAGTTCCTTTTTTTCTTGTTGCTGTGGGATCTCAGGCTAACATTGCAGGGGCCGCGAGTGCTCCAATTGTGGCGGCAGCCTACTATGAGGCCATGGCCCCGGTCGGTCTTTTGATGGGAGTGTTGGGTTATTTGGTTGGAAACTACGCAGGCCTGTTCTGCGCCCTACTGCTTAGATTGGTTGCCTGAGTTCTTCTGCACCAGATCTCAATGGGGAATACATACAAAGATCAGTCTGATCTGGGCATGTCCT
Organism: Acidobacteriota bacterium; assembly: GCA_036338435.1. Classification (GTDB taxonomy): domain Bacteria; phylum Acidobacteriota; class UBA6911; order RPQK01; family JADFOI01; genus JAPYTY01. The sequence continues at coordinate 15,405 of JAYZCG010000026.1, forward strand.
TGATATATAGATCCCGTTTAGGAAATGGAATCTCGATATTGGCTTTGGCAAGAGCCTTGTAAATTTGTGTATTGACGTGATCTTGAATTTTGCCCCGGGTCTCGGGATCCTCTATCCAATATAAAAGCTCAAAGAGCAGGGCAGAATCACCGAACTCTCGAAATCGAACCCGGGGTTCTGGAAGCTGAGCAAGATACCCTTCTTTTATGCTAGCGGTGGCGACATCAGATAAGACTTCTCGGACTTGGTCTACATTAGATCCGTAGGCGACTCCGATGGGAACTCGATTACGATATTTAACATAGGGGCCACCACTTTCGTTGATTATCTTGGAACTGGCAATTGTGGAGTTGGGAATGGTGACTTCAATATCATCACGAGTGAGTATGCGTGTACTACGAATCCCGATCATGTTCACTTGACCCCGTTCTCCCCCATCCAGAATGATGAAATCACCAATTTTGTAAGGAGCATCTGCCAGGATAAACACTCCAGCAAAGAAGTTTGCTAGAGTGTCTTTGGCAGCAAATCCTACGGCGATGCCTACAATACCAGCTGATGCTAACCATGCTGTAATGTTCACTCCCCAGGCAACCAACACAAAGTAGCAGGCTCCGCCGAAGATAAAAAGCTTGGCGACAATTTCAAAAAGAGGCTGCGTATCTGGTTGGAAGGCTTGGAAACGTTCCGGATGTTGCGTCATCCAACCTAGGATTAGGAGACTCAGTCGGATTCCCAAAATTAACCAGAGCAAGACTATGAGAGTCTTAATAATACCAAAGACCATAAAGTCAAATGGTGAGGGAAGATTGATTAGTGTGGTTGCTATAGAAAAGCCCACTAAAAAGACGGAATAACGAGTTGGCTTGTGTAGCATTTCAAGAGCTTGGTCATCGATTTCACTGCTCGTTTTTTGAGTCAGACGGGTCAGTCCCCGGGTGAGAAACCAGTCTGCAACTCTGGCTAACACTAAGGAGACGAGAACAACAAGCAATGCTTGTATATAGGACTGCTCCAGAAGTTTCGATAGAATCTGTGTGATTTCATCCATTATTAAATCTACCCTCAACCGGGATGGCGACCATTACTTATCGAGTGTAAGGCCGAACGACTGGTATTTTCAAATCTATATTATAGCTTTTTAATAGTTTAGTACTGTAGTTTCACCGTGGATGCATTCATTGGTCAATAGATTTTCTGCACTTGTGAAATATTTGGTATCCTTAATCTTCTTCTTAACGGCAAGATGAAAGGTAGCATGTATGGCACATAGAGTAATTATCTTGGGTTCTGGTTGTGCGGGTTCAACTGCAGCGATTTATACAGCTCGAGCAGATCTTCATCCTCTAGTTTTCGAAGGGCATGAACCAGGAGGACAACTGTCTATGACAACGGACGTTGGAAACTATCCTGGTTTTCCCGAGGGAATTCAGGGCCCTGATCTGGTTGACCGTATGAAGCAACAGGCAGAGCGATTTGGAGCGCAATACAGCATGGAAGTGGTCGAGCATGTCGATGTAAGTAGGCGCCCGTTCGATGTAACTACAAATCAAAATAACTATGACGCTGAGAGTTTGATCATTGCTTCTGGGGCTTCAGCTAGGTTGTTGGGATTGCCGTCAGAGAGGGAATTGATTGGACATGGAGTTTCGACTTGTGCGACCTGTGACGGGTACTTCTTTCGTGACCAAGAAATCGTTGTTGTCGGTGGTGGCGATACGTCCATGGAAGAAGCAATATTTCTTACCAAATTTGCAAAAAAAGTTGTTGTGATTCATCGACGGAATGAACTTCGAGCATCCAAGATTATGGCAGGACGTGCACTAAACCATCCTAAAATTGAGTTTGTCTGGAATTCGGTGGTTACTGAGATACTTGATCCCAAAGAGAAAAAGGTTGAAGCGGTCAGGCTCAAGAATATAGAAACTGATCAGGAGAAAACTCTTTCTGTAACGGGAGTGTTTATTGCCATTGGGCATGAGCCTAATACTAAGCCTTTTGCAGGACAACTCGATATGAATGATCAGGGATATCTGATAGTTCAGGATGGTTCTAAAACTAGCGTGGAGGGTATTTTCGCAGCTGGAGATGTCCATGACCACACGTATAGGCAGGCTATAACGGCTGCAGGAGCAGGGTGCAAAGCTGCCATAGATGCAGAAAAATTTCTCGAAGAGCAGGAAGCAGAGTAGTCTAAATTTGGCCTGATCCTATTTTTCATAATGATTCGACGATGTCAGGATGTTGAATTTGGGACTGTGTGGGCCATCATTAATGATTCTGCTCAAGCCTACAAAGGTGTCATACCCGAGGATTGTTGGACGGATCCGTATATGTCTCAAGACAAGCTTCAGGACGAAATTTCACAGGGTGTCCAGTTCTGGGGCTATGAGGAAGCTAATAAATTAGTGGCAGTGATGGGGACCCAGTCTCTGCAGGGAATTACTTTAATTCGCCACGCCTATGTGAGTACTGCCAGGCGTAATTGTGGAATTGGTGGGCAGATGCTTGCTTTTCTTCAAGGCACTATTGATCAGCCGCTTCTGATTGGAACATGGGCTGATGCGGTGTGGGCCATTGACTTTTATAAAAAGTATGGATTTCAACAGGTATCTAAACAAGAGAAAAATAGATTGCTGAAACAGTATTGGACAATAAGCGATCGTCAGATTGAGACCTCTGTTGTGCTGGCTGATAAGAAGTGGCGGAACTCTGCCCCAGTTAAGAGATCTCAAGCAGGGGCGTAGGTGTTTCAAAAATCGAACGAATGGGTAAGCTTAATCGCAAAGGAACGATCCATACTACTGGGACGGCCGCTTCGATCACGGAAATCGTTGAGGACAATAAAAAGGTCATCTCCTGGCCGATAGATGTAGTTGAGCCTAATACTGTAGCCAACAAGGTCACTGGAGCTATTGTACTGGATGCGCGTGCTGGTCAGCCATTTTCGACTAAGGGCGATGTTGACGCCACTGTTGATTTGGTGGAAGGTCTCGAGTTCTCCACCCAAAAGACCGATCTGGTTGAGGGAATAGTCAACTTCAGCGGAGATCTGGCTATTCAACTTGAAAACTGGACCCATGGTCCAGAGGTGGCGACGACCGCCTTCTCCGTAGTAGTCCATTTCGTATCGGTAACCAATCTGGCCACTTACCATGCGAGCAGGGTTTAGACTGTAAGTCAACGGGAAATACCACCAACTGTAACGTCCTTTTGGAACCGATAAATTGCCAGGTAGGCGGAGCGGTTCAAGCAGGTTTTCTGTTTCGTGGTGAGGAGCTAATCTAATCCAACTCCCATTCTCAAAGAAAATAGAGTAATTAAAATGGTGAATTCTGGTTTCCAGCTCATTAGTAGATACTCTTTGGAAGTCCTCTAACCGATAGGAAAAGTTGAATCGGCGAATAATGTCACTTTCAGGACGAGGTGTGTAGGCAAATCTTGACTCTAATTTACGTGTTCCTTTGCGCTCGATGAAGCCCAGGTCTGAGTCGAAATTATTCTGAAGGTGGGTATAGCTAAATCCTGCATCGATCAAATCATCTTTCCAACTTATGGAACCAATTCCAATCATTTGATTGTCGTCGACCCCATCGGTGAAGGAACTTCCAATAAGACCCGTTATTTGTAGATGTTCCAAAAGTGTAAAATTTTGGTCAATACCGATTACTCGGTTGTAGTCGCCATCTTCAGCTTGTCGGTTAGTGAAAAAGAATCCCAGATTGGAGCGGGCAAGAATGTCTCGTTTTAGACGAAAAACAGCAAAATTGTCCCCCGGTCTATCTCCAAAATTATCGGTTTGAGCTTCTAAAAAACCCACGGTGAATTTTTCGCCAAGTTTTCCAGTTATCTTGGCTCCGGCCAACATGGGGATTTCCGTTCCCCGGTTAGAAAGCCCAATCCGACGGCTATGGTACAACTTGATTTGAGGGCGGCCTTCACCCCGAAAGATACCAAATTCAAAAATGCCGGCACCCTCCAGAAAAAATTCTCGCTTTTCAGGAAAGAAGAGAGGGAAACGCTCGAAATTTATAATCTGGTCGTCCACTTCGGTTTGGGCGAAATCTGTGTTGAGGGTTAGATCTAGAGTTAGACCCGAAGTAACAGCGTATTTAAGATCTTCCAAACCAATATCACCTAGGAAGTTTGTGTTTCGGTTATTTGTTCCGCGTGTCAGAATTCGGGTTCCTACGTAAGGTTTGATTCGGAGACTTAGCGTGCTTTCAACATCGGTCATTCCGTAGAGATGGCCAGCCTGTGATACCTGCTCAAAAGTAAAGCTTCGGCTGAAGTTATTCCAGTAGCTCGATTCGTTTTTGCGTTTAATGATGCGCTCAAAATCGGCACCGAAGACTACATCGCCATCAGAGCTAGAGAATCGGATAGAACTGAGAGGAATTCGGATTTCGGCCGACCAACCGTTCTCATCAATTATGGCTTGTGCTTCCCATTTTTCATCCCAACTAGAATTTATATCTCTTCCCTCATCTGTAACCAGGGCATCATACTGGGTGCCCCTAGGGTTGATTCGGAATAAAAAGGCATTACGATGATCATGAAAGGTATCCAGAATAACTCCGAAGCTGTCATCGTTTTCAAACTTGTTGTCGCGCCGTAACTCGGTGGCCAGAATCCCCTCTACCTGAGAGTCAAAGCACGTAACTCCGAAGTAGATGTTTTCGTTGTCGTATAGAACACGTACTTCCGTCCGCTCCGTAGCAGGGGCCCCCTCATCGGGATCCTTTTGTGTGAAATCAACAACCCTTTCTGCCGTACTCCAGGCCTTTTCATCAAGGAGTCCATTCATACTGATTTCCTCCCCAATCTTGGTCAGGCGCAGAGATTTACCATGCTGTAAAGTAACTGAGTCCTGTTGTGCTGTGACGTTTGATTGGACTATGGTCAGAGAACACAGGACGAGTAGGATAGATGTTTTTTTCAATTGCAACTTAGTGCCCCCTCATGTGACTTGTTTTTACCGTTCAGAGTATACAGGAATAACTCATACTCTGAGATAATGGACTTGATTACAGGGGACAATATGTATGATCGTTATGTTAATTAGTTTCAAGAATAATGGACTATTGTGAGATGCACTAGAACGCTATTACCTGACTGCAATTAGCCGTTATATGGAGTGACGTTATAATGCACACAAGTTAGAGTAACCGATGAAAAAAGTACCTTTTGCAGATCTTGGAGCTCTCCATGGGGAGATGCGTGAGGAAATTGACACTCTCATTGCTGAGATTATTGATCAATCTAGTTTTGTTGGTGGGCCCTATGTCGAGGGTTTTGAAGAGAGTTTTGCAAGTTACTGTGGTGTACGCTTTGCAGTTTCCTGTGCTAGTGGGACCGATGCTTTGAAACTAGCGCTTATGTCAGTTGGCATAGGTTCCGACGAAGAAGTGATTACGGTTCCCCATACTTTTGTCGCTACCATCGAAGCGATTATCGCGGTTGGAGCTCATCCAATTTTTGTAGATATAGAGGATGATACTTACAATATTTCAGTGGAGCGGTTGGGAGAATTTTTGGAGGAAAAGTGTCTGGTCCAATCGGATGGACGCCTGAAAAATAAAGTTTCCGGTCGTTTGGTAACCGCCCTTCTTCCAGTTCATCTTTACGGCCTTGCTGCCGATATGGAGCCAATTCTCAACTTGGCTAATAGATTTAACTTGAAGGTTATTGAGGATGCAGCTCAGGCTCATGGTGCGCTTTATTTGATAGGTGGCAAGGAAAAAAAAGTCGGAACATTTGGAGAAGTTGGAGCATTTAGTTTCTATCCAGGAAAGAATTTAGGAGCTATGGGAGATGGTGGAGCTATTGTCACAGACGATCCTGAACGGGATCGCCGAATGCGTATGTGGCGCGATCATGGCCAAAGCGAGAAATATTTTTATCTTTCATCACGCGGTTGGAATATCAGACTAGATGCTATGCAATGTGCGGTGTTGAATGCGAAGTTGTCCAGACTGGATGCCTGGAATGATGGGCGGCGACAAGTTGCCGGGTGGTATCGGAAAAGACTTCAGGATGATCGTATCATTCTTCCTATTGAGCCTTCTGGACGAAAACATGTTTACCATGTGTTTGTAGTACGTTTGTCAGATCGGTTCAATGTTCGTAAAAAGTTATCAAACTGTGGGATACAGACCGGGCTGCACTACCCAATTTCACTGCATCTACAAGAAGGATATAGTTATCTAGGATATCAACAGGGGGATTTCCCGGAAGCTGAGGCAGTTGCGGAATCGATACTATCTCTTCCAATGTTCCCGCACATGACTGAGGAACAAGTCGATTATGTGTGTGAGAATCTACTGTCGGGACTTTCTTAGTCAGCAGTAAGGATCATTTTTCTGTAGAATAAAATAGTTATGAAATTTGTGAAGACAGGTGCTCCAAAGCCGACTGCAGAATATTTGCAACCGACAGAGTTCTTTGATTTCGAAATGGCTTCTGTTCGGGAATTTGTGGAAGATGTGACCCGTCCAACTCAAACTGATGTTGAGAAGGCAATCAGCTTATACTATGCGGTGCGCGACACCATCCGCTACGATCCTTATCGGGATAAGCTTGATTGTGAATCCTACAAGGCGAGCAATTTACTAGCTGTCAAAGCAGGGTTTTGTCTTCCCAAGGCCAACCTTCTAGTGGCCACAGCGCGAGCTGTTAAGATCCATGCAGCCATCGGGTTGTCAGATGTGATCAACCATCTTTGCACCGAACGACTTCGAAACATCATGGGAGGCAAGGACCTTTTTATCAACCATGGTTATGCCGTTCTCTATCTGGGAGGACACTGGGTCAAAGCTGCACCGGCTTTCAATATTGAACTATGTGAGCGGTTCCATGTGATGCCGACCGAGTTCGATGGTAAATCTGATGCTCTCTTTCAGCCGTTTGACACTAAGGGGCGTCTTCATATGGAGTACGTTCGTGACCATGGAATCTGGTCAGATTTCCCTTTTAATCAAGTGGGAGAGGACTTCTGCAATTATTATCCTGACAGCTTTTGCAATGCGGACACGTCGATTGCAGCCCAACCAAAATTTGACGAAGAACAGCCATTGGGCTGATTTGATGTGAATTGGATGTGTGTTCTCTGCTATCCAATGTGGTTTTAGCTATAGAGTCTCGCCTATGCTTCTGGTTTGCGGAGATCCGCGATCATGTCTTGTACCTGCGGTGAAGGTGGTGGGAAAAAAGGAGTTAGTAGGAAAGTTGTCCCAAAGTTGAGTAGCATTCCCACCGCTCCGATACCTTGGGGGCCAATTCCAAAGCACCAGTTAGACATCCCTCCATAGACACTTGCAATGATGTAGTAGGCAGTGAAAGTGATTCCAACGACCATGCCAGTTGTTGCAGGTATCGTTCCAATGCGTTTGGAAAAAATCCCTAACACCAGAGCTGGAAAGAAACTAGAGGCTGCCAACCCAAAAGCAAAGGCCACTACTTGGCTAACAAATCCTGGAGGAAAGATTCCAAATAATCCTGCAATCACGACGGCAAAACTAATGACTATTCGGCCTACCAACAGCCGACGGGATTCGCTAGCAACTGGATTAATAATACGATAATAGAAGTCATGTGCTACGCTGGATGAAATCACGAGTAGTAGACCACTGGCGGTGGAAAGAGCTGCTGCCAGACCCCCAGCTGCGACTAGAGCAATAATCCAGTTAGCCAGTTCTGCCATTTCAGGAGTTGCGAGTACAATAATATCTCGATCTGGGCCAACTAGGTTCAATTCGCGAAGTACTTGTCTTCCGTCTGTTCCCTCAGAGCCGTTAGTATCTATCCATTGTTGGTGTTCTGTCCTAATTGTGGAAAAGTGTGTCGAGGCCAACTGACCTCTGCGAAATATTTCATTTTGGCTAAACTGATCTGGGTTTTCTGTGCCGTAGTATTCCACCGTGTTGTCACCATCATCTAACCACACGATGAGACCTGTTTTTTCCCAGTTGTCGAACCAGCTCGGAAGTTCTTGAGTACTCTTGCCGTGCAGACTTTGGATCATGTAGTAGCGGGCAAATGAAGCGGTAGCTGGTGCGGTAAGGTAGAGCAGAGAGATAAAAAAGAGAGCCCAAAATGCACTCCAGCGCGCAGCCTTAACTGTTTTTACCGTATAGAACCGGACGATTACGTGGGGTAGCCCAGCTGTTCCTACCATAAGGGCTAATACCGCACAAAAGACATTAATTCTGTCCCAGCTACCAGTAAAAGCTTCTGTATATGAGGTGAACCCCAGATCTGTGTGAATCTGATTCAGCTTGTCCAAAAGGTATATCCCTTCACCTAGCAGATTGCTGCCCATTCCAATTTGGGGTATCGGATGTCCAGTGAGACGAATGCTGATAGCGATGGCGGGAATTAGAAAAGCTGTAATTAAGACCCAGTATTGTGCTACCTGAGTCCAGGTAATTCCCTTCATTCCACCTAGGGCGGCGTAGATGAAGACAATGACCATACCGATTGTAACCCCAACATTGATGTCTACTTCCAGGAATCGAGAAAAGACAATCCCTACTCCCCGCATTTGTCCGGCTACATAGGTAAAGCTTATAAAGATGGCACACAAAACTGCAACTAGCCGAGCCATATTAGATTCGTAGCGGTCTCCGATAAAGTCAGGAACCGTATAATGGCCAAATTTTCTCAGGTAAGGTGCCAGTAGTAGGGCAAGAAGTACATAGCCCCCGGTCCAGCCCATCAAGTACACGCCACCGGCATACCCCATAGTGGCAATAAGTCCTGCCATGGAAATGAACGAGGCAGCGCTCATCCAATCGGCCGCCGTGGCCATGCCATTTGCAATAGCTGGTATTCCGCGTCCGGCTACATAGAATCCTTGGGTGTCGCGTACGCGAGAAAGCCACGCGATGATGAGATACAAACTAAAGGTGATACCGACAAACAGAAATGTCCAGTACTGAATACTCATTTTCTATGGTGTGTAGCGTTGTAGATAGGATTTTACTTTCGGAATTGGTTTAGTTTTGTTGAGTATTGTGTGTCGAGACGGTTTAACAAGATGGCATATACTAGGATCAACAGGACGAAAACAAGGATGCTACCTTGTTGTGCAAACCAAAAACCCAGGGGGAATCCGCCCAGATTATAATTATTGAGCAGGTCTGTGATGAGTACTCCGCATCCTAGCCCGACCACTGCCCAGATAATCAGCAGTACGGTTGTAATAAGTATATTCTTGTACCAGTAACGGCCGATGGAATTACCTACACGCGAATCATGAATGTCAGTTTGCGTAGAGACCTTGTTTGGGCTCATAAAAATTCTAATTTACTCCAAAATACAGACTTGACGGGCGATCTTACTCCATGAGATCGCTGGACACAAATGGAGAAGACAGAAAGGGTCTACGGACTGCCTTGAAACCCTTTGCCCAGCTGGATTGTTGATTTTTTAATTGATAAGATAAGTGAACCGCAGAGCTTAACTATTTGGAGGGCAAAATGATACGCAAATACTTAGTCAGTTATCTACTGTTTCTGTTATTTGTCACTGTCGGATTTTCTCAAGCAATCCCAAAGTTAGTGTCCCAACAGGGTTATGCCGATACTATTATTGTCAATGGGAAAATTGTGTCGATGGACGACCGCAGTATTGTCCCTGATACACCTGGACACATATACCAAGCTATGGCCATAAAAGGTAAAAGAGTTATGGCATTGGGAAACGAAGCAGAGATACGACAGCTTGCGTGGCATAACACTCAGGTGTTGGATGTGGGTGGAAAAACAGTTATTCCTGGTCTGGTTCAGACCCATTACCATACTTTCACTAGTGCTGGGGCTATGCATGGACCGAAGGTTGGGCTCCTAGATCCTAGTGTGAAGTTGACTGTGGAGGCCGAGAGTACTCCAGAGGCCACCGCTAAGAAACTAAGGGATGTATTAGTTAATGCGATCGAAACACGGAGTATTTCTGAGGGAACATGGATCACTGTTTCATTGAATGAATCTAGGGAGAATCCTCCAGGTACAGCACGGACTTGGCTTTATCTTGGACGGCTTAACAAAAGACAGATCGATGGGGTTACGCCAAGCCATCCTGTGTTGGTAACAACCCGTCTTCAGGGAATTTTTAACAGTGCAGCCGTCTCAGAATTGAGTGCCGTTTTCCCCGATTGGGAGGAAAGCACTGATTTGGAAAATCGTCCGGGGGCTGGTAATGACGGCTATGCAGCTGTTCCCGAGATTCACGGTATGAGTTGGGAATACTGGTGGAGAAATGAGCCAATTGACAAGTTGGCTGAAACTCTATGGTTACGGGGCCAGGATGTGATCGCTGAAGGCATCACCACTGTTGCTACCCGGATTTTATTTCCGAGAGTAGTTGCTGCTTACCACCATCTTAACCGAGAAGATAGACTGCCCCATCGATTGGCCTACTATATTGAGTCGCAAAGAGGGAACTTTTGGAACCTGAAATCGATACATGAATTCTATAAGGGATACGGAGCCCCTTGGACAAGTCATTCCAGTGGTGGAGAAATGATGTGGCTTAACGGTATGTGTAATGAAATTTGGGATTCAATTTACAATGAAGTGTGTTTGGGGCCAGATATGCCGAATGCTCCTGCCGATATTAAGGCCCGTGAGAGGTGTCCAGCTCCAGGCACGAAACCATGGGAGTCCTATAAGGAGGCAATTGTGCATGGTTGGCGTCCTGTTCAGGGTCATGCCACATCCAGTCATGGAGCCCGGCTTTATGTCCAAATGTTAGAACAGGCAATGGAAGAAGGTGGTTATTCGGAAGAGTATATTCGGAGTCTTAGAACTACCATTGAGCATAATATTCTGTTGGGAAATGTTCCCGATGTCATGGAGGGGATTAAAAAGTACGGGATCATTATCAATGTCAATATGGGGATGTTGGCTGGTGTTCCGCAGAATATTAAGGATTATGGTGAGGAACTTGAGTCCTTTGCAATGCCGGTCAAAACTTGGATCAATGATGGAGTGAGGGTGACTTTCGAAGCGTCAGGAACCGATTTTTGGACTCCAATTCATACATTGATCACTCGACAAGTACAATTGAGGCCTGAGATTGGAGGTGCTGAATCTGATGTCCCTTTGGGCAAAGTAGTTCTTCTCCCCGAAGAAGGGGTAGATCGGGTTACCGCCCTCAAAATGGCTACAACCTGGGCATCTGAATACATGCTTGCCGAGGACACTATCGGTACCTTGGAGCCTGGAAAATATGCTGATTTTGCTGTCTTGGATAAGGATTTTTTCTCTATTCCGGTAAATGAGATTCCGAATTTGGAAGTTATTGCTACCGGCCTTAGTGGTGAGGTGGTCTATGGACAAGATCAATTAAATTCTGGGAATTGATCCAGCTCTTTACACAGGAGATAAATAACAAAGCGGCAGTACGTAATCCCGTTTTGGTGAATGCTCGCTAGTCTAAGGAGTGGAGTTAGGGTTGAAGTAGTCGAATTTGCTTGTGTCCGAAAGTTCTAGGTCAGTTTTTTACATTCTCTGTGAAGTTGACCATGATGTTGGCAACTTCCAGCGGATACTCGTGGTACGGGGCGTGTCCACATTGATTAAAAAAATGGAGTTGGGCATTGTCGACGGACTTGCTGATTACCTGAAAAAGCTCCGTTGCCATCTCGTGTGTAGCTGAAGGATCGTTATAGCCCCAAAGAACTAAAGTGGGGATTTTAAGCTGACCCGAAGCGAGCATCTCCAATGTTGAGTCCTTGACTTCATATAGCCACCATCCCGTGCCTGAATTGTTGGCAAGGGCCGGTCTAGCCTCTACCTTTTCAGAGTTGAGATCAACGAAGCGCTTTCTGAGTGTTTCCAGTCGTTCCGCTGCCTGTCGTATTTTTGGATGTAGTGCGACCTCCAGTTGGGCCTCAATATAATCACTGGTGATATAGGCTTTATTATAGACGTTAGGATTGGCTAGAAGACTTGCCTTAATAGATTCCTTAGTGGGAGGTGGCCCAAGAGGGCGAAGATTTGGAGTTGAAGGGTTAGGATCTCCAGGAGCTAAGGTATTGCTGTCGAATATTGTCAGGGTTGTGATCAATTCAGGATGATCCATAGCAATGCGGGCAACAGGCAGACCACCCCTGGAGTGACCAACCAGATGGACACCGTGTAAGCCGAGTGTTTCTATGAAACGATGGATATGCTGGGTGGTGGCTTGCATTGAATAGCCGGAGTCCTTTTTGGGATTGTCGGTCAATCCCATGCCCAGTTTATCGACTGCATAGACATGAAAAGACTGCGACAGTATAGGAAAAATTGGCATGAACCCGATAGCTCCCCCGGCCATCCCGTAGTGTCCGCCATGGACTAGAATCAATGGTTCTCCGGTCCCTCCTTCAAAATAGCGAGTTTTAATGCCGTCGATGTCTATGAATTTAGACTCGCCCATTGGCTGACTCACGCCTGTCACTGTCGAGCAGGTGATGATAATCATTAGTAGTGTTGTAACAGTGGCCATGGTTGTCGCTAGGTCTTGAAAAGCTTTTTTTGAAAGTTCCACGGAGTACCTCCTCAGGGAAAGCATACATAGGGCTAAGAGTAAAATAAAGGCTTCGCATCAGATCCAAGTTGGTATTTTTAGATTCAGATTCCGAGAGTTTAGATTTGTAGACGAGAACATTAAGAATCTTGCAATTCGAGATCTGTGGGTACTAAAGTGAGTATGTTGCTTACGAACTGGTTGTTACAAATCAGTTCCGTTTGACACTACGTATGAGTTTGGAGGTGAGTCTTTATGAGGGCAGAAAACTACCGAAAAGAAAAAAAAGAAGTACGGGGCAAGACGGTAAATGTGACCAGTTATAAAATTGGGGAACGTTATTTTTGTCACATAGACAATGTGAATCCTGGGGTGACCATCGCACGCACTCAAGGAGCTTCAAGGGAGGAGGCCCAGCAGTTAGCCCTTCAAAAGGTTTATGAAAGATTCGAAATATACTAGATAGACCACGAACTTTCTGAGCCGAGTCAGAGGCGTCTGTTAGTCTGAGGAGGTCCCGGAAGGAGCTAGATCATTATGTGTATCTGTAGAAAACTGCTCTGCGGAGTCGTTGTCTGGACGGTAGCGTTGGGGGTGTTCCCAGCGTGGGCACAGCAAGAGCAGAGGTTAAGAAGTATTGACGGTCTTATCTATGACTTGAGTCATCCTGATGGTGATCGGAGAAAGACCTCGGCTAAACTGTTGGGACAACACAAGGATAGTCGGGCGGTGCCGGGTTTAATTAAGCTAGCCGCAGATGAAGATGGACTGATCCGCATGTCTGCCGTTCGCGCACTCGTTCAAATCAATGATCTGCGCGCTTTGGATACCTATGTTCGCTTAAGCCATGATTCAAGAAAAGATGTTCAGGCAAAGGCTATTGAGGGCATTATCAGTGTTCATACTCTGGGGGGCAGGGGACTTGTAACAAATTTGAAAAAATTAGTGGGAACAGTCAATCCCTTTGGTGATGATTACAATCCCCTCATTGTTGAGCCATATGTTGTGGTTAGGCAGGATGTCCAGGATGCGTTGGCTGCACTACTCTTATGGCAGGATGAAGCGATTCGGAGAAATGCCGTGATTGCACTGGGCATTTTGCGGGCTCATTCAGTTCTTCAACCCATGGTAAATGCCCTTACAAATGAAACTAGAAAAAGTGTCAAAGTAGAGTTGATTCGTGCCTTTTACAAGATAGGGGATCCCTCTGTGGGTTCGGTTCTTATCCCACTCATTGCAGATCCCGACAAAAAGATTCACGATGAGGCGATCTTTGCTCTGGGTCGTCTCCGGGTATTTGAGGCGGTTCCTCAACTGAAGAAACTCTATGAATCTGGTGTAGAGGAGAGGAGAAAAATATTAGGGTTTGTACCCGTGAGTGGCAGAGATGATTTACAGAAAAAACTTCTGGAAGCGCTTGCCTATATTGGTGATCCCAGTTGCAGGGATTTATTTTTAAGTATTCTGACTGATTCTCGTGAACTGTATCGCCTTCATGCTGCCGAGGGGTTAGGTCGAATTGGCGATTCAAGTTATGTAACCCGTGTGGGGCAACAGTACCTTAGGGAGAGATCTGCCAGGGTAAAGTTAGCCTTGAATTATGCCCTGTACCATTTGGAACGTGAAGAGCATTTAATAGAGATTGTTAAAAATCTAGATAAGGACCAAGCGTATTACTACCTGCTGGAAATGAATGCTAAGGATGTACCACAACTATATCCCTATCTAAAGGAAGCCGATTCCTCCATTCGTATAAGATTGCTTGAAATTACAGGTTTGCGGGGCGATCTATCTGCAGTTCCCATCATCCAGGAAATAGCCGAAAGCCCCAATAAGGAACTCGCTTCTGCAGCGAATTTGGCCTTGCGGAGAATTTTGGGGCGTTCCTCGGCAAACTAGTGGCTATAGCGGCTTATAAAGTAGGCTTAAACTTATAGCAACGGTAAGGCTTTACAATCCCTTCGTCGCATGGAGACATATTCATAGAACTACTTAATGTTTAGTTCTTTCCATAGTTCGTCCACTCTGGACTTCACTTCTTCAGACATAGTTATTTCATCTGGCCATACCCGTTGAAATCCTTCTTGTGTCCATTTTCGGGTGGCATCGATTCCCATTTTAGAGCCAAAGTTAGGAAGGCGAGAGGCATGATCCAGTGAATCAATTGGGCCTAGGGTAAATTGTATGTCGCGTTCGGGATCAATGTTGTTGAGGGTTTTCCATGCCACTTCTGCATAGTTACGAAGATCTATTCCTTCATCTAGTACTATGATGCATTTTGAGAACATGGCTTGGCCCATTCCCCAGAGAGCACTCATGACTTTTCTGGCATGACCTGGATAGCGTTTGTCAATATCAACGAGTAGAAGGTTGTGGAATATTCCCTCGAAAGGCATATGAATATCTTTGATTTCTGGTAGAGGTTTCTGCAGTAGAGGAAGCATGATGCGTTCAACCGCAGCGCCCATGTAGCAGTCTTCTTGCGGAGGTTTACCGACGATTATGGTCTGATAGATAGGGTTCTTTCTATGTGTAATGCAATTAACATGGAAAATAGGATAATCATCAGCAAGGGAGTAGAAGCCTGTATGATCACCAAAGGGGCCCTCTGTTTTCAATTCATCGAGATCCACATAGCCTTCTAAGACAATTTCAGAATTGGCCGGAACTTCTAGGTCAACCGTTTTACATGGAACCATTTCAACTGGTTTGCGGCGAAGAAATCCTGCAAAAATCATCTCATCTATATTGTCGGGCAACGGAACAATGCCTGAAAAAGTAACAGCAGGGTCGGATCCTATAGCTACTGCAACTTCAATACGCCGTCCGTTTCCAAGAGTATTCTTTGCTTTCTGCGCCTCTCGGAAGTGGTGAGCCCCGTGTTTGTGGATCTGCCAGTGCATCGCAGTTGTGGTTTCGTCAAAAACCTGCATCCTATAGACTCCACAGTTACGTTTGTCGTTTTCAGGATTTTTGCTAAAAACTAACGGCAGAGTGATGAACCTACCGCCATCCTGTGGCCAACATTGAAGAATGGGAAATTCTAATAGAGAGAAGTTTTTTGTTTTAACTACTTCCTGACAAACTCCTGTGCTAACAGTTTTTGGAAAGAAACGATTCAAATCAGCAAGCTTGGGAAGCATGCTAAGTTTATCCAGGATGCCCCCAGGCACGTGGATCTCCAAAAGGTCTTCCATGCGTTTTGTTATCTCGTCTAGTGAATCCACTCCCAGAGATAAATTCATGCGTCGATAAGAACCGTAGCTGTTGATCAACACAGGGTGGTTTGAACCCTTAGGTCTCTCAAAAAGTAGTGCTGGGCCATTATTTTTAGATACTCGATCGGTGACCTCTGGGATTTCAAGAATTGGATCCACTTCAGTTTGGATGCGTAGCAACTCTTTTTCCTTCTCTAGACGTTTGATAAAGGACCTTAGGTCTGCGTATGGGTAACTCATGGTTTTGTCGCGGTCTCCGCAAGTTTTAAAAACGGGTCATTTGGTATGAGAACATGTGATTTAGACAATGTCAAAATTGGAATTCTATGATGGTGTCAGAATCCCAGTGGCTATTGCTTGGCAAAAATGGAATATTTTTAGTTTTCATTATTTGATTAAGCCACCTGCATGCTGGGGGCTTACATGATATTGTGCGGTCTTAATAGATTGAGCGGTCAAATGTAGTCCGATATTGCTAGATAAAAGGGGTACGTACTTTGTCTGAGACGGAGCTTTTAGTGGGTGCACATATGTCCATTGCTGGAGGAACCCCTTTGGCCCTGAAGCGTGCCCAACAAGCAGATTGCCGAGTACTTCAAATCTTCGTAAAAAATAACAACCGGTGGGTGGGGAAGTTGATTAGTGAAGAAGAAGTGGACACCTTTCGGAAAGATTGGAAACGCTCAATGATCCAAGACATAGTGGCTCATGACTGTTATCTAATCAACCTTGCTTCTCCTCGGGATGTATTGTGGCGGCAATCGATTGATGCCTTGGTTGATGAACTAGATCGTTGCGATCGACTGGGATTAAGTTACCTGGTTGTGCATCCCGGTTCACATATGGGGACGGGGGAGGCACAGGGAGTTCGTCGTATTGCACATGCCATAGATTGTGTTCATCAAGAAAGGAACTGGAAGGTCCAAATCGCCTTGGAGACAACAGCGGGACAAGGAACGAGCGTGGGCTATCGCTTCGAACACTTGCGCGATATCATTGGGTCGATTAGTCATTCCGACCGGATTGCTATTTGTGTAGATACCTGCCACATCTTTGCTGCAGGATATGACATTCGGAAAGAGGAGGATTATCAAAAGACAATGGAGAACTTTGATCAGAATATTGGGTTAGATAGGCTGCGTGTTTTCCACTTCAACGATAGCAAGCGGAAGTGTGGAGTACGGGTCGATCGTCATGAACACATCGGTCAGGGAGAGATTGGTATTTCTGGATTCTCTTGGATCCTTAATGATAATCGGTTTGCCAAGGTGCCCAAAATTTTGGAAACACCCAAGGGAAAAACGCACAGGGAAGACAAAAGAAACTTGAGGGTGTTGAGATCACTTGTGCGGGAGGATTCCGCATAAAGATTGTAGGTGTTCGAGCCATATACGTCATATTGATACTACACCTAAATTAAGTAAAACTCGTGTTGTCATGATAGTACAACGACTCTCACCTTTTACATTTTGTACGTGATCCGGTAGGTTTTAGATTGAGGAGGAGGGATATATGAAAAACTCACTTAAGTGTGGAGCATTGTTATTGTTGTTGATGGGAATCCTAGCTTGCAGTGGTGAAGAAGGCAATCGAAGCACTGTAGTCACTCTAGCCTCATCTCCTCCGGGAGGCATGTGGTATGTCGTTGGTGGTGTGCTTACAGATATGATCACCGATTCGGTACCCAAACTCCGTGCAATTTCAGAGGTTACCAGTGGAGCTGTTGAGAATGTGCGTTTGGTTGGAACCGGTCAATCTGACATGGGTTTTGCTATTGTGAAGCTAGCACGACAGGGATTTAGGGGTGATCCTCCATTCAATCAGGCCTTTCCAGATCTCAGAATGCTGTACGCTAGTGTTGAAGTGGGAAGACTTCACATGATTGTGTTGAAGAATTCTCCCCTCAAAGACATTTGTGATGTGAAAGGATATAGAGTGGCTGTGGGGCCTTCTGGACATGGTAGCATTCCGAATTTAAGGGAAATTTTTTCTTCGGGATGCAACTTTTCCTTCGATGATATTACTCCTGTATACCTCCCATATGGCCAGTCTTTGACCACGTTGGGCGACAAAAGAGTCGATGCTGCAGTGCTCTACGTGTCACCACCTGTAGCGGCTATTAGTGAGTTTGGGGCTAGGCACGATTATCGTATCCTTCCCGTTTCACAGGAAGTCCGGGATCAAATCATCAATGCTTTTCCTTACTACGTTAATATAACGGTGCCGGCCGATGCCTATCAGCAGCTTACTGAAGATATTCCTACTGTTGGTACTGCTAATGGAGTAGTTGTCAATGCAAATCTCCCCAGCGACATTGTCTATCAAGTTATCAAAGCTACCTTTGAGAACCTGGATGTATTACGTCGGAGTCATCCAACACTTGAAAACTTTAGTGTGGACAATGCTTCTAAGGGTGGACTTATTCCTTACCATGAGGGGGCCATTCGCTATTACAAAGAACAGGGTGTTTGGACTGAGCCATAATTTTTTTGCTTTGCAGCAGAAGGGGCATTAGCTTTTACTAGGTAACTGTCAAAGTGAACGACATATTGACTCGGCATAGTTTTTGGCAAGTAGTTGTTAGATTTTTATTGATTAGCACCTCCGTTTTTGCCCTCTACGCCAATGCTTTCAGTACTCTGGCTCCCAACTATAACCGCATGGTGCATTGGGGGCTGTTAGGTACTGCTATTTTTTTGATTTATGGCAGCAATCGATCCATCAAAAGCACTCCGGGATGGTCGGGATTAGTCTTGTCTAGCCTTTTCTTTGCTTCCACGGTTTTTGTAATTCTGGACTGGCAACTGTACATTGAGCGAACTGGATTGATCACTGGGTGGGAACTGGTAGGAGGCTGCGTGATGATGGTACTCGTACTAGAGGCCACGCGCCGAACAATTGGGTGGTTTCTCCCTCTGCTAGTGACAGTATTTATCCTGTATGGCATGTTCGGACAATTTGCCCCTGGTATTTTTCTTCACAAGGGATATACGCTTTCACGTCTAGTGGGTGCGCTATACATGGGTAGTAGTGGAATCTACGGCCTTCCCATGGAGATTTCCTCTACCTATGTCATCATGTTCGTACTGTTTGGAATGTTGTTGACCCGTTCCGGAGGAGATCGCTGGTTTATTGATTTAAGTTATGCCTTGACGGGGCGGTTCCGAGGTGGTCCTGCACTTACCGCAATTTTTTCCAGTGCGATCATGGGAATGCTATCCGGTTCCCCCGTAGCCAATGTTGTAACCAGTGGCAATTTCACCATCCCCTTGATGAAGAAGATTGGGTTTGAGGCCCGAATAGCAGGTGCGATTGAGGCCGTCGCTTCAGCTGGAGGTATGTTTACGCCTCCTTTGATGGGCGCTGGGGCATTTATAATTGCAGAGTTCTTACACATCGAATATGTGGAAGTTGCTAAAGCAGCCTTGTTACCCGCGTTCTTATATTTTATTTCACTAATGGCAGTCGTCTACTTTATATCTTGGCGACAGGATCTTCGGGTTAGCTCTGATGAAAGCTTGCCTAAAATGTCCAATACTTTGGGCCAGTATGGGCACATGATGCCGCCACTAATTATTTTGGTAGTTCTTATATTTAATGGACGTAGTTTGATGTCTGCAGCTTTTTGGGCCATGGGCCTCACGGTCGGGCTTTCCTTGGTGCGTGCTCATACACGAATCACTATTTCCAAGATCATCGAGGCGTTTGAAGATGCTGGCAGACAAGTTATTCCGATCGCTGTGGCCTGTGGATCTGCTGGAATTATTGTTGGCATCATAAGTCTAACGGGTCTGGGCTTTACCATTTCTGGAGCACTCACCGGTATGGCTGAAGGACAGCCTGTACTTTTGCTTTTTGTGGCTATGGGAGCTTCACTGTGCCTCGGTATGGCCGTTCCTCCGACAGCAGTGTATATAATTATGGCAGGTCTGACGGTTCCGGCGATGGTGGAAGCTGGCTTTGCGCCTTTGGCCTCCCATTTTTTCATCTTTTTCTGTAGTACGATTGGATGTATTACTCCTCCTGTAGCACTTGCTGCTTATGCGGCAGCAGCTATTGCTCGCTCTCCTGTAACTCCCACCGGATTTGCAGCTTTTCGTCTGGGAATCGCTGGATACTTGATTCCCTTTTTGGTAATGTACCGGCCCGAACTTATGATGACAGGCGAATTGGGAACAACAGTTGTTTCAGTATTGATCTCATTGGCTATTATTCTAACTGCTGCTTTTGGGCTTCAGTTTTTGGCACATCTTTGGGGGGTGGTGGTAGAAAAACGGAATGCTTCGCCATGATTTTTTCTCAAATTTATATCTTTGTGAGTTGATTTGATAATGCTACAGTGCAGAGTGAATGCGTGGATTTACTTGCAATACGACAGTGTTGCCGGATGGCTGTATGACATAATGAAGTTTTGCAGTCCCGTTCGATTGAAGGAGAACCCAACTCATGTCTATACCCGTTAAAAATAAACGAGAAATTCAAGTCCGGAAGATGTGTGCAAGCATGCGTGATTTAATTGAACTACTAGAATCCCATGGACAACTTCGTCGCGTCCAGAAAGAAGTTGATCACACTTGGGAGGTTGCCTGCATCGCACGTTGGATTTATCAGGGGCATTCTATGAAAGATCGCTTTGCGCTTCTTTTTGAAAATGTTAAGGGCTCAGATATATCTATCACTACTCCTTTAATCGGAGCTTCGCGTCAGGTCTATGCTTTGGCTTTGGGGACGACTCCGGAGAAAATTCATGAAGTGTGGATTGAGGCTTTACGCGATCGTATTTCTCCTCAGGTCGTCGATTCTTCACCAGTGCAGGATGTTGTAATCCAGGGAGAGAAGGTGGATCTTTCCTACTTGCCAGTTCCCATTTGGACACCTGGGAAGGACAAGAGGCCGTGTATTACGGCTTGTGTTATAACCAGAAATAATGACACTGGTGTGCAAAATATGGGGACGTACCGCTGTCAGATACAGTCTCCAAATAGAATCACATTAAATACCAATCCTGGACGGCAGGGTTATCAAAATTATGAGTCTTATGCCAGCAAGGGACAGTCCGCTCCGGTGGCAGTTGCAATTTCTTGTGAGCCAGCGGTCCATATGGCTACTTCGGCAGCGCTGCCGAAGGGAGTTGATGAGATTACGGTAGCTGGAGGACTCAAGGGTTCTGCTGTGGAGATGGTTAGGGCCAAGAGTGTAGACCTGCTAGTGCCTGCTAGTGCAGAGATTGTCGTCGAAGGGCTTCTGGACCCGACAGGGCGAATGCAAGAAGATGGGTTTGGAGAGTTTGCAGGCTACATGGGGGAAGTGGGAATGCGACCCTTCTTTGATGTTCAATGTATTACCCATCGAACGGATCCCATCTATTATGGATATATAAGCCAGCACCCTCCGAGTGAGAGCACTCTCATTCAAGGACAAGCTAACGAGTGTGTGATCCACAAGCAGTTAATCGATGATTGGGCAGAACCTGGCATTCTGGATGTAGCACTTAATCAGACCCATGGGGGTCTGTTGGGGCAGATTGTTATTCAGATGGATCCACAGTATCCCGGACATGCCAAGAAGGTAGGGCGCATGGTGGCTGAGATGGGCACCTTTTTTAAGACTGTGATTGTGGTTGACCCTGACATTGACATTCGCCACAGTCAACATCTTGACATGGTGTTGAACTCACGCGTTAATCCAGCTCGGGATTTGGTAGTTATTGAGGATATCTATAGCATCTATGATCCTGCAGCAGAGAACGAAATTAGCTCAAAGCTCGTAATAGATGCTACGGCCAAAGGACCCCTTCCGGATGTATCTCTCCCACCTCGAGACTTCCTCTATAAAGGCTATGATAGTTGGAAGGAAGCGGGGCTCCCTGATTTTGACATACCCCAGTGGATGGACCAACTGTTGGACTATCATGCTGTGAGAATGATGGCAGAGGACGAAGAGTAATTTCCAATCTGCAGAATCATTATCTCAGGGTTACATAGCGTAGAGGAAAGGGGTATGAAGTATTTATCTATTCGTATTCCTATGGTGCGAACGCCTTGTGTTTGCATGATGAAATGATTACCCAGATTCTACTTGCTGCTGGTCTTTCCACACGTATGAAAAGCCCGAAACCTTTGCTGGATTTTGGAGGAAGGTCGTTGCTTTCGTGTCTTCTGGAAGAATGCCATATTTCTGCTGTGGATGAGATCTTTGTAGTCTTAGGACACGAGAAGGAAAAGATCTTGGAGCAGGTGGACTTATCAGGAGTACACGTAGTTGTTAATAATCAATACGAAGATGGTCAGACTAGCTCCTTGCAATGTGCTGTGAGAGATCTGAGTCCAGAGACAGAGGCTTTTTTGAACCTCCCTGTCGATCATCCCTTGGTTACACATAAGGAAATAGATTCCCTCATTGAAGCTTACCAAGCACACAAATCGGAAGCGAAAATTTTTGTCCCAGAATGTGAAGGTGTGCTGGGTCGGCCGGTGTTATTCAACAGCTCGTTAGCTCATGAAGTGTTAAACCTTGATCTGAAGAGTCCTACAAATGGAATCATCGAAAGATATCATCGAGAAATTCATAGGGTTCCCGTGACGAATCCCTACACTACAAAGGATATGGATACTCCTGACGATTATAGGGAATGCATAAAATTGTGGAACAAGGTAGGGGTGAGGGACGTGTGTTAAGAGCGCATCTTCTCTGCTGCATCCAGGACCGAATCCACGATTTGCTTATATCCTGTACATCGGCACATGTTGCCTGAAAGTCCTATCCTCACTTCTTCTTCTGTAGGATTGGGTTTTCTCTCCAATAGTTCGTACGCACTAATTAAGAATCCAGGAGTACAAAATCCACACTGAAGACCATGGTTTTCCCAAAAGCCTTGTTGCAAGGGATGTAGTTGTCCGTCAATGGCTAGTCCTTCTACTGTCGTAATTTCAGCTCCGTCTGCCTGTATGGCAAACATTAAACAGGATCGTGCAGTCTGTCCATTAAACAAAACGGTACAGGCTCCACAGATACCGTGTTCACAGCCGACATGGGTTCCGCTTAGATCTAGGTCTTCGCGCAAGAAGTCAGATAGCAACCTACGTGGTTCCACTTGTCTATGGTACTCCTCACCATTTACCGTTACCTTGATTGATCGGTACTGATTATCCATAAGTTACTTTTTCCTCTTCGAATTATGAACAGCCATTGTCTTAGCTTTTTGCAATGATCGTTTGGCCAGTGCACCTACCAAATGCTTTCTTTGCGCGGCGGAAGCATGCAGATCATCAAAGGGATCGACTTTTTCAGAAAGTTTATCACCCACTTCCTGCAATACCAGATCAGTTATTTTCTCACCTTTTAGGATCTCTTCAACCGAACTATCTCTGAAGGCAGTTTCGTCAACCCCGATGGCTGCTAGCCGTGCATCGGTACATACTTCGTCAGCATCCAGAGTGATGGTTGTAGTAACTCCAACAACCGCGAAGTCGCCGTGGCGGAGAGCAAATTCCTCAAAGGCCCACCCAGTTCTAGAGGGCAAGACTGGAAATCGAACTTCAACTAACATTTCCTCAGGCTCTAGATTGGTAGTCATAACGCTGATGAAGAAATCATCGGCAGAGTCGGTCCGTTTTCCCTCCGTACTGACAATTACCATTTCTGCATCGAGAGCTAGGGCTATGGCAGTCAGTTCTGCTGTGGGGTCAGCATGGACGATACTTCCTCCTACGGTACCTCGATTGCGAGTTTGAGGATGTCCAATCAACTCTGTTGCATCACTCAATAAACCACATTTGGATCGAACCATTTCCGAAAGCTCCAGAGTGGTCTGACGTGTCATTGCTCCGATTGCTAGTTTCCCGTCTGTCTCTTGGACGTAGTCTAGATCCTTGACTTTGTTGATATCGATGATAACTTTCGGACTGGCCAATCTGAAATTGAGTGTGGGTACCAAAGACTGGCCTCCGGCAAGGATCTTTGCATCCCATCCATACTGTTTTAGGAGGTCGAGAGTTTCCTCGATACTGTGGGGATCGTGATATTCAAATTTTGCAGGCTTCATTTTAGATTTAAGTCCAGGATTACTAGTTATTTTCAGGCTGGGGTTCGTGGATTAGTGTCCATACTTTCTTGGGGTTTAGAGGTAATTCATTAATGTTGATTCCTAGGGGGCGCAAAGCGTCAGCGACAGCACTGGCAACAGCAGCAGGTGCCGTTTCGGTACTGCTTTCACCGGCACCCTTAGATCCGAGGGGGGTCAAGGGAGAAGGCGAACAGATGTGGCCAATATTAAGCTTCGGAGCTTCTACAGATGTGGGACATACATATTGCATGAAGTTGCCAGCTAACATCTGTCCTTCATCGTCATAGCTCAGTTCTTCATAAAGGGCTCCACCAATACCATGCAGTGCTCCTCCATAAATTTGACCTTCCATCAGCATAGGATTTATAACTGTTCCTGCATCATGCACGCTGAACCAGTCTATAATCTTCACCTCTCCTGAATCGCGGTCGACTTCTACAACACAAATTTCTGCCATAAACCCATAGGTATTGGATGAATTTACTCGATCCTGGGAATCGGGAGCCACGTTGGATGGAAAGCGGAAAACTGCACGGGCCTGAAGACCAGCCTCAATATCGTCTGGCAAAAGTTCTAGATTCCAGTGAGCTGTTCCGGCAACACGCTTAACAGTAATGCTTTTTTCTGAGTCACTCTTTGAAACTACAGTTCCACCTTCAATCACAAGATCATCCTCAGATACAAGAAGTAAAGCAGAAGCGAGGCGAATGATTTTTTTCTTAAGCTTTCGAGCTGCCAAAACAGCCGCACTTGTTCCAACCGAAGCGAAGCGGCTAGCATAGGTTCCAGAAGAAATAAACCAGCCGTGTTTGGCTGTATCAAATTCATCAATTACCACAACATCTTCGGGTCTAATCCCTAACTCATCGGCTACTATCTGACTAACAACTGTCTCATGCCCTTGTCCCTGAGGTGTGGTGTTCATGCTAACGCTAACCTTACCGCGTTGGTTCATCTGGATGGTGGCTGACTCGGCTGATCCTGACTTTGGGAGATAGCCAGGTTTGGCTCGGACTTCAGGGGGCAAGGCTACTGTAATGTAGCCCATATTAGAAACTGAAGGGTCTATGCCTGTGGCAATTCCAATCCCGAAGAGTCGGTTTTCTTTCCTAGCCTCTTCTTGCTTTTGTCTAAGTTTCTCGTACTGGCTCATTTCTACTACTAGATCCATCCCCTTCTGGTAGTTTCCGCTATCATAGATGCCTCCCATAGGAGTGGTGTAGGGGATCTCTTCTGCTGGGATCAGATTGCGACGCCGGACTTCTATTGGGTCGAGATCAAGCTCTTCAGCGATATGATCCATCATCCGTTCCTGTTCAAAGTAAATTTGTTGGCATCCGTATCCACGGTTGGGTCCAGTGGGGCATTTGTTGGTCATTACGTCGTAGGCATCAATGCGGACGTTTTGAACTTTGTAAGGGCCCACGAAGTTTCCAATAGGCCGAAAAGTACAGGCCGGTTCCGGAGCACGTAGATAGGCTCCCACATTCTCTATAACCTTGGACTTAATACCTGTAAGGGTGCCGTCGTTCTTAACTGCTACTTCCCGATAGGCGACACGATCAGTCTGACACGAACTGGCCAAGAGATGTTCCTGGCGGTCCTCGATCCATTTGACCGGTCGTCCTGCCTTTATTGCGGCGAGAGAAATAAGAACAATATAGGGATAGATACTAGATTTGATTCCAAAGCTACCTCCGATGTCTGACGGGACAATGAAACGTAATTTGTTCTCATCGATATTTAATGCTCTCGCCGTAACAGCATGCATACTAAAAGGGCCCATAAAGTTTGAGCGGACTGTAACAACGCCGGTGGTAGCATCGTGATCTGATATGACTGCATAGGTCTCTAAGGGAAGAGAACTATAGCGAGGGAAAACAAAACGTTCTTTGAGAATTAAATCCGCTTCCGCAAAAGCGCCGTCCACATCTCCGTAGTCGAGCTCTCGATGGCACCCAATGTTGTTGCCTAACTCCTCATGTAAGATTGCTGCATCTGGATCTAATGCATCCTCGGGTTTGACGACAGGGGGTAGAGGGTCATATTCAACTTCAATGAGATCAAGGGCGTCTTCGGCCACATAGCGGTCTGAGGCTACCACTACTGCCACCGGTTCTCCCACATAGCGTACCTTGTCTACAGCGGCACTGTAATACTTGAAAGGGGCCACAACACCGACAGGGAAGGGTAAGGATTTATCCCCTACTTCGGCTCCCGTTAACACTGTTGTTACTCCTGGGTGAGCAAGAGCCTTGCTCGGGTCGATAGAAATAATTCTAGCGTGAGGACGAGGGCTTCGTAGTATAGCTGCATGATGCATGTTGGGCATCTTGATGTCATCTACAAAGGTTCCCCGGCCAGTCAAAAGTCTCGGGTCTTCTCGACGTTTGACCGATTGCCCCACATATTTGCTAGTCTCCTGGGCTTCTTTCTTTGCCGTCTTGGTTTTAGGTGGTGCTACAACCATTAGAGTGACCTCGAGATTTTGCTGTGAAAATTGCTTTTGAAATCCAAACTCATGCCATGTTCGAGAAGTAGAAAGATACCGTTTGTCCAGTTTCTAGTCAAGCCAAGACTACAGGTGAAGAGGGCACCAATTGGCAGATTTAAATCTCTTAATCTTCCACAGTGATGCCATCATTTTTTCTTTGATGTATCGGGAATTGGATAGACGAGGGATAGCGGCTATCATGGTAAATGCGGTTGTGAGCCGTAACAGCATGAGTGACTAAATGCATAGGCTCGGCTGTCCCCGGATTGGGCAGGTAGGATGGAAAACTGCTGGAGGCAATGCTAATTCTTATACGATGTCCAGTCTTGAAAAGGTTGGCGATTGCATCCAACGCAAAAGAAAATTCGTAGACTTGACCGGGCTTGAGAAGAGATTCTTTTTCTTGGCTTAATCGATAGCGGCCACGTATAACATTTTGTCGTAAAAGCGCAGAGTATCCATTAGGGTACACATCGGTCAGAGTGAGGACGAAGTCGGTGTCTGGAGCTGAGGAAGAAGCGAAGAAGCGGGCTTGGATCTCACCAACAACTTCTAAGTCTTGCTGCAGAGGATCAGTGGTAAAGGTAAGTATTCTAGATTCAGCTGGTCTATTATCTTGAGGGCCCATTGTCCACATTCTTCCATATCCCCCATGGCCGCCAATTGTGGGGATTGGATTGTATGGATCATGTACATACTCATCTGGTTTTTCAGAGGTTGGCGGGAGTTTCAGAAGTCGGCCGTCATTAAGGGACCCACTAGGTTTTCCTGTACCCGATCGGAAATAGTAAGGGACATAAGTTGTGTCTGGTAGAGGCCAGGTGTCTCCTTCTAACCACTGGTCCGCTCCCATCAAGTAGATGCGCAGAGCCGGTTCGTCCATGATGCCTGTGTCAAGGTCTTTTAACCAGTAGTCGAACCAGCGCAATTGTAGCTTCTGACGGTCAATTTTAGCGGCAGGGCCAAAATAGGCAGTATCAGTTTCTGGAGGAAGGTCTCCACCGTGAACCCATGGGCCCATAATCACTTTTTGGGATTCTCGGGTTCTCTGAGAATGTCCCTCTTGGCTAATTTGATTAAAGTTTTGAAACGACCAACGGACGTAACGGTCATACCAGCCGCTTTCATGGTAAATTGGGACATCAAAATCTGTATAGCGAGTGGCAGGATCAATGTCTCTCCAGTAATCATCGTAGGTGTTGTGAACAAATTGTTCAACGATTTCTGGGTGTAGAAAGCTGGCAATAAAGGGAAGTCGTGTTTGTTTCCAGGCAGCAAGCCAAGCCGCGTAATCTGCTGTTGTGCGAAGAGGCCGAGGTACTGCATTGTTGTTATAGTGCCATGTGGGTCCTGCCGAGGTATGAACCCCGCGCTCCATTCGTCCACCTATGCGGTGGTGAGCAGCATAACTGGCAAACATGGCATACAAAGAGGGAGGACGTGTAGGAGCTGTGGACAGTTGCCATTGAGCGTCTGAGGAAATCCCGTAGGTTCCAATTTTACCATTCGACCAGGATTGTTGTGCGGCCCACTCAATGGTGTCGTATCCGTCAGGATGTTCCAGCCACCCTTCATTTCTAGCTTGATGAAAAATGCCTTCGGACCCAAAGCGACCCCGTTGACTGACAATTAAGACCGCATAACCATTGGTTGTAAAAACCTTGGCTGCTTCTTTGCCCCTTTCCCTTGAGTAGGGAGTTTTCCTAACTAGTGTTGGAAAAGGACCGGCGGCGGTGGGTAGGTAAAGATCAGCAGCTAGGTAGATCCCGTCTCGCATCTCCACCCGAACTTCCTGGTGGTTTGCTTCAAGGCTCGTTACCTTGACCGGCACAGGCTTATCAGGCTCACTCAGAGTGAGCAAACTGACGGCGACAATAGCAATAATCCAACCCAAGGCAGAGAGCCACTGCCTGATCATAGACTGCTCCTAAAATCAGATTCTTCTTAACTTTAAGCAAATATCAGGCGGTTGTGAAATTAACAGATAGACGTGCGGTTCCCCATTCCAAGACCAATATGCCAGTATTATTCTCGGTCGTAAGCTCAATCGTCAATTGTTCAACTGCCTCAGTATTTTTACTTATTGAACCAGGTCGTGAAACCAAGATGGTATCGGGATCTGGTTGGCGGCGCGAGGGAGCCGTGGCTAGCACTAACGACCAGCGTTCGGAATCCTCGAAATGAGCCCACAGAACGTACTCTCCTTTTGGGACCGTAGTATCACCAAAGAGAAGATCGACTTCGGTATTTAGGGTAGTTGGTCCATCAGCACCCATTCTCCAGTAGAGCCCTGGTTGGACCATGGAAAGAAGATCACGACCTTTTGCTAGGGGTCTGTGATATTCGACGCTAACTTCTCCATTTGCCAGCGTCACATGGGCATGACCATGATCGTTCCCGTGGCCCAAGGCAAACGCGGTTGCCAGCAGTATCAAAGCAAAGATGCCTGTTGATATTTTTTTATATGCTCGTGAACCCATCGATACCTCCTCAAGTGCCAATCAAAATACAGGTAAAATAGTGTGAAGGAGTATATCGTAGGAGGTGTGTCTGGGCAATAATTTTAAACGTCAATTTCCGGGAGGATAGGGTCGGGTTGGCAGTGTTCTCGA
The DNA here is from genome assembly GCA_036338435.1 of Acidobacteriota bacterium. Classification (GTDB taxonomy): domain Bacteria; phylum Acidobacteriota; class UBA6911; order RPQK01; family JADFOI01; genus JAPYTY01. The sequence continues at coordinate 44,304 of JAYZCG010000026.1, forward strand.
ACTTGGGAGTACCAGTACATGGATCGAAGTGCCTTTATGGCTCTCAGAGTACTTTCGAATACAGGCATATTGAGGCCGTCGATATCGTGTAGCCACTTCTGTTTTACTTCGCCACCCAAGATGACCGTCAAGAGAGGCTTGTGGGGTTGCTGTCTGCTGGCTGCCTTGTAGATATCACGCATACCATCAAAGTCGGCATTGGAAAGAGCCAAGAGGATAACGAGAACTGCGTCGGTATTGTCATCATTAAGGACGGACAGAATCCCTTCCTCATGGACAAGCCTGTTGCCAGCACCGAGTGATGCCCATAGATCCAGCGGATGTAAAGGTGGTTGCCAGGGAGGGAGGAACTCCTTAATTCTGCTTAGTGTGGAATCGGTAAGTTTAGATAGTTGTAGTTCGTGATGATGTAATTCATCAGATGCCATAACACCGTTTGCTCCACTAAAGGTTACAATTCCGACACGGTTTCCTCTTGGTAGAGGTAGGTACGAGAATGCTTTCATATAGTCAATAAATTCAGGTAAGTCATCAGCGCGAACCAAGCCATACTGGCGGAATGCGTGATCCACTAGCTGATCGTCTACTGCCAGGGAGCCGGTATGAGAGGCGGAGGCTCGAGCTCCGAGGTCGGTTCGTCCCGGTTTCAGAACTATAATGGGCTTGTCGACCTTAACTTGATTGGCTAAGGATAGAAAGGAACGTGGACGTTTGAGCCCTTCTAGATGTAACGCTATGACTTTGGTAGAAGGATCCTTCCATGCATATTCAATAAAGTCAGTTTCATCCAAATCAATCTTGTTGCCAAAGGCGATGCTTTTGCAGATCCCAATGCGTTGAACTGTTCGAGCCATTAACTCATCGGCTACCGCACCTCCAAAGATACCGGATTGTGCCGCTAGTGCTATGGGGCCATCCTGCCAACTGGTAAATAGCACAAAACTTGCTACCAAACTGGCCTGCATATTAATGAATCCAATGGTGTTGGGTCCGATGCAACGAATGCCAGATTTTGCAATCAGTGTGCTTAGCTTGGCCTCTGCCTCTGCTCCTTTCTCCCCAACCTCACTGAATCCTGCAGCAACAATAACGGCGGCTTTAACCTTTTTTTGCGTGCAGTGTTCAAAAAGATCTTCTATGTATTGTCCGGGTAAGAGAAAAAAGATGAGATCAATGTTGCCCGGGACATCCAGGATAGATTTATAGGCTACATGGCCCAGGATTTCATCAGCATGAGGATTAATTGGGTAGATTTTACCTTTGTAATCGTTAGAGACAATGCTCTTGAGTAGGACGTGCCCAGACTTTTCCGGATTTGTCGAGGCCCCAATGACTGCAAGAGATCGGGGTTCTAACAAGGCAGCAATATCGTTCATGTCAATGGGTGACTATTTTCCAATTGAACTTCAAGTCAGCAGAGGTATCACAAACTAGTGCATTAGCTGACCACCGTCGATATTGAGGGTCTGGCCGGTAATGAAGTCAGCCTGAGCTGAAGCCAAAAACATCACCGCCCCGACCAAATCTCCAGGTTGTTGCTGGCGGTGAATGGAGCGAGCCGTAATTCTTGATTCTAACATCTCTTCTGAATAGTGGGCCTTTACACCTTCTGTAGAGGTCAGGCCAGGGGTAATGGCATTAACCGTAATACCTTCGGTCCCAATTTCTCGAGCTAGTGCACGTGTAAAGCCGATCGCCGCTCCCTTGGAAGTCACATAGTGTAGAATTCCGGGAACACCGCTCAGAGAGGTATTTGAAGATAGATTGACAATGCGTCCCCATCCATTCTCTTTCATGTATGGGACCACCGCTCGTGCCGCCAGAAAATAGCCTTTAACGTTAACTGCCATCACCTTATCCCACTCTTCCACTGGGATTTGATCCCAAGGTTTCATTGGAAGAATTGCTGTCCATAGAGATGCGTTGTTGATAAGGACGTCAATTCGACCAAATGCATCATGAGCGGCCTTAGCCATTGCCTTGGTACTAGATTCATCCGCTACATCAGTGTGGACGGCAAGCCCATCAATTTCTTTTGCAACAGTTTCCGCGGCTTGGTCTGCGATATCAGCCACTACTACTTTGGCACCGGCCTCGGCGAAACCTCGCGAAAAAGCTTCACCCAATCCGAGGCCCCCTCCTGTTACCACTACAACGCGCCCGTCAAATTCTCCCATTTCTATCTCCTATTCCAAATGACATAAACATGCAGCTTAATGAAACATAGGGACTGCTGCGTCCTGAGAGTTGCAACTGTTGGTTTAATTTAGAATGCTCGAAGTTAGTAGACCTTAACGGGTATGTCAAGGGAAAAGGGGTACTTGTTTTTTGTTTCATTTGAGATATATGTTTAAAGCTAAAGCGATTCTAGACAAATGGCTATAACTTGTCAGGAGGAATGACATGCATGTTCAAGGTAAGGTGGCTCTAGTTATGGGTGGAGGAAGTGGAATTGGGCGTGCTTCAGCGCTCGCTCTTGCGCGCCATGGCGCTTCAGTTGTCGTGGGAGATCTTGTTGCCAAACGGGCGGAAGATGTGGTTCGGGAAATCATAGAAAATGGGTTTACCGCCTTGGGTTCTGAAGTGGACGTAACCCAACTCCAGCAAGTAAGTGACCTAGTTGAGAAAACGATTGAGTCATTTGGCCAGATAGACCTCCTGATCAATTCTGCAGGAATCTTCCCTCAGGCCATGGTTCAGGACCTGGAAGAAGAGGAATGGGATAAGGTGATGGCAGTCAATTTGAAAGGGACATTTTTAACTTGTAGAGAAGTAGTAGGCCACATGATTACCAACCAAAGTGGAAGGATTATTAATATCTCTGCTGGACATGGGGGCCGAGGCGTTGTCAAAGGTGCCCACTATGCGGCGTCTAAGGCAGGGGTTAACTCCCTGACAAAGACCCTAGCTCTAGAAGTGGCTGAGCATGGTATTTTAGTCAATGCTATTGCCCCTGGACCCGTCGATACACCCTTGCCTCGTGGCGGCAGGCTCTATACTGAGGAGGAAAAACAAAAAATGGGGGAGCAACTTCCTCTTGGTAGGATCGGGAGAGTTGAAGATTTGGCATCGATGGTTTTGTTTTTGGCCTCAGATGATTGCAAATGGTTCACGGGACAGATTGTTTACCATAATGGTGGGGATCTGATGTTGGGTTAGCAATGCAAAAGGCTGGTGCTCTGGGCGGGCATCAGGCATAATGGTCGGACCCATGGGGGATAAACCATCCCTTTTTCGTAAAGCTGTAGTTATGAAAAGTGTTAGCCAGTTACTGGAAGAAAAGGATTACGATGTATGGTCAGTATCTCCAGAGAGCTCTATCTTTGATGGCCTCAAGTTAATGGCTGAAAAAAATATTGGTGCGTTATTAGTGGTTGATTCTGGCAATTTAATAGGTATTTTTTCCGAAAGGGACTACGCTCGAAAGATAGCGTTGAAGGGGAAAACATCGCATGAGACATCAGTAAGAGAGATCATGACTAAGAAAGTAGCTTCCGTTAGGCCTGACCAATCTATTCAAGAATGTATGGAACTGATGACAGAGAAGCATATTCGGCATCTACCCGTGTTGGAAAATGAACAGTTAGTGGGAGTAATTTCGATTGGTGATGTTGTAAAAGCTGTTATTTCGGAGCAGGCATTTATCATAGAACAGCTAGAGAATTATATCGCAGGTAGTCGGTAGTCTTATTTGTTTGTATCCCAGTCAGTCCCATTGCAGCCAGTAGAGTTGCTAGAAGTTCTATGTCGTTAAATTTCCGCAAAAAAGGCCTGTGCCATAAATCCAATCAAGAGCATGAGAAATAATGTGAGGGTCCATCGGACGGCTGTAAATCGCCAGCCTAGATAACGCATTTCCCAAACTGCAGTTAATAGGCTCAGACCTGCCCAACCATTGATCAGGGCAATGGTAGCTCCTAGCCCAATACCCAAATCACGAAAGCTGCTCATTAGAGGGAGGATAACGTAAGGTCCTCCAGAAAAAAGTGTTCCGATACCCAAGGCCAGGAGTAATCCACTCCAGGATGAATCGGGACCGATCCAGTTCTGAAGGCCACTCTCAGGAACTAAAATGGTGATATATCCGACGGTTATGAAAGCTAAAACAAGGAGAGGTAAGGTGCTGCGCAAGGTCAACCATCCTTGCAGAAGGCCTTGCCAATGGCCACCATTTCGCCATCGCGTGTACATCCAAAGCGCTGTAGCTAGCGCCACCATAATAAGAGTTGCAATATTCAAGGGTTTAAGCTTTCACGAATGTTTTCTTCTTGGTGTCCTAATAATATTTGAGTTGCAAAACCCAGGAGGGGAGGCACTAATAGGGTTACAGCAAAGCGTACTAGAGTTAATTTTGGTCCTAGCAGAGCAAATTCAAGTGGTAGGCGGGCTAGAGCCAAGAGGTTCTTGGCAGAGATGAAGGCAACAACAACTCCTAAGCTAGCACCTGCACGAAAGAGCGCTGTGGCGATGGGATAGTAAACAAAGGGTCCTCCTGGTATAAGTGATCCACTAGCACAGGCCAGGAAAATACCTCGCCACCCAGATTTTTTGCCTAGCCATCGTGATACATCTTCCCGGGTCAAAACTACCTGGATGAGACCGGCAATGAGAAAAGCTGAAAAAAGTAGAGGTGACATCCGCACAAGCGTCCATAGTCCACGGAATAAACCATCTTGAACTAATTCCCATCCTCCTCGGGTCCAGGACAGACCTGCCAGTAGTAGTACCACACCTGCTAGTATTCGAGTGGTTCGTTCACCCATTTTCAGACAGTCGAATATGTTTTTCGGTCATACACTATAAAACTGTATGCATAGTCATTATTCTGGTCTGGCTCATGATCTTCCGTCGAGACAAGTTTCCAATCTGATACGTCAAAGTCAGGAAACCGGATATCTCCCTTGAAATTTGCATGGATATAAGTTAGGTAGAGACGATCGGCAAGAGTAAGCATTTGTCGGTAGATTTCTGCTCCACCAGCAACAAATAGTTCGTCATTGTTATCTACTAAGCTCAATGCCTGCTCCAATGAGTGCGCCAACAAAACCCCTTCTGGATGATAGTCCAACTGGCGAGTAACCACTATGGTCGTCCTCTCTGGTAAAACAAAGCCTATTGATTCAAATGTTTTTCTTCCCATGAGCAGGTGATGCCCTATTGTTAACTGTTTAAATCTCTTGAGGTCAGCTGGAAGTTTCCAGGGCAGGGAGTTCTGATCTCCAATTACTTGATTGGTAGAGATTGCTGCGATAATGGAGAATCTCATATGGCTATTGGAGCCCGAATATGTGGGTGGGGGTTGTAGTTCTCCAAATTAAATTGGGGGTAATCAAACTCGAAAATTGAAGTAACTTGCGGATCTAATTTCATTTGGGGCAATGTCCGTGGCTCTCGAGTTAACTGGAGTTTGGCTTGGTCGATGTGATTCGAATATAGGTGAATGTCTCCGAATGTGTGAATGAATTCGGCTGCTTTTAATCCGCAATGTTGTGCGATCATCATAGTTAATAAGGCATAGGAAGCGATATTAAAAGGTACTCCTAGAAAGATGTCAGCGCTGCGCTGGTAGAGTTGACATGAGAGATGGCCGTTTGCGACATAGAATTGGAAAAGACAATGACAGGGAGGCAGTTTCATTCGATCAATATCCTGCACATTCCATGCGCTCACTACATGGCGTCGTGAGTTGGGATTGGACTGAATTTGTTCGAGGAGATTACCGATCTGATCGATGTGTTTTCCGTCACTTGTGGGCCAGGAACGCCACTGATATCCGTATACGGGTCCCAGATCCCCTTCATCATCAGCCCATTCATCCCAGATAGTAACCCCATGGGCGTTAAGGTATTGGACATTAGTATTTCCGGAAAGAAACCATAAAAGTTCGTAGATTATGGAGGAAAGATGGATTTTCTTGGTGGTTAGTAGGGGAAAGCCTTCCTGTAGGTTAAAACGTAGCTGGTAGCCAAAAACACTGAGTGTTCCAGTTCCGGTACGATCATCCCTTCGGATGCCATGGTCAAGAACGTGTTTGAGAACAGTGAGATACTGTTGCATGAGCGCATTAAATCACAGACCAACGACATGCATCGCACGCCAAAAATGTATACTAGGGCTACTGCAAGGATGTAGATATCCGTGGCAGGTCAGGGTGGGAGATCTAGCTAGATTTTTCAAAAGTGTGGTGACGCAAGGGCATATGTATAGAGGACTGCTGGCCAGTGCTAAGAACGAACTATTTGCTATATTTCCGAAGCCATTCGTCCTAACTGAGGTAAGTATGTCGTGCCTACTTGATGTACTATCACGGCCATCTCTGGGTTGAGGATTTCTTCGCAGATCGGCAGGTTTGCTACTGTGTGATGAAAAGTTTATATTTTCTGAATAACAAGAAGGGAATTGAAGTTAATGGCAGGGAAATCGATTGAGACTGATCTAGTAGTTATTGGTGCAGGTCCAGGAGGATACGCTGCAGCCTTTCGCGCTGCTCAATTGGGAATAAAAACAACCTTAGTGGATTTGCGAGAAAACCCTGGAGGCGCTTGTCTTCACGTAGGATGTATACCCTCAAAAGCTTTATTACATGTAGCACAACTTCTAAACAATGCGAAAAATGCCAAGCAATTTGGGATCCATTTTAAGGATCCTGAGATTGATTTTGATGCCCTACGAGCGTGGAAAGATGAAGTCATTCATAGATTAACGGGAGGGCTTGCCAAGTTAGCTGATCTTTGGGGAGTCAATTTCGTGCAGGGGCATGCTACTTTCCAAGACTCCACAACTCTTTGCCTAGAAGATAGTGCATTTTCACAGATCAAATTTAAACAGGCCATCTTAGCAATCGGTTCAAGTCCTCTGGATATTCCAGGGATTGAAACTGAAAGTGATATGGTTTTCAATTCTGTAGACGCTCTAGAGTTCAAGGTAATTCCCGACAGTTTGCTGGTAGTGGGGGGTGGGTATATTGGACTGGAATTGGGAACGGTTTATGCATCGTTGGGCAGCAAGGTTACCCTGGTAGAGTTGGGGGATGGGCTTCTTCCTGGAGTGGATCGTGATTTAGTCCGCCCATTGGACCAGAAGGTCAAAGGGCTCTTTGAAAATATTTACTTAAATACTGAGATTGTAGCTTTGCGAGAGACTAATGGAAAATCTAATGTTCAACTTAATAAAAATGGAGGTAAGTTACTACTAGATATAGATAAAATATTAATATCAGTGGGTCGAAAACCTAATTTAAATAATTTGGGTTTAGAGAATGTTAACGTTCAGATTGATACGTATGGATTTGTTCAAGTAGATGACCAGCAGCGTACCTCAGTTGACAATATTTTTGCAATTGGGGATGTGGCTGGAGAGCCGATGCTGGCCCACAAAGCTACGCGTGAAGGCAAGATAGTAGCCGAAGTGATAGCGGGACAAAGAACAAGTTTCGACAATATGGCCATTCCAGCTGTGATTTTTACTGATCCTGAAGTTGCCTGGTGTGGGCTTACTGAATCAGAAGCCACGAGTCAGGGGCGAGAAGTCAAGGTAGCTCGCTTTCCCTGGTCTGCTTCTGGAAGAGCCCTGACTTTTGGACGTGGAGAGGGTTTAACCAAATTATTGTTTGATCCTACAACCGCCCAACTTTTGGGAGTAGGAATTGTGGGAGTTCATGCCGGGGAGTTAATTGCAGAAGGGGTTTTGGCTATTGAGATGGGAGCTGTTGCTGAGGATATGGCCTCGATTATCCATGCTCATCCTACCCTGTCCGAAACTCTAGGCGAGGGAGCGGAGGTGTTTCTAGGACGATCCACCCACATCTACAGAAAATAAGGTTTACGTGATGCAAAGTTTGGATAGTTTCGGAGTGTGCTCCACGCTGGAGATAAACGGTGAGGAGTTGAAGTATTTTAAGCTGACTAGCCAAGAGAAAGGATTTGGTAGTGTAGAGCACTTACCATTTTCCTTAAAAATTCTTCTGGAGAATCTTCTGCGGCACGAGGACGGAGAGATGGTAACAGCTGATGATATTCAGGCAGTGGTTAATTGGGAACCAACTGAGACTCCCTGCAGAGAGATTGCTTTCAAGCCGGCGCGGGTTATCCTTCAAGATTTCACCGGAGTTCCGGCTCTTGTAGATTTAGCTGTAATGCGTGACGCTATTGAGGATATGGGCGGCGATCCAGCGAGTATTAATCCTCAAATACCTTCGGACTTGGTTATTGATCATTCGGTTCAGATTGACTCGTTTGGGACAGCGGAGTCCTTTCGAATTAATGTCGATAGAGAGTTTGAGCGTAATCTGGAGCGGTATACTTTTCTACGTTGGGGGCAATCAGCCTTTGACAATCTGCGTGTAGTTCCCCCTGCTACAGGTATTGTTCACCAAGTTAATCTTGAATATCTGGCTCAGGTAGTATTCAGATCTGAGCAGGAGGATGGCCTTGTTATCTATCCTGATACTTTGGTAGGAACTGATAGTCACACCACCATGATTAACGGTCTTGGAGTGCTTGGATGGGGAGTAGGTGGGATCGAAGCAGAAGCAGCGATGTTGGGCCAGCCTATTAGTCTTCTCATACCACAAGTTTTGGGGTTTAAACTGGTGGGAAAGCTACCTGAGGGGACGACCTCTACAGATCTCGTCCTTACGATCACCCAGATGTTGCGTCAAAAAGGAGTAGTAGGACAATTTGTAGAATTCTATGGATCGGGATTGTCCAGTCTCTCTCTTGAAGATCGCGCTACTATCGGCAATATGGCGCCGGAATATGGTTCAACCTGTGCAATATTTCCCATTGACGAGCGCACTATAGAGTATCTGAAGTTTACTTCTCGGAGTTCTGAACACGTAACATTGGTTGAAAGCTACGCTAAAGAACAGGGTCTTTTTCATATATCTGACAGTTCTCCAGCAGCATACAGCAGCACTATGGAATTAGATCTGGGGACCGTTGAGACGAGTTTGGCCGGGCCTAAACGACCTCAAGATCGTGTTCCGCTGTCTCAATCTAAAGCGTTATTCAACAATGCTTTGTCCGAAATGAAACAAGATCGTCCTTATGTCAGTGTGCCTTTTATCAATGACAATGATGAACCTATAGAAGCTAAACTGGGACATGGAACGGTTGTCATTGCTGCCATTACCAGTTGTACACATACCTCAAATCCTAAAGCCATGATTGGCGCTGGTCTTTTGGCTAAGAATGCTGTGAAATATGGTTTGCAGAGTCGGCCATGGGTAAAGACAAGTTTGGCGCCCGGATCCAAGGTAGTCACTGAATATCTGGAGGCAGGCGGATTGCTTGACTATCTTAGTCAGCTAGGTTTCCACTTGGTAGGATACGGCTGCACTACCTGTATTGGAAATAGCGGACCACTTCCCGGACCTATTCTAAGTGTTATTGAGGACAATGGGTTGGTGGTATGTTCTGTGCTTTCTGGGAATCGTAACTTTGAGGGAAGAATTAGCCCTCATGTACAGGCCAATTATCTAGCCTCGCCTCCGCTAGTCGTTGCTTATGCACTAGCTGGGAAAATGGATATTGATCTCTACCATGAACCTTTAGGTCAGGGCAGACACGGGCAAGATGTATATCTCAGAGATATCTGGCCTTCAGAGGATGAGGTGCTTCAAATCACGCGGAAGACAGTGACCAGTGAACTGTTTTCTCGTAAGTATGCAGACATTTTCACCGGAAATAAGATCTGGCGTAATCTTCACGTCCCTTCTGGAAACCGTTTTGTCTGGGACAACCAATCAACCTATATAAGGCAACCGCCTTTCTTCAAGGGCATGCCACGGGAACCTCTGCCTGTACGGAACATCCAGGGAATGAAGATTGTAGCCATGCTTGGAGATTCTGTGACAACCGACCATATTTCACCTGCTGGCTCTATTCCCGAAGATGGGTCTGCCGGCAAGTACTTAATAGACCATGGAGTTGAACCTACTGATTTTAATTCTTTTGGTTCTCGACGTGGCAATCACGAGGTCATGATGCGGGGGACATTTGGAAATATTCGTCTCCGTAATCTTCTAGTTCCAGGAACGGAGGGAGGCTATACGTTGCATCCGTCATCGTCGAAACCATTGACGATTTACGATGCCGCTGTGAGATACAGAAAGAGCAACGAGCCGTTATTGGTGGTTGCAGGAAAAGAATATGGATCCGGATCTTCCCGGGACTGGGCAGCGAAAGGGGCTAGATTGTTAGGTATTAAAGCAGTTCTAGCAGAAAGTTATGAGCGAATTCACCGAAGTAATTTGATTGGTATGGGTGTTTTGCCACTCCAGTTTTTGGAAGGTGAGGATCGGAAGAGTTTGAGGTTGACCGGGTCGGAAACTTGCGATTTGCTAGGGCTAGAAGGCGGCTTGGAGCCACGGCAAGAACTAGCCCTTAGGGTGTCTGCCGATGATGGAAGTGTGAGGCAATTTTCTGTGCTGTGCAGAATAGATACTTCTAACGAGGCAAATTACTATCGGCATGGAGGTATTCTTCACTATGTGTTACGTTCGTTGTTATAAGCAAACTGCAATACTGTGGAAAATGATGAATACAAACATTATATTCAGGACTTCGCATTGCATAAAAATATGAAATTGAAAGTCGTGGATGCAGGCTTGTGTTTGATCTTGGTGACACAATCTATTAGCCTCAGCTCAGAATGACGGGAGACGTTGTTGATTTTCCGGACATTGCAGAGATCCCCATCTTTCCGCTGCCCAATACGGTTTTGTTTCCCCGCACATTCCTCCCTCTTCACATTTTCGAACCGCGTTACAAGCAGATGGTTACAGACGTTCTGGGAGGCAGTCGACAGATTGGGATGGCATTACTTCAACCTGGTTGGGAGGATAACCCTCAAGGCAATCCGGAGGTATTTGGCACTGGAGGCACGGGACTGATCACGGAGTACAAGAACCTTGAAGAGGGTAAGTACAATATCCTGCTAAATGGCTGTTACCGTTTTAGGATTATGGAGTTTACCCAAGAAGTGCCATATAGGATTGCCCGAGTTGAATTGTTAAAAGAGATTATCCCAAGTGGACGGGAAGCAAATGAAATTGCAAATGAACTGGCACTAAGTATCGATAAGCTAAATGCAGAAAAGGTTTTTTCCGAAGTTAATCTGAATCTATCGGATAAGCTGGACTTCACAACACTGGTCAATTCAATCTGTTCCTCACTAAACCTTTCCGTTTATGACAAGCAACAACTTTTGGAAATAGACAATCTTAAAACTAGAGCCAAGACCATCTTGGCAGTTCTACAACAGCATATTTCAAGGGGTCGTTTCGTGTCTAAGTTTGATCATCTAAAGCCCGATGATCCGAGCGTTAACTAGTTAAAAAATAATGATTCGATTTTTTCTTGTCCGATGGAGTACTCGGCTCGTGCTTTTGTGTGGGGCGGTGTCCATGGTAATACCTCAATCTGTACAGACTGCAGCAGAGGAAGGAACCATTCTCGAAGACGATCTCTCTGTTTTAAGTGACCGTATCGTCGATTATAAGATTGAAGTAGAACTGGATCCTACAAACAAAATTGTGCAGGGACATGAAATCCTGACGTGGCGCAATCGAAGTGGGAAAGGAGTTCAAGACTTCTGTTTCCATCTCTACCTAAATGCATTCAGGAATAATAGGTCTACTTTCGTTAGGGAAGGGCGTTACCAATCACTTTGGGCAGGGGAGGAGAAGATTCCTGAAGACCATTGGGGGTATACCCAGGTGAAGTCAGTGGAGGTCGTGTCGTCTGATCAAGAAGTGGTTGGATCTGATTATGCTCATCCAGACGACGATAATGAAGAGGATCGTAGCGTACTAATAGTGCACGTGGACAAACCGCTTCCTCCGGGTGAAGAGATCCAGTTTCGCATTGATTTTGAATCAAAACTTCCGCGAGGCACTAGACGCACCGGCTGGTCTGAAGACTACTTTTTTGTAGCCCAGTGGTTTCCCAAGGTCGGGGTATTTTCAGAAGAGGGATGGAACTGCCATCAGTATCACCGATCAACTGAGTACTTTGCCGATTTTGGAATCTACGATGTTTCCCTAACTGTACCTAGCAATTTTGTTGTTGGAGCGACGGGGATGCGGATCAGTCAACAAGAGAATACAGATGGATCGATGACTCATCGCTATTACCAGGAGGATGTCCACGACTTTGCGTGGACTGCTAGTCCACGCTTTCTAAAGAAGACGGAGGTCTTTACTGATCCTACCCTGCCAGAAGTAGAGGTTACACTCCTACTCCTGCCCGAACACAAGGATCTTGAAGAACGTTATTTGGCTGCAACTAGCCATGCTCTCCGTTATTACGGACATTGGTTTGGAGCTTATCCATATAAAACCATAACTGTTGTGGACCCGGCCTATCGGAGTAGTAGTGGTGGGATGGAGTATCCAACTTTTATAACTGGAGGAACCCATTTTTGGGCTCCTGCCACTGTACTGCGTCCTGAGGGGGTTACTGTCCATGAAGTTGGTCATCAATGGTGGTATGGGATGTCTGCTAACAATGAATTTGAAGAGGCATGGTTGGATGAAGGACTCAATTCATGGTCCGAATCCAAAGTTCAGAAGCACACGTACTCTCCTAGCCGTTATATGGTGAGATTTTTCAGAGATATCCCGTTTGTTTTCAATTCAGTTGAAATTCCATTCGAAACTGCTTCCTTGTCCGCAGTTCGTAGATCTGGCCAAGACGATGTCATGATCCGGCGGGGATGGGAATATTCCAGCAATACTGCCTACCGAACTAACTCGTACAGCAAGCCGGAAATGGTCTTATGGACCCTAGAGCGTTGGATAGGGGAGAAGACGATGCTTGAGGCAATGAGAACCTTTTTCCAGCGATATAAATTCAAACATCCTACAACACAAAATTTCATTGATACATTTAACGAAGTAATTGGCCAGGACATGAGCTGGTTTTTTGACGAGACACTATTTAGTTCTGAGTTGGTTGACTATGCCATCGGAACAGCTAGATCTACAGAGATCCCTGAACGACAAGGAGTCTTTGATAACGGGATAATACAGCCGTTAAATTCTGGAGAAGAGGAGGGAACTCGTCAACGAGAGTATCTTACTGAGGTGGTTGTTCAGCGACTCAAAGGAGCTCGATTTCCAGTCGATGTACTGATGGTTTTTGATGATGGCGAAAAAATAAGAAGGAGTTGGGATGGACAAGATAGATGGGAAAAATACTCTTTTCAGAAGCCAACGCGTCTTGAATATGCATCAGTGGATCCCGACCGAAAACTCTTGCTGGACATCAACCCTACTAATAATAGTCGTTACCGTGCAACCGATAAGGGATTTGCTTTAGCCACTAAGAAATGGGCCTCCAAATGGTTGTTTTGGCTACAAAATTTGTTGGAGACGATCGCCTTCATGGCTTAAACATGAGACAAATTTTATCGGAGGGTTGGAGATTGCTAACCCGCCACAAAAAAGCAGTTTTCTTTTTCTATCTGACAAATGTGATGGTAGCTGCTTTTTTGCTGGTGCCTTTCATGGAGGTTTTTGATCATTCTTTGGGGCTTGGGCTCTACCGGGAACAGATGGTACATGCTCTGGATTATGATTGGTATACCCTCTTTGTAGATCGTGTAACGGGTTTTGCGTCTACCTTTGCTCCCTGGGTCATGGGAGCAGGTCCGTTCGCCAAGAACATGGAGGCATTATTAAATGGAGAAATCACACAATTTCCCTGGGAGATTCTCTGTCTGGGAGGGGTATATGTGTTTCTCCAAACATTCTTATTAGGGGCTACTCTGGGTTCCTTGTCCCTGAATCCAAAGGGAACCAGTACGCGTCAGTTCTTTCAAAATGGGGTCATATTTTTTGGGCGATTTTTTCGATTGGCAGTGTTGGCGCTTTTGACTTTTTGGGTCCTTGATAGTTGGATTATTGAGCCGTTGGCCTTCCTGGTGAATAAGCTTTCAGAAGGAGCACTTACTGACAGGGGCGCATCTGCCTGGAATCTGGTCTACTATCTGCTGATGTTGCTAGTCTTCATGATCGTTAATATGCTTTTTGACTATGCAAAGATTAAAGTAGCTATCGAGAATAGTACCAGCATCATTCTCTCTTTTTTAGCTGGGGTAAATTTTTGTAAGAAGCACTTTCTGGCCGCTTTCGGACTCTATCTTGGCATCACGATTCTGGGAGTAATTGGAGTTTTGATATACACGGGTGTGGAGCATGTTCTCCCACAACGAACTTGGTTGCCAATCGTGGTGGCAATATTTTGGCAACAACTCTATGTTCTTGGTCGCTTGTCGATCAAACTATTTTTTTATACCAGCCAGGTGCAGTTCTATCTCCAAAGACAAGACTTTAAGCAGATCCCCGATATCCAGTCTAGTAATTAGGTTCATAGCACACACCTAGGTCTCAGATATGTTTGTGATACCTTAATTCTGCACCCACAAATCATGTTGAACTAGTGGATGTCCCGGTGTATGAACTGATCTATTTCATCAGCCGTAGATTGACCATGTAGGATCAGTTCGAAGAGAAAATCAAAATCCCAATTGGGAGGAAGATTCATTCTTTTTGCCAGCTGTTTAGGTTCCAAGACATGTTCTTTGTCCATGATCATGGCTTCAAGGTGGTAGATGTCCAAGGCTCCTTGAGGGCACTTTTTAATTTCGATTGGAAGTTTACAACCTTTCAGAACATAAGCGATGTTTCTGCTCGTGAATCCTAGGTAGTTGTCTTCTTCCGCCGGAGGCCCGTAGCCAGAGTAGAAAATTTTTTCTACTTCCAAGAGGATGCCTTTGCGGCTATCCATTAGTCGGTGAAAAAACATCTCCCCAATTTCGTTTTCCGGTACCACAGTGAGTAAGCCTTGAGGTTCTTTGCCGTTATCATCAAATAACCTAGAGGGATCATCCACTATGCCTGCGAGTGCATCTTTAGCTTCGTCAATGTTTTTGTATCGAACTGCTTTAATAAATTTCATCAGAGTGACACTCTATTTACCACATGGGACCAGGGTTTTGTCTATGTGTATACTTTGTGTTTATATGAGAAAGGTCAAAGTGTGAAGATAATCAGTAAAAAAATCCAATTCCAATTATTCCTCATCCCTGCTGTTGCTCTCTTGATGGCAGCTATTTCTGTAGCCCAATCTGGAGAGGACACATATTTTATGCAACATTTGCGGTACCTCTCTTCTGATGCATTAAAGGGACGTGGAAATGGAAGCGAAGAACTAGAACATGCCGCCGAATACATCGCAGAATATTTTCGCGAAGCTGGTCTTTTGCCAGCTGGAGAGGGAGATACTTATTTCCAAAAATTCGAATTAGTACTGGGACAAAGAGTTCATGCCAAAAGTCAAATCACCTATCGATTTGGGGATACATTAATACAATTGAAGCCAGGAGAAGATTATATTTCTTTAACCGCAGACAATCAGAAAGAGGTTAAAGGGCAACCGGTCTTTGTGGGATCTGGAATCACGGCTCCAGCGCTGGGACATGATGATTATAAGGGCCTGGATGTAGAGGGAAAGATTGCACTTATTTTAGAGCATAACTCTCAGGGAATAGTTGAGGGGATCAATTTGACCCATTACTCAACAACAGTTTACAAAATAATGAATGCTCGATCCCGAGGCGCTGTAGGTGTGATTTTGTTGCCTGACTACTCTAATCCATCTAAGAGAATTTCTAGTTCGTCGGGGGAAATTCAAATAGCACATGTGGGGATTCATGCAGTGCGGCTTACCGAGAAAGGTAGTAGCCAATTGTTTGGTGATGGAGGACACGATTTGGACATGGCAACGGGGCTGTTTGACAGTCAATTTTTTCCCAAAAGGGATTCCCCGGAATATGAGGTAACTATAAATATGCATATGGCCAGGGTTCGTCATACTGTTAGGAACGTACTGGGTTTCATTAAGGGGAAGACTGAGAAAATTATTGTTTTGGGGGCTCATTATGATCATTTGGGTACAGGAACTCATGGCTCGTTGGGGTCACATCTGAAGGGTGAGATTCACAATGGAGCAGATGACAATGCTTCAGGAACAGCTGGATTGTTACAATTGGCAAAGAAATTTTCACAAACAACTCCGCACCGAGGCTTACTATTTATAGCCTTTGCTGGAGAGGAATTGGGCTTGCTGGGCTCAAAGCACTATACGCAATATCCGACTATGGATTTGCAGAACACTATAGCCATGCTCAACTTAGATATGATCGGGCGTAGTGATGGGGACATTTTTATTGGTGGGACAGACACGTCGAATAAGTTTAGAATGCTCTTGGAGTCAGTACAGGAGAGTTCTTTTCTCAAGTTTTCTTATTCAGATAATCTTAGAGGATCCAGCGATCATCTCTCATTTGCCTCGAAGAAGATACCAGTGCTCTTTTTTTTCTCTGGGCTTCACAACGATTACCATCGGCCTTCTGATGATTGGGAACGGATTAATGTGGATGCGACGCGGGAGGTTATTGACGTAGTCTACAAGACGGTCAATCGGTTATCCAATTTGCAAACTCCTCTCGAATATCTAGAAAGACATCCTAAATCTTCTCGTATGGAACGTACATCTAAGCCTCGTTTTGGAGCTATAGTCGACACGTCCTGGAGTTTAGAAGGCGTTCGTTTTGAGGAAATTGTAGAAGGGTCGTCTGCAGCAGCGGCAGGCTTGAGAAATGGAGATGTGTTGTTGAGTTTTGAGGGCAATAAAATTCAGAGCTTTGGAGAATTTACTGACGCTCTTGTTAAAAAAGCCCCAGGTGATGAAGTTGAGGTCGTGGTTCTTAGGGGGGAAAGGCGTATCCGCACGTCCATCTTCTTGGCCGGATGGTAGCCCAGGTGTATTCGCATGTCTAGTTATAGGAAAATGAAAAGTAAAATGGATGGAAGGCGTTTAATTTACAATCTTTTAGATAGACTTCTCTGTATCTTTAGTCCGATGTGAAGCATGAGGTTGATTTTTTTCAGGAGATGTTCGTTTTAAAAATTCGATCCCAAATTGCACAAAGTGGATGAGATGGTGTGAAGGGTGATGTGCGGCTTGGTATATTGCATTTATCTTCTGGGAAAACACCATTAATGCAGAGTCTATCCGGCTTTCTATCTCAGTAGACTGGTAGCGCACCAAGTCCACTCCACGACCCACGGCGCGGGTGACCGCCTGGATTTTTGCAACAAATACCTCTATGTTTGTTTCGATTGTCTTCTGGAACATAGGTAATTTGGGTAGGCTATCTTCAACTGTATCGACCATTTTGCAAAGCAATTTCATCCCTATGAGAGTTCTCTGATAAAAGGAGTGCAGGGTGCGGTCAATGGCCACGATTTTTTGTCGAATGACAAAAGTAACGACCACTATCAGGGCTGTTTGTATCAGAACTAGAATTACCATTATCCACACCAGCAGATTGACTAGTGATGGATGATCAGTATCCATGGAGCCACGATACCACATTTTTTTGGAGAGAATAGATCAATCGCTTGGAAACTCAAAAGAGGGGTACAAGGCAAATAAGAGAATTGGTAGAACAGGATTATTATGGTTGTAACAGCACTCCTAAGATAGTCTGCAAACCGCAAGGTAATACTAAAGATTTGCTATACTCGTCTACTCTCTATGGATTCTAAAAAACTTACTCAGAAAATCAAAACATACTCCCGGTATTTGGGCTTTGATGCTGTAGGAGTAGCACCTGTCGAAGCGGTTCCTGGAGATCTGCTTCAAATTTGGCTAGCACGACAATTTCATGGCGAAATGTCCTATATGGAAAGGACATCCCAAAAGAGGATAGATCCCACCAAGGTTTTGCCCGATATCCGTTCTATTATTTCACTTTCGCTCAATTACTTTCATCCCTATGAGCTTCCTTACGGAGAGTCCGAGAATGGGGCTATTTCTCGGTATGCTTCTGGCGATGATTACCATGATGTATTGAACGGCAAACTCGAGGATATTTTGACTTATATAAAGGACTTAGACCCCCAGGCAGATGGCAAAGTTTACGTGGATACGGGGCCTATAATGGATAAACACTGGGCCACCCACTCTGGCGTTGGCTGGTTAGGTAAACATACAAATGTGTTGTCCCGAGAAGCAGGTTCATGGTTTTTTCTCGGAGAAATTCTTTTGAATGTTGCCTTAGAGTACGATATTCCGGGCGAAGATTTTTGTGGATCCTGTACGCGTTGCATTGATGCCTGTCCAACTGACGCCATCACAGAGCCTTATGTGTTAGACAGTCGCCTCTGCATTTCCTATCTAACTATTGAACTCCAGGGAGACATTCCAGAAGAATTGCGGGCGCCTATGGACAATCTTATTTTTGGCTGTGACATTTGCCAGGATGTTTGTCCTTGGAACGATAAAACTCCCCATTCATCGGTTGAAGAATTTAAACCTCGGATAGGAAATCGTGCCCCTGATCTCAAGGAATTGTCCCGCCTTTCAGCAGACGATTTTAGACAACGTTATCGAAAGAGTCCTATCAAGCGGGCTAAGTGGCGCGGTTTTATGAGAAATGTTGCCGTCGCTATGGGAAACAGTGGAAATCCCGAGATGATTCCCGCGCTCCAAGATCTGTGTGGTAGTGAAGATCCCATGGTTCGCCGACACGCAGAATGGGCATTGAAGCAGCTTGAAACAACGAGCAATAGAACGGTAGAGCAGGACAGCAGGACAAGAGAATAATATAACAGGGAATCAGAGTAGAGTGGTCTCCCTTGTATTCAATTAATTTGTTTCTTGTCGATCGGGTTTGCCCCCAGTTTTTTTATTAATTCATCGTTTTCCTGAACGGTTTGTTGGCTGAGAACCTGGCCGGTGAATTCTACATGAATCACCCAGGCCTGTTCTATTTGATTGGTTTCAGGGTTTTTGTACCAAGATTCCTCCCACATTTTTTTGTTGTTCAAATTCCATCGGACTAGTTGTCCAGGCTCGTAGTGTTTACTAGTCGGGACTATATCGAGCTCATTCAATTCGTCATCAGGGTCAAGAGCCTCCAAAATGATCACTTTGCCCCCCACGACTTCCTTAGCACACTGTGGATCAGAGTAAAAAGGGATATTGGTGTAAAGAACACGGTAGGGAACCACGGGCATCTCATCGCTTTGATCAGGAATTTCACTTGTCTGAAGATCTGCCATTGTCATCTCTCTCTTTCCGCCCCAGATGCTTTTCCTTAAGGGGCCTTTGTTAATTTGTTCAATGTCCGATGGCACATTTTGTCATCGGTGACCAGCGGCATTCAAAAATAGAATTACAGATTTCATGGCCACAATTTACAGTAGAAGTATGCCACCTTGACCGGGTGTTCACAACGTGCTAGAAAGATCCCTTTGTATATGGGCAAAAGAGTGGAAGTGGGAGTAGATGAGTTTTTTAAAACCTGGTGAGTATGCAAGAGCTCTAAGTGAAATAGCTGTAGAACTTGAGCTAGAGGATCGTATTCAGAAGCAGTTAACCGAATTGTCCAAAATTCTTACCTCACACAGATTATTGCGAAATATTCTGATTAATCCAGCGATTCATTTCTCAGATAAACAAAGGATAGTGGAAGAGATTGGTCAGAAGGGTTCTCTAGAGCCAGTAGTTGTCAATTTTATTTTGGTTTTGTTAGAACATGCTCAGATACAACGATTTGAGGAAGTTGTTAAGGTCTATAAGGATACAATAGATGAGTTTAAAGGTGTTTTGCGAGGTCGTGTAATTTCTTCCAAAGAGTTGCAGCAGGATGTGCGCAAACGTATTCACAAGATTGCGGTGGGCCTAACCGACAAAGAGGTCATTATTGGTTACGATGTAGATGAAACCCTGATAGGGGGGTTTAAGCTTCAGATCGGTTCAACAATTTATGATGGTTCCCTTCAAAGTCAGCTCGATGCTATACGTCGTCTGGCTTCATAAGAAGAATCAGGAGTTTATCTGATGACATTTAAGGCAGATGAGATCAGCAAAATTATAAAGGAGCACATTAAAAACTACGATGCTGAAGTAGTGGTGAGTGAGGTCGGTAGCGTGATTTCTGCTGGTGATGGGATAGCCCGTGTACATGGCTTAGAAAATGTCATGGCCCTTGAACTCTTAGAATTTCCCCATGACGTTTATGGTCTCGCATTCAATCTTGAGCAAGATAATGTTGGTGCGGTTCTCTTTGGTGAGGTTCATGAAGTCAAGGAAGGGGATTTGGTTAAACGCACCAAGCGCATTATGCAAGTGCCGGTAGGTGATGCATTGCTGGGCCGTGTTGTTGATCCTCTCGGCAGGCCCCTTGATGGAAGGGGTCCCGTAGATACTGAAGAGTTCCGAGAGGTAGAGAGGCTGGCCCCAGGCGTAACAGATAGACAGCCGGTGCGTGAGCCAGTTCAGACAGGTATAAAAGCCATTGATTCTATGATTCCTATTGGAAGAGGGCAACGTGAACTTATTATCGGAGATCGCCAGACTGGAAAGAGTGCTCTTTTGATCGATACCATCATCAACCAGAAAGATACGGATCTGATCTGTATTTATGTTGCTATTGGTCAGAAAAGATCCACTGTAGCACGGGTAATACAGACCTTAACCGATTATGGTGTCATGGATAAGTGTGTAGTGGTTTCAGCAGCTTCTTCCGATCCAGCAACGATGCAGTATCTAGCCCCCTATGCCGGCTGTTCGATCGGAGAATACTTTAGAGATACTAAGCGACATGCATTAGTGATGTATGACGATTTGTCCAAGCATGCGGCATCCTATCGGGAGATGTCACTCCTTCTGAGACGTCCACCTGGGCGTGAAGCCTATCCAGGTGATGTTTTTTATCTGCACAGTCGTCTTCTAGAGCGAGCCGCTAGGCTGAATGAAGAATTGGGAGCAGGAAGCTTGACTGCTCTCCCAGTTATTGAAACACAGGCGGGAGATATTTCAGCCTACATACCCACGAATGTTATTTCTATAACTGACGGACAGATCTTTTTGGAATCTGACCTCTTCTACTCCGGTATCCGACCTGCTATCCATGTAGGTAATTCTGTCAGTCGAGTTGGCGGAGATGCTCAACTCAAAGCAATGAAGCAGGTATCTGGAACTTTGCGACTGGAGTTAGCTCAGTATCGTGCTTTGGCAGCTTTTGCACAGTTTGGATCTGATTTAGACGAGACCACTCAAAATCAATTGGCACGGGGAGAGCGACTGACCGAGATTCTCAAGCAAGATCAGTATCAGCCCATGAGAGTGGAACAGCAGATTGTCATCATTTTAGCAGGTACTAGAGGATTACTAGATGATATCCAGATATCACAACTAGGACAATTTCAAGTGGGACTCATGGAGTTTATGGACACCAGTTACGTTGATCTTTTAAAGGACATCGTGGAAAAGAAGGTTCTGGATGACGACCTGCAAAATAAACTGCAGAAAGCTATCGAAGAATACGTAACTCGTTTTAATTCAGAGTAGCTGTGTATGGATAATATCAATTTGTAGAGTTTGAACAAGGTGACGTGCGTAAATACCCATTTCTTAGGTAAATAATTCATGGCAGGAGGCAATCTCCAAGATATTCGACGCCGTGTTCGATCGGTGAAAAATATCCAACAGATAACGCGTGCCATGAAGTTTGTGGCGGCATCGAAACTGAGACGTTCTCAGGAACGAATTCTCGCCGCTAGGCCGTATGCTAGACGAATGTTAACAGTACTGAATTCTTTAGCTCTTCGTGCTGATCCTGGACTTCACCCTCTATTGGCTGAGCGTGAACAGGAAAAGGTTATGTTGGTTGTCATCACATCAGATCGAGGTCTGTGTGGCGCTTTCAGCTCTAACATCATCAAGGCCGCTACCCGCTATATTACGGAAAAGGGTTCTGATGATGCTCTCTGTTTGACCTTGGTAGGACGTAAAGGAGTAGATTGGTTTGGGGAACGTCCATGGTCGATCCGACATGAATATACGAATATTATGAACCAAGTTGATATTAAGTACGCTCGGGAAATAGCCCAGTATGTCATTGAATACTACACTGACCATGATCTGGATGCTGTTTATTTGGTGTACAACGAGTTTAAGTCTGTTGTGCAGCAGAATGTTGTTGTGGAGCCGTTACTTCCCATTGGGCGTTTGGAAGTCAGTGGAGAAGATCAGAATGAGTTGGATTATATTTACGAGCAAAATCCTCAGATCCTATTCGATCATTTGTTATCTCGGCACGTAGAAATCCAATTATTTAGAGCCTTGTTGGAATCTGAGGCAGCCGAGCATGGTGCACGGATGACCGCTATGGATTCCGCTACGAAAAACGCCAAGGAAGTCATTGATAAGCTCACTCTTCATATGAATCGAATTCGTCAGGCCTCCATCACAACTGAGCTCATCGAAGTGGTCAGTGGTGCTGATGCATTAGGAAAATGAAAATTTAAACGGATATCAGATTTTTTAAAGGTTAGGAGTTAAGAGTATGACTCAAACGGTCGGGAAAGTGCTTCAAGTATTAGGTCCTGTCATCGATGTGCAATTCGAGGATGGGCATGTGCCGGCCATTTATAATGCGGTCAAGGTAACCTCTGACGGGTTCGACACACCAGTTGCCGTGGATATTACCTTAGAGGTCGCTCAACATCTGGGATCCAATGCAGTCAAATGTATAGCCATGCAACCTACGGATGGAGTTGTGCGTGGGATGAAGGCCATTGATACCGGAGCTCCGATTTCGGTTCCGGTAGGCCCCAAAACCTTAGGGAGGGTTATCAATGTGTTGGGAGAACCGGTAGATCAACAAGGGGCATTGGATACTGAGAAAACATATCCAATCCATCGGCCTGCTCCCACACTGGAGGACCAAAGTACAGAAACTGAAATGTTAGAGACTGGGATCAAAGTGATCGATCTCGTTCAACCCTTTTCTCGTGGAGGAAAGATTGGTTTATTTGGAGGGGCCGGAGTAGGGAAGACAGTCATTATCATGGAGCTTATCAATAGGATTGCCACACAGCATGGTGGGTACTCCGTTTTTGCCGGAGTAGGTGAGCGAACGCGTGAAGGAAATGATCTTTGGTTAGAGATGAAGGAATCAGGCGTCATAGACAAAGCGGCTCTGGTTTATGGGCAGATGACAGAACCACCTGGAGCACGATTACGTGTAGCGCTAGCAGGACTGACAGTGGCGGAGTATTTCCGCGATGAAGAAGGACAGGATGTTTTGCTCTTTGTTGACAATATTTTTCGGTTCACACAGGCTGGGTCCGAGGTGTCTGCACTATTGGGTCGTATGCCTTCAGCCGTTGGGTACCAGCCGAATTTGGCAACTGAAATGGGAGAACTACAGGAGAGGATAACCACTACTAAGAAAGGTTCTATTACCTCTATTCAGGCTATCTATGTGCCGGCAGATGACTATACAGATCCTGCGCCTGCTACTGCGTTTGCTCACCTTGATGCCACTACTAATTTAGAAAGATCTATCGCTGAACAAGGGATTTATCCTGCTGTTGATCCCCTTGCTTCGACTAGCAGGATTCTAGATCCCCGCATTATTGGGGAGGAACACTATGCGGTGACTCGGCTTGTTCAAGGCGTTGTACAACGCTACAAAGATCTACAGGACATTATTGCAATCTTAGGAATAGATGAGCTTTCAGAAGAGGACAAAGTGGCTGTTTCTAGGGCACGCAAGATCGAAAAGTTTTTTTCACAACCTTTTTTTGTAGCTGAACAATTTACGGGCATGGAGGGGAAATATGTATCGATAGATGAGACCCTCCGCGGTTTTAAGGGAATCTGTGAAGGTAAGTATGATGAAATTCCAGAACAAGCTTTCTACATGGTGGGAGGCATAGAAGAGGTGATAGAGAAAAAGGACAAGATGGCTGAGGGAGAATAATAAGGAAGATATATTTAGGACAGACGTTGGGATATGGATTTACCAGATAAAATAGAACTCGAGATCGTAACTCCTGAACAGCTTGTCTTTAGCGGGCAAGTGGATGAGGTTAACATGCCTGGTTCCGAGGGTTATTTTGGAGTTTTGCCAGGACACACCCCTTTGCTTTCCGAGTTGGGAGTCGGTGTGATTTCTTACTTGCAAGGGGATACTAAGGTCCATCTTTTTTGTGGTCGTGGTTTTGTGGAGATTTTACCTAATCGAATTTCTGTACTTACTGAGGTGGTGAAAATGGCCGACGACATTGATGTGGAAGATGCTATGTCCCAGAAAAATGAGGCCGAGACGCTCCTTCGCTCTTTGGATGAGAACGTCGATTATATTCAGACTATGGATATATTTGAACAAGCTACAGTCCAATTAGAATTAGCTGAAAAGACTGCACGCAATACACATTAAGCGGTTGTTGTTATTAATGGCGACTCGTCAGTCTTGAGGATAAGCACAATGGGGGATGGTGTAATGGCAACACACATGGCTCTGGACCATGAGATTGGGGTTCAACTCCCTGTCCCCCAGCCAATTCGTGAAGCTGTATATGTGCGAATTTGAGGGGTAGTATGCGTTTATGTCTTACGGGTGGAACCGGATTGATAGGCCAAGAGCTGTATTCTGTTTTGGAACAGGACCGACATGAGATTGTGGCTCTTACTCGAAGTCCTGAGAAGGCGCGCCGCAAATTACCCTCTGCGCACTGCATTACCTGGGATGCTAATTCTACCCTGACCTCTCAGCCTGCATTGGAAGGTTTGGATGGGGTAATTCATTTGGCAGGAGAACCCATTGCTGCAGGACGTTGGACTGCTAGGCGTAAAGCTAACATCCGTGATAGCCGTGTAGTGGGGACCCGGAATTTGGTAGAACTACTTTGTCAGTTACAAGATCCGCCTAGGGTTTTAGTCAGTGGATCTGCTATTGGATATTATGGAGATAGGGCGGATGAAAGGCTAGAAGAAGATGCGTTACCAGCCGATGATTTTTTGGGCCAGGCATGTAGGGAGTGGGAGGATGAGGCACAGCAAGCGACTAAATGTGGAATCAGGGTTGTACAACTCCGAACAGGCTTAGTGCTCTCAACTCGTGGGGGTGTATTGCCACAGATGCTAACCCCATTTAAGATGTTTCTCGGTGGGCCTTTGGCCAGTGGACAACAGTGGATGTCATGGATTCACATCCAGGATCAAGTTAGAGCTATCCAGCATGTGCTATTCAATCAAGAGTGCACAGGACCAGTAAATCTTACAGCCCCTAGTCCGGTCACTAATGGGGAGTTCACCAAAGTACTAGCAAGTGTGTTGAAGCGCCCATCTATTTTCCGGGTGCCAAAGTCGATCCTAATACTATTGCTTGGAGAGTTAGCTGAAACTCTGCTGCTTAGAGGGCAGCGTGTTCTTCCCAGGAAACTGCAAGAATCTGGCTATGAATTTAAGTATCCGTATCTGAAGGAAGCGCTGCTAGATCTTCTTAATTGAACGTTAAAATAACTTGTGAGATTTAGAGTATGTAGGCATGGTCTTTGCTTACTTACGGATGCTGCGTACATGCACAGGTGTATTTCGTAGTTTAAAACTAGCGAACATGAAGGTACAGCATCGAACCATTCTCTCAGTTCGATGCTGTCCAAGACCCGGAGGTCGATACTCTGTTTCCTTAAATTCTAGATACAAGAAGCAGCATAAAACGAGCGAAAGCAGTACCTAGGCCTTTGGAGTCGGTTTTGTCTGTCGCGAGGGCAAATGTTAGTGATCTAGAGGCCTAGGATTACTCCACAGGCGACCCGTGGTCCCGCATTGCCAGTGGGTTGTCCAAAATCATCTTCTTTGGCATGAACGATGACTGCTCTACCCAAAATGGAAGAGGGACCTTCTGACAGCGTGATGAAGTCAACACCGATTGATAGGTGAGCATTGCCTTCTTCATCAGCCTCAACATTTCCAAGATCACCGGAATGGTGCAACTCTGCGTCCGGTGCTCCATGCTCAGTTTCCTCAGGATTAAAATGTCCTCCTGCACTGGTACCATCCGCAGCACTGCAATCGCCTATTCCGTGGATATGAAATCCATGTTTGCCCGGTGTTAGACCTGTAATATGGGCATGGATACTCACTAGTCCATCAGCTTCTTCAAAATTCACAGTACCATTTGCTGTATTGCCTTCAGTGGCTTGCAAATTTGCAATAGCAGTTTTAGCTTGTGATTCTGGTTCTGCAGCGGATGTTTCCTCGGCGGGGGCAGCTTCTTCGGCAGCCGGGGCACAGTAGGCGCCAAAAAGAGCGACAAAAAATACAATAGCAACAAGTAAACTAAGTTTAGACATACTCAATATCCTCAAGGTAGGAGTGACACTCAATGGTTGTTAGTTTTCGGACTCATCTTCAGCAGCTTCTTCGCCATGACCAGCTCCTTCACCATGACCAGCTCCTTCGCCATGACCAGCTCCTTCGCCATGACCAGCTCCTTCGCCATGACCAGCTTCTTCGTCATGACCAGCTTCTTCGCCATGACCAGCTTCTTCAACAGCAGGAGCTTCTTCGGTGGCCGGAGCACAGTAGGTGCCAAAAAAGATTGTCAAAAAGAAAATACTAGAAAACAAAATAGGCTTAAACATATACAATACCCTCCCTCAAACTCACCCATTATAGAAGGAATTTCACTGGCTGCAAGTTCTTTTAGTGGCTCAACACATACCTTTTACTTTTCTGCAGGCAGCACTTTTGATGCTGGATGTTTTTGCCTTAATACATTTGTGCTATTTCTTTGGAATCCCGTCGAACCTTGTCGATGAGTTCGACCGGCGAGAGAGGTTTTGCATGTGGTGCAAAGCTCAGGACTAGTCGTGATGGGTATTCGAGCGTTTCACTAGCAAGGGTTAGTATTATGCCCCCATCTTTTTTTGTGCTGGTCGCAGAGGATCCCCATCGTTCTTTAATCCAAGGAGCCACCTGGGGAGCAAAGTAGATCTCAACCTTGTTATGTCCCATGGATTTAAGAAAATTATCTTTATACTTATTGATGTCCAGGTTTTGTGGCGTGGGGAAACCTTGCTGATGTAATTTAACGGAGAGGATACGTTCAAATTTAAAAGTTCGCACGTCTTTTCGCATCTCACAATGTGCGGTAAGGTACCAATAGCCTAAGTTTTTCATAAGAAAGTAAGGGTGAACAACTCGCTGGCTTGTTTCATCTCGGGTTAATGAGTAGTAATCGATCGAGGTTTTCTGGTGTTCTTCAACGGCTTGACGGAGAAGAGTGAAATGTTGAGAAATAGGGCGCGAAGGTTGATCCAAGACAATGCGATCTTCTAGGCGGGCGGTGGGGTCAACAGACGTGGAAATTGCTTTCTCAATAGTTTGTTTCAGCGACTGAATAGTCTTTGGATCCACTTCAGGATCCAAGAGCTTTAAGGAAATCAGCAGTGCCAGAGCTTCGGGTCGTGTGAAGCGTAGTGGGCGGTTTAGCATTTGGTCGTACTCGATGTAGACTTTTTGTTCTTCTACGTAGATGTCAACGTAGTCGTCGGGTCGAAATGGAGGTTTACCAATGAGAAGTATGAAATCCAGCTCTTTCATCAAGTCCTTTGGACGCATCCCGACGCGTTCAGACAATTCTGCAATAGGAATGCCCTGGTTTTTTGAGACATAGCTTAGGATGGAAAGGATGCGGTTAATTCGCTCTGTCACGTTCATATTAAACTCCCAAGGACCTCGCGCAGTTCGTCCTGTATTTCTTCGGGAGATAATATTTTCACATCGGTTTTCTGAGATAGAACCCAGGAGATCAGACCTGATCTGTTGGTGACATTTAATTCAAAGACAGCTTCATTTGTTTGTTTGGCCATTGCAAGCTGTGGTCTGAGTTCTGGCAAGCGGTGAGCTGAAACCTCTATTGTTACCTGGATAGGGTCGTGTAAAGCTAGTTCCCATTGTTGCTGGTTCTGGTATTGTTTCACGGAAAACTCAGCCGGGATTTCATAGTCTGGGGTTCCTGGGCGACGGGAATGTATAGTCATGCCCTTGATTCTAGTTACTACAAATGAACGTAAGTTTGCTCGAGTATGGTCCCATCCAACCAGTGTCCAACTGCCTCTCCTGAAGATCAGTCCGTATGGATCCACTTGACGCCTAGACGTTTTACCGGTTGAGAAGGCGTGGTAGACAAATTTCACAGTCTTCCTACGATCCAGAGCATCCTGAATTTGACTGACCCACTTTGAACGACCTGATCCATCTTTGCCCCCGTAGGTTATGGTGATTTCTTCAGGGGGAGGGCTGATGTAATCATTTATGCTGGTGATTTTGTGGAGTGCAGATTCAAGTTGAGCGCGGTAGGGAAAATCCTTTTGTTCTAAAACGGCACTAGCTGAAAGCATAAGAAGAGAAGACTCCTGGGGGCTAAAACGAACCTCAGGTAGGAAGAGGCGTTCTTTTTCGATGCTGTAACCTGCTCCACTATGGTAGTCAATTGGAATACCCAGGGAGATAAGTTCCGCTTTATCACGTTCAAATTTTCTTTGATTAGATTCCTCGACCCCTTTCGAATAGTCTTGGGGGAAGTGGTTTTTAATCTCCTGCCAGGATACGGGGTCTCGGGCGTTGAGCAAATAAGTGATCAAGTCCAGTAGTCGTTCTGTCCGGTTCACAGATGTAGTTTAGGAGAACCCATATGAGGGGTCAACTAACCCTTTTTTCTCAAGGAGGATCTTTGGGGTAAGATGGTGGTGTATATGGTTTGTTGACTGCAAATAATTTTTACTATATTTGAGGGGGCGTACAGAAAGGAAAGGAAGTGTGACCGATGACTTTTATTATTTGCGAGCCCTGTATTGGAACTAAAGATACGGCTTGTGTTGATGCTTGTCCTGTAGATTGTATTCATCCCCGCAGCGACGAAAAGGAATTTGAACCAGAAACTATGCTGTATATCGACCCGGAAGAGTGCATCGATTGTGGCGCGTGTGTACCGGAATGTCCTGTTGAAGCAATTTTCCCAGAAGACGAAGTTCCAGAGCAGTGGACTGAGTATATTGACATGAATTATGAATGGTAC
This sequence comes from Acidobacteriota bacterium, assembly GCA_036338435.1. Taxonomy (GTDB): domain Bacteria; phylum Acidobacteriota; class UBA6911; order RPQK01; family JADFOI01; genus JAPYTY01. Next base: position 73,257 of record JAYZCG010000026.1, read on the forward strand.
GGGCAGAAAAAATGAGCTCTGCACATACGGTCGTGAGAAATACCATAGGAGGCCCATCAACAATCAGCCCTTGATGTTGTATTGTTTTTGTCCCGCTATCGCTACTTTTTAACTAGTGCAAAAGTCGAATGACAAATGACAAATGTGGATTGGGCTATTGTCGTTGTTTATTTCCTGCTAAGTTTTGGTGTCGCAGCTTACTATTCTAAACGTGCAGGAAAAGGCACGGGTGAATTTTTTCTCTCTGGTCGAAATCTCCCCTGGTGGTTAGCAGGAACATCGATGGTGGCAACGACCTTCGCGGCAGACACGCCTTTAGCTATTACTGAAATAGTGGCAAAGAATGGTATTGCTGGCAATTGGTTGTGGTGGAATTTTCTATTTGGTTCAATGTTCACAACTTTTTTCTTTGCTAGATTGTGGAGGCGGGCAGATGTGCTTACCGACGTGGAATTTATAGAACTGCGTTATTCAGGAAAACCAGCTTCTTTTCTGCGAGGGTTTCGGGCTCTTTACCTAGGACTATTTATAAACACTATAGTGATTGGGTGGGTAAACGTTGCTATGGCGGCAGTGTTGGTGGGCATGTTTGATATCCCCCAAGAAGAAGTTCGGTATTATATTTTTCTAGCCATGGCGTTTGTTGCTATTTATTCATCATTGTCAGGCCTTTGGGGTGTTGTAGTTACTGATATACTTCAGTTTATAGTTGCAATGTCTGGAACCCTTATTTTGGCTATCATCGTGATTCGTTTACCTCAGATCGGGGGTATAGATGGACTCAAGAGCCAGTTACCCGAGTCAATATTTAGATTTACTCCCACAATTGGTTTAGGTGCGGAAAGGATGGCATTCGAAGGAGTACTGATTTTGAGTGTAAGTGCTTTTGTTGCGTATATCTTCATCCAATGGTGGGCCGCATGGTATCCAGGTGCAGAACCTGGAGGAGGTGGATATATTGCTCAACGGATGATGTCATCCCGAGATGAAAAACACGCTTTGTTAGCAACTCTCTGGTTCAATATCGCCCATTTTTGTTTGCGACCCTGGCCATGGATTTTGGTGGGACTGGCTAGTCTGGTGCTGTATCCAGAACTAGAGCTAGCTGACAAGAAGCTAGGCTACGTGTACGCCATGCGCGATTTCCTGCCGGCGGGTTTCAAGGGACTATTAGTAGCGGCCTTTTTTGCCGCGTATATGTCCACTGTTGCCACTCAGCTGAATTGGGGAACTTCCTATCTGGTAAATGATTTTTACCAAAGATTTATTCGACCTACCGCCACGGAAATGCATTACGTATTAGCTTCTAGAATTACCACCATGATTGTCATGATTGCTTCGATTTTGGTTACGTTGATTATCCAAACTATTTCTGGAGCTTGGCAATTTGTAATCGAAGCTGGGGCAGGACTTGGCTTGGTTCTCATTTTGCGGTTTTACTGGTGGCGTATTAATGCCTGGAGTGAGGTTAGTGCTACAGTGATGCCCTTTTTCGTTTATGCCTGGATTAAAGGGTATACCGATATAACCTTTCCTGACTCACTCTTTTACATCGTGGGAATAACCACATGTTTTTGGGTATTAATTACTTTTGTAACTGCACCCGTCAACGAACAACATCTGATTAAATTTTATCAACGCGTTTATCCGGGGGGAGTGGGTTGGAGGAAGATTTCTGCACAAGTATCTGGGGTTAAAAAGAACCCTGATTTTTCATGGTTGTTTCTGGACTGGATCTGTGGAGTGATCCTGGTTTATATGATTCTATTCGGAGTAGGCAAAATTGTCTTGGGAAATGAGCTTCTGGGGATAACTTTTCTAGGTCTTGGCCTTGTTGCTGGTAGCATAATTTATTGGGATCTTTCTCGTCGCGGATGGAAAGATGTAACAGGTAAACACCAGTCGGATCAGGGATAAGTTTGCATTGTCAGTTTCTGCTAAGTTTTAATATTTACGTGAGTCTAATGAACTGTCATATATCAGGAATTTCGTGGAAAAAATTGAGTTTTATACTGATTGCACATTGAGGGTGCGCTATGCTGAAACCGATCAGATGGGTGTGGCTCATCATGGCAACTACCTAATATGGTTTGAAGTCGGGCGATCGGATTTTTGTCGTCAACATGGCTTTTCATACCAGCAGATGGAGCAAGAAAACCAACGATTTTTGAGGGTAGCAGAGAGCCAGTGTCGTTATTTGTTACCTCTTGAATACGATACTGAGTTTGTAGTCAGGACTAGGCTAAAAGCACTACGCCGAAGAACGACAACTTTTCACTACCAATTGATTGACGTGGAGGGCGATAAAATCTATGCCGAAGGAGAGACCGTGCACGTGGTCACTGATGAGCAAGGCCGTCCGAGGAGTTTCCCCAAGCGTTTCTTTAAGTTGCTTGAAGCAGAAGGAGAATTAAGCGAAATTGTTTAGGCAGTTTTCGCCATTGAATGATTCAAAAAACTAAATACATGATTGCGATTCAGAGTAGTTGCACAGAGGACAACCGGATAGGTGTCAATTCCAAACTGCCAAAGCCATGAAAACTTGTGCGCTTGCGTTGGACTGGATCATCTATGCTGTGGCAAGGATCTTCCTGTTTTTAGTGGGTATTCTTCCACGTTTTGTGGCTTACCATGTTTGCGGGATCCTGGCTCTTGTGGTCTATGTTTTTGATCGAAAGCATCGCAAGATTGGCATGATCAATTTAAATATTGCTTTTCCAGAAAAGAAAAGGCAGTGGAAAAAAAGAATCTTGCGACATAGCTATCAACAACTTGGGCATCAGGTGGTCGAGATTTCTCAAATGCCCTGGCTCACTCGACAGGACGTCTTGAATCGTGTTGAGTATGAAGAAGGAAGGGGTATTGAAAATTACTTAAAGGTGCATGAGCAAGACCAGCCGGTACTGTTTATGACAGCTCATATGAGTTCCTGGGAGTTTTTACCCACTGCACACGCTTTCCACGGTTATCCGCTTAGCTTCGTTGTGCGTCCTTTAGACAATCCTTTTTTAGAGAGTTGGGCCACGCAGTTACGCACTCGTTTAGGTAACCGTGTCATTCCTAAGAACAACTCCATACGCCAAGTCTTAAAAACGCTCAGAGATGGTGGTGATGTCGGTTTACTGATAGATCAGAATAGTCAAGAAAGGGAAAGTGTTTATGTGCCGTTTTTTGGACATATGGCCTCAACTAATGCAGCATTGGCTACACTGGCCTTGAAGACATCGACTCCTATTGTGCCCGGTTTTATGTATCCTGCCTCCCGTCGAGGTCATTATGTTATTCGTTTCTATCCGCCAATTGAGTTGGTCAAAAGTGATGATTTGGAGCAAGATATTGTGAAAGGTACGACACTTTTAAATTGCTTTGTTGAGGAAATTATACGGGAGTATCCTCACTGTTGGCTGTGGGGACACCGACGTTTTCAAACACAATCAGATGGCCGCGATCTTTACAGGTAGAGAAGTGTTTTTTATTGCTGAGGTGTCCAATGTCAGAACTTTGTTGTTAGTATGCACGAGGTGTTGAGCGGTCGTCTAAAGTAGAACTATGAAAGGAGAGGCGGTTATGTCCAGGAAGGTAGGAATCAATGGGTTTGGCCGTATCGGTCGCAACGTTTATCGTGTGGCTTTGGAGCGGGACTCAAATCTTGAAATTGTAGGCATCAACGACATCACTAATCCAAAAACTCTAGCTCATTTATTGAAGTATGATTCCGTGTACGGACGGTTGCAAGATGAAGTGGTGTACGATGAAAACTCCATATCTATTAATGGCAATAAGGTTCGGATTTTTGCCGAAAGGGATCCTGGCCAGATTCCTTGGGGCGACGTAGGGGCTGAAATTGTTATCGAATCTACCGGTTTGTTCAGCAAACGCGAGGATGCTTCCAAGCATTTGAGGGATACGGTAAAGAAAGTAATCATCAGTCAACCAGGCGAAGGACAAGATCTGATGGTTTGCCTGGGAGTAAATGAAGAACAGTATGATCCTGACAAACACATGATCATATCTAATGCGAGTTGCACAACTAATTGCCTCGCTCCGATAGCTAAGGTGTTGCATGAATCTTTTGGGATTCGCAAGGGACTTATGACCACCGTCCACAGTTACACTAATGACCAACAAATACTAGATCTTCCCCATAAAGATTTGCGGCGAGCTCGAGCTGCTGCGTTGTCCATGATTCCCACGACCACGGGAGCTGCTCGAGCCGTTACCGTTGTTCTTCCCGAACTAAAAGGCAAGCTGGATGGTATTTCTGTAAGGGTTCCTACGCCCACGGTGTCACTAGTTGATTTGACGGCTACCTTGGAGAGAGATGTTACGGAGGACCAGGTAACAGATGTTTTCAGTAAGGCAGCATCTGGAAAGCTTAAAGGGATTTTAGCGTATTTCGAGGAACCTCTTGTATCTGCTGATTTCATCAAAGATCCTCATTCAGCAGTTGTAGATGGGCCTTTTATCAAAGTCATTGCTCAGGATATGGTCAAAGTTTTGGCTTGGTATGATAACGAATGGGGATATTCAAACCGGGTGTTTGAATTGGCTGGATTTATCGGGAAGAGCTTACCAACTTGAAACGTGAAACGTGAAACTCGAAAAGCTATCCATCACAGATCTAGAGTTAGAAGGGAAGCGTCTTTTTCTACGAGTAGATTTTAATGTTCCGTTAAAAGACGGACAAGTGGTTGACGATGCACGGATCAAGGCCGCTCTTCCAACTATCCAGTTGGCCGCTAAAAAACAAGCCAAGGTTATCCTGGCTTCTCATTTGGGTAGGCCGAAGGGGGAACGCCGAGAGGAATTGTCTCTCAAGCCAATAGCCGACCATCTATCCTCTCTCTTGAACCAACACGTGCACTTCGTTGCCGATTGCATTGGATCAAATGTACAAACTGAAATAAAAGACCTCCAGCCAGGTCAGGTACTTCTGTTGGAAAATCTAAGGTTTGAGAAAGGAGAAACGGAAAACGATCTTTCATTTGCACTCCAGTTGGGAGAATGGATAGAAGAGTATGTCAATGATGCTTTTGGAGTAATTCACCGGAAACATGCCTCCACTGTCGGAGTCCCCAGCATTTTGGGGAAGGGTGCGGTTGGATTTCTTGTGGCGAGGGAATTAGAGTATCTTGCTCGGGTAAAACATCGCCCAGCGACCCCAGTTGTGGCTATACTCGGAGGGGCAAAAGTTTCTGACAAGATTGAAGTGATAAAAAGTTTACTCGGTTTTGCAGATGCCATCCTCATCGGGGGAGGCATGGCCTTTACCTTCATGAAAGCTCAAAAGATATCAGTTGGAAGTTCATTGATTGAGGAGGATAAAATTGAAGTGGCTAAAGATGTTATAGCCATGGCTAAAAAACAAGGTGTGTCGTTGGAATTACCACTTGACAGTGTTGTAGCCCGGGAATGTAAAAGTGGCGTTGAGACCCGAGTGGAGTTTTCGAATATTGCGGAGGGTTGGATGGGCCTGGACATTGGCCCCGAGACAGTCAAATTATTCAGAAAAGAAATCAACAAAGCTCGAACTATCTTCTGGAATGGTCCGCTGGGTGTTTTTGAGATTAAAGAATTTTCCCAGGGCACGTGTGAAATTGCTAAGTCCTTGGCACACAGTTCTGCTTTGTCAGTGGTCGGGGGAGGAGACTCTGTTACTGCCGTGATGCAAACAGGCCTTGAAGAAACAATTTCTCATCTCTCAACAGGAGGAGGCGCATCGCTGGAATTCATGGCTGAAGGAAAGCTTCCGGGCTTAGAAATTCTGACCAACAAGTGAGGGATCATATGAAGAGTCATAGACCTTTAGTAGTGGGTAACTGGAAAATGTTCAAAACCCTAGAAGAAGCTCGTGAAACCGTTCAACAGCTACAGGAATTCCTGAAGGCAGATTGTGCGGTGGATGTTGTGGTTTGTCCCCCTTTCACTAATTTGTTAGCTGTAGAGGAGGTGATCAATACGGACGCAGTTCAGATGGCTGCTCAGAACGTGCATTGGGAGGATGAGGGCGCTTTTACGGGAGAAGTTTCGGCATCAATGCTAGTAAGCTGCGGTTGTAGTTATGTCATTCTGGGGCACTCGGAACGCCGACAATTTTTTCATGAATCGGATGCTGTCATTAATCAAAAGTTAAAAAAAGTTCTCGCCACCAAGTTAGATCCAATTCTTTGTGTAGGAGAGTCTCTTGAAGAGAGGGAAGGTCAGCAGGCTAACAACGTTATCTTAGGGCAATTGGAAGCAGGTTTGGGAGCATTGACAGCTACAGAGGCTTCTCGTATCATCGTTGCTTACGAGCCTATTTGGGCCATTGGAACTGGCAAGACAGCCACTCCGGAAATTGCCCAGGAGGTCCACGGGTTTATTCGCCAGTGGTTACGTGATCAATACGGAGTTGAAGTAGCAGATGGCATTCGTATCCTATACGGCGGCAGTGTCAAGCCGGACAATGCAAGAGAACTAATGGCTCAAAAGGACATTGACGGTTCTCTGGTGGGTGGAGCCAGCTTAGATGCACGGTCTTTTGCTACAATAGCTCGTAGGAGTGCGTAGGGTGACAGAGTATTCTGCTAGTTAAGGAAAACTATGTTAGTGCTGATCGTTACGTTACATGTTATAGCATCGCTGGTTCTGATCTTGGTAGTTTTGGTGCAGTCGGGCAAGGCGGGAGATTTGGCATCAACCTTTGGAAGCGCAGGAAGCCAGACGGCTTTTGGAGCGCGTGGAGCGGCTACATTTTTAACCAAGGCTACTACTGTTTGCGCTGTTGTCTTTATGCTTACCTCTCTTTCTTTGGCTGTTCTATATACACGGGGATCAAGCGAGTCAGTTATTGAAACAGTTGATTTGCCCGAAGCTGCCCCGGTAGAGTCCTCGGCTCAGGAGTCAGAATCTCCGGCTGAGTCCCCAACGCTTTCTGCGGAAGAGTCTACCGTAGACGACAAGTCCTCAGGGGAAAACGAATAGGAACTCATGCCGGAGTGGTGGAACTTGGCAGACACACCATCTTGAGGGGGTGGCGCTCGTGAGGGCGTGCGGGTTCAAATCCCGCCTCCGGCACCACTTCTTTTTTATAGGAAAAACATGAGGAGGTAAGAATGCAGCAAAAATTATATTGGAGTCTGTTTTTATTTTTGGGAGTGATATTATTTTTAAGTTGTGATGCAACTGTTGAGCCTGACGAGGTGTCTTCAGGTGAGAGTCTGAAATCTCAGAGTGATTCTAGCTTGAAGGTGCCTTCTGATATTGATCCGGCATCAGGTTCACGTTTGCCTGTTAGAAAGCGTGAGGATATGAAACCAGAGGATCAAGAAATTTATGATCGTTTTCTGGGCGATGATGCGACATCTTTAGCAGGGATAAGAGGTCCCAAGAATCTCCGTCTTTACAGCCCACAAGCGGGTTTCCATCTAAGTCGTTCCAATCGCATTCTGCGTTTTGAAAGTGGTTTAGATCCGGCAGTTCGGGAATTG
>JAYZCG010000027.1:0-17771 GCA_036338435.1 Acidobacteriota bacterium
TTATCGTTTTATACAAAGCTCCACATGGGGCTAAGATCATTAAAGTTGCAAGCATCATATTTGTACTTTTCTGTCTCATCGCATTCATCTACTACTAAAGACAATCCAAAACTAAATAAATCGGGAGATTTATCCGTTAAAAGCTATAACGAGGTCAACTGTGATACCCCTCTGAAATGGAGAGGTCTTAGTTACTTGTTTTATAGTGAATCGATGGGAAGGGGATCAGCGACCTCGACTGACAATAAAAAGAGAGAGTGGCTTTATCCTGTCCCAGGTTCTAGTGGTGAAGACATACTAAAAGTAGTCTGTACTTATGCTAAGAAGGGCTTGCCCTAAAACAGTTGTTTTCAGGGCATAGGCAATGAGATATTCAACCCTTTTACAATCAATCACTTAAAGTGTTTATTTCTGGTATTTTTGGGTAAGCACTAAATGTAAACGGCCCAAGGCAACTAGCTGGATTAACTATTCACCTCAGGCCAACACCCCGTAAGTTGAGGCTTGCCTATCAGTGTACAGAAGCCCTATGAGCTGATCAACAATAGAGAATAGGTATTAATCCGGCTTGTCTCACCACGGAACTGTTCAATGGGCAAACGCTCTGGAGAAAGTTAGTAAAACTGTTGGACCTCGACGGAAGGCATCTCCATCGGATAGAGTTCTTTGTGAGACAGGGTACAAGAAATTCAGACCTGTATCCATTCCCTTCCAAGAACGGATAGATATTCCCATCAATACACTGGTTCCAATCAGACCCGAATTGACATCTCGTGTACCAAACCAATAGGCGAAGCCCTGATAATTCAGCGTGGGATTGACGTGTACAGATATCGCGGGTTTGATTTTGTAGTCAAGGATAAGCCCCGCAGTGGTTTCAATCGGCCCTCGGTAACCTTTTTTATTTTCCGAGAAAGGGAATCGGTTAAATGCCTGGCCTCCAATCGAAAGCTTGTTAGACACACTTGTTCTGTAAGAAACCTCAAAAAGTGGATCGAAAGTTCCGTTTCCGAACTGAATGTGCAGATGCCTCAATCCTCGCTCCCCAAGACGATTAGGATCCTCTTCGGTTCTACCCGTAGGAAGCGTCGATCCAAAAGAGGCACTTAGAAAATCCCCTTCTCGGAAGAGGCCAACTTTTTGAAAATTTGCCAGGACCATCAAATCACTCAGCCCACTGTAGTTTTCCGTGCGATGGTGGATATACTGATTCTTCAAGGTTGCTATTCTTTGCTCCTCAGTAATTTCCTCGATAAATTTGACCTGGGACTGTTGATGCTTGATGTCGTATGGCAGGCGAAATTTCAGGCTCCAGCTCCTATGAAACTGAATACCAAGTTCCAATTCCAGGCGAAGGGAATCCAGTGAAACCTCATGTCTATGCAAGGGTACCTGGATTACTCTATCCCTGCTATCAAGCCCTTTAGTTTCCGGATGCCCACCGTCAAATCTAAATCCACGAACAAGATTAAAGGAGAAAAGAAATCGACCTTTCTGAGGAACCGAACTGGTCCCTACCCCTCGAGCAATCGAGGGATTGCTTCAGGCAGGTCAACTCTGTCCAAAGACAGGAAGACTAAGCATTCCAATGGCGAGACACAATAAAAAAAGCCTCTTCGTGCTCATGGCTTGAAGCTTTTTTTAATGATTTCCTCGACCTTGTCAATCTGGTTTCCCTGAACCTGGCCGAGGGGGCTGCCGTCCTGGGCGTAAATGGAAACGTAAGGTAGACCCTGCAAAGCGAACTCCCTAGTTGCCTGCTTTGCCGCCTCCGATTTCCAATCAATAATATCTACCTTACGGAGGGCCAAGTCAGGATATTTTAGGAGTAGTCGTTCTAATTTCGGGCTTAGTAAATGACAAGGTCCGCACCATTCCGCGTAGTAGTCAAACATTGTGACCTTTCCTGGAGCCAAATGCTCATTCAGGTGAATGATTTCTCCGCCCAATATAACTTCAATGTCCAGGTTTGCCTTTTCTTGTTTTGATAGAGGCTCTATGATCACATCCCCTGGAAATCGGACCTCAAAACCCAGAGCTCCTAATGCCTCCTCGATTTCCGGTCGTGCAACCTCTCTTGTGGATCGGATATTGGCTATCTCAGACTCGACGTCCACAGTTACCTTGGTAACTCCAGAGATCTGTGACATCGCTTCCTGTGCCGATTTAGCACAGTCCTCACAGACCATTCCGGCCACAGAAAATTCGGTTCCAAATAGCGGTTGTCCATCTGTGCCGATACTTTTTACAGTCTGGGGAAAACCAGTCCACATACCCAATGCAACCAGAATGGCAAAAATTCCAAAATACATTGCTGGGGGAATTGATTTCTTCACTATCATAACTGGAGATAATATCCCAGGAAACAAACTACTTCTAGAAGATAAAAGCGATACTCCCTGGGATTGTAGTCACCGTCAACGTGGTGAATTCTCCTGACTGGGAGCCCAGTTCTAGTAAAAAGTCACTCAAGATGTTTGTGATTTAACGTCCGGAAGATATTCGATTTCACTTTCATCAAGTCGCCGCACCGGCTTTTCATTATCATGCTCCTCAATCGCTTGTGCTACCAATCCAGGTGCTCGGCCAATAATAAAAATTCCTTTACCGAGAGCGGGGGGAAAGCCCATTGCGAGTAAAACTGCGGCAATAAAACCATCAATATTTAGGCAAATCATTCTTCCTTTTTCTTTTGCCAATGCCGTTTCAATATAGTTTGCGAGATCAATATAAAGAGATCTGTAGTCCAGCGTATGACAAAGAGACAGTAGGGTAACTGTTCGAGGATCTCGTTCCTTGTAAACCTTGTGTCCATAGCCAAAAATGGTTTCTTTATTACGGATCGCCCGCTGAACATATTGGTTAGCAACTTCTTCAAGTGAGTCCTCGTCCACTGAAAGACTCTTAAGCTGGAGCATCGCATTTTCAATGGCCCCTCCGTGGTAGTCCCCGAGCGCCAAAATGCCTCCTCCCACGGCAGTATTCAACGAGTTACCCCCCGACATCACAAATCGAGCCGTCAAACTCGAGGTTGTCCCCATTCCGTGATCCACGATGGCAACGAGTAAAGCAGAAAAGACCGAGGACTCCTTCGGATTGGGTTTTCGTCCCGCAAGTAGGACAAAAATAGCATCTGAGAAAGAGAATGTTTGGATCAGTGAGGATAGTGACTCTCCACGAATAATGATGTCTTCATTCTTAAGTTTGCTAACTGAAGTTTTGAATCTCATAGACTCCTCCGTGCCTGTTTCACCAGTTCTGGAATATAATGGTGATATTCGGCCACAATGGCTCCGGCCTGTCGTAATGCCTCGACCTTCTCTTCGGCGGTCCCGAAACCTTCTTCAACCACAGCCCCTGCATGTCCCAGGGCCAGTCCCTCTGATATGGACTCCGCAAACTTACCTGATATGAAGGCGATGACCGGTTTGGTGAAGCGTTTCTTCTGGATCATCTCAGCTGCAATCTCCTCATAGGCACCGCCCACCTCACCGAAAAGAACGACGACTTCGGTGTTGTCGTCCTCCTGAAAGAGTTCCATGACGTCCACAAAAGTAGTACCGATAATGACATCACCTCCAATACCAACCACAGTACTTTGACCCAAACCGGCAGCCGTTAACAGGGATGCGGTTTCAGCACACATGCCTCCGCTCTTTGAAATCACACCTACGGGTCCCTTGGAGTAGACTCGTTCGGGTTCGGAGCCCCCAATCGACCCAAGTTTTCCCACACCTGGGGAAATCACACCGACCGATGACGGGCCGATGATTTTGGCACCATACCGCTGTCCCTGCTCGAGAAGTTTCGCAGCATCCATGATAGGGACGTTTTCAGTAACAATGATGATCAACCGGATTCCTGCATCCATCGCTTCCATTGCTGCATCCAAAACCATAAGAGGTGGGACGTAAAGGACGCTTGTGTTTATCTCCTCATCGAACTCTAGGGCCTCCCTAACACTGTCAAAGACCGTTACCCCTTCGATCGTTATTCCCTTCTTTCCGGGGGTCACTCCGCACGATATGATGGTGCCGTAATCCAGCATTTCTCTCGTCGAACGTCTACCTTCTCGACCGGTAATCCCCTGGACTAGTACCCGTGTGTCGGGTTTCATGAAAATACTCATTGCTTGAATTTGTCGACTTTCTCCACGATGATATTCGCTGCCTTCGTCATGGGCATTTCGTTTCCGAAACATGTAAGATCTAGTCCTTCGGTTTCAGCAATTTTTTTCAACATCGTGAAGGCTTCACTGTCCCGAGGACCTGCTCGCCGGACAACAATAGGATAGGTTGGATTTCCTGAGTCGCGCAGCCCATCCACAAAACCTGAGAGGGTTTCATAGATGTCGGTGAAATTGGCAGTTCCCCCAATCACTAGACATCCATTCAGACCCGGTTTTGAAAGGGTAATTCGAGTCAGTTGTCGTACTTTTTCCCTGGACGGATTTCCACTATATTCCGTGTAATTGGCTGGAGCACCCCCGGCTTCGATCAGGGCGTCCATACAGGTGAGTGAGGCCCCCCCACCTGAAGCGAGTACGGCGATGTCTCCATCCAGTTCAATGAAGGTTTTTCCTGCAACTCCGCGATGATCGTGGTAGTCAATCTTACGCGCTTCTAGGGCCCGTTCACCCAAAAGACTTTCCTCCTCGATGTCGGTAACATCGTGGAAGATTTCCTGCCGAGAGACCCCGCTATCATCGATGGTGATCTTGGCATCGCCGGCAAACAGCAATCCCTCGGAGTTGCGAATAATCGGATTGATCTCGCATATGCGGCAGTCAAACCGCTCAAAACACTGATAGGCTCCTTTGATGAAGGAGGTCAACTGCAGAAGCTCATTGCTTGAAAACCCTGCAGCCTTGGCTAGTTCACGAACCTGGTAGTCATGAAGTCCTTCAAGGGGAGAGACGTAGATCCGAGCGACTTTCTTTGAATTCTCTACGTCTATGCCTCCTTCACGAGAAAGAAGAATCATCGGTTGTCTGGTCCGAGTGTCGTGCAGGATGGAAAGGTAGTATTCCTCGGCTACATCCAGCATTTTTTCGATCAAGAGTGTCGTGATCGGTTGCTCTTTGTACTCCAAGTTGTAGAGTTTGTCGATGAGTTTGAAGGATTCTTTGTAGTCGTCCGTTTCAATGATGTAGCCATTATGTTTGCGGTGGATAGCTGGAATCTGTGCCTTGATGATGACCTTCTTGTGATCATAAAAGAATTCCTTGTAGCGCTCTTTGTGGAAAGAGAGGTTGATATAGGATTTGTTGTCAGTCACGATGCCAGGTGCGGATCTGACTCCACACTCCGCCAAGAGTTCCTTGCCTTTGTACTCGAGTAGTTTCATGTCGATTTCTCAGTATCCTCGATTAACCACAGCCCTGTGTTCCTTCTCTTGCTAGCCTCTATGACGTTTTTGGAGGTGCCATTATAGATAGACTAGTGCAAGATGCAAAAAGGCATCTTAACTCGAATCGATGACAGTATCGGAATGTCTATTTTTATTCCATTCTTGTCCAAAGAGTATTGCGCTTGTCCCACATCCCACCGAGTAATACTATAGAACGTGATTAACGCCTACTCACCGTTGGCTATATCATCTTGAAAAAGATGTGTAATCAAGCATAAAAGGGAGTAAATCCATGACAGATCACTTTCCCATGTTAGTCCCAGAAGTCATCTCGGACGATGGCAATCTGGAAGTCACAGCACCCTATGATGGATCGCTAATCGCCACAGTGACGGCAGCCGATAGCAAGGCCGTTAACAAAGCCCTCACCAACGCCTCCGATCTCTTTAAAGATCGTAGCCAATGGCTAAAACCCAGGCAACGAATTGATGTTCTTTCTAAAACTGCCGACATTATGACCGAACGTGCCAACGAGTTGGCCATCGGAGCAGCTCGTGAGGGAGGTAAGCCTCTAACAGACTCGATCATCGAAGTGACTAGAGCTATTGATGGAATAAGAAGTTGCGTTGAATTTCTACGCACCCAAAGTGGAGAGGAAATCCCGATGGGATTAAATGTGGCCTCAGAAGGACGCTTGGCCTTTACCCGTCATGAGCCGATCGGCGTCGTGGTGGCCGTGAGCGCCTTCAACCATCCACTCAATCTCATTGTACATCAGACAGGCCCAGCAATCGCAGTCGGTTGTCCCGTCATCGTCAAACCTTCGAAAGACACCCCGCTTTCTTGCTTTCGCTTTGTCAAGATTCTCCACGAAGCTGGATTACCCAAAACTTGGTGCCAAGCCCTGGTGACCAAGCAACATGAGGTCGCTGAACAATTGTCAGTAGATGCTCGAGTTGGATTTTTGTCTTTCATTGGAAGTGCTCAAGTGGGCTGGATGTTACGCTCCCAGGTATCTCCAGGAACAAGATGTGCTCTGGAACACGGCGGGGTGGCACCGGTCATTGTGGCAGAAGATGCAGACCTAGATGATGCCGTACCTCTACTAACAAAGGGGGGACTTTATCATGCTGGTCAGGTCTGCGTGTCAGTCCAAAAAGTTTTTGCTCACGCATCCCTAGTCCATGAACTTGCCGATAGATTAGTCACCGGTGCCAAAAAACTCAAAGTAGGGGATCCAATTTTGGCCGAGACTGATGTCGGCCCACTAATTCGCCCTACTGAAGTTACTCGGGTCGAGAAATGGGTAGAAGAAGCGATCCATGCTGGGGCCAAGCTACTGACGGGTGGGAAAAGAATCTCTGACACCTGTTATGAATGTACTATCTTGCTGGATCCTTCCCCCAATACAAAGGTTAGTCAGCAAGAGATTTTTGGCCCGGTAATCTGTATTTATTCCTACTCCGACATCGACCAGGCTATTGAACAAGCAAACTCTTTGCCCTACGCTTTTCAGGCTGCTGTTTTTACCAAAGATATCGACACCGCTATGCACGCTTATTCACAACTCAACGCTTCGGCTGTGATGATTAACGACCACACTGCATTTCGCGTCGACTGGATGCCATTTGCAGGATTGAGAGAATCCGGATTAGCAGTCGGGGGCATCCCCTATACCATGGAAGACATGCAGATAAAAAAGCTTATGGTTTTGAAATCTTGCCAGTTGTGATCAATCGATTGGAATGATTCTGGAGAGTTTAGCTGATGTGGGGAAACTCCACATCTATGTTTAGGAGGTAGATTGCCCCTAGTAATCCTTAGTTTTGGTGAATTCCGCACATAAATTAGATACACAATAAAGTGATAGACTTGCCCTGGAGGGTTTTCACCTATGGAAACAGCAGGCATGTCGGTCAACGAACTCATCGGACAATTGGATGGCTTTGCAGAGCAGAGATTCCCAGTTCAGGAAGTAGACCACTTCATGCGAGGGAGCATATTGTCAGAAGAGGAATTGTCCCCTTATACATTCTTTGAACCGGATCACTACACCCGTAACCTGATTCACAAATCTACATCCTTTGAACTCATAGCGATCTGCTGGCAACCAGGCCAGGATTCTCCGGTACATGGACATGAAGGAGAAAAATGTTGGAGCCGGGTGGAAACGGGAAGACTTAGATTTACCAGTTACTCGAAAGGTCCATCAGAAAATTCTTTGAATTTTGAGGTGATCTCGGTCAACATGGGAGGTCCCGGCTATCTGGATGGACCGGCAGACATCCACAAAGTAGAGAATCCTTTCGATACAACGGCAATAAGCCTACACCTCTATTCATATCCGTTTAAAGCCTGTGACATTTACGATGTTGAGAACAACCTCATCTCCCGAAAAAAACTTGGCTACTACAGTCAATATGGTACACGTTGCCAGTAATCGCTTGCTCTACACCATAACCGATAGCAAGGTGCCCTTTTTTATAAAGACAGAGTTGCATCAAAAGACCATCAATCTTTATCTGATGGGATTTCAGAGAGAGGGGATCATTCCTGATATTTAGGGGTAATTAACCTTAGCCCAAAAACATACGTCAGCTATCACGTTTTCAACAACAGAATCTGGGGAAGGATAATGCCACTTTTTATCTCCCTCAAGCTCCCTACTCCTAGATCCCTCACCCATTGATTCTTTGTAAGCCAATACGCTAAGCACTCTATATTTATGAGGGACATCGCAGTCGGCTTCGTAATAGGTTTTAGTAGATAAATCTCCATGTAAAGTGGGTTCCAAATGATTAACCAAGTCCCAATAATAAACATAGCCTTCGTTAGCTACGACACGCTCGAAATCGACGTAGATAGATCTATCCACACTTTCATCAACCTTCTCCCACTCAGCAAAACTGGTGGATAAGCACATCAGTGCCAACATTAGTGTAGTGGGTAGGGTTGGTTTATTCATTCTGAAGTTATGTGCCAGTGAATTTGACAGAACATCCACGGATCGTGAATATTAGGGCAGAACTCAATCACTTCGTCAAGCTATTAGTATCAGTTGGCTTCTCATTGACAATGGTTATAGGAAGAAGAACACAATTCAAAGCACTCAGTTTGTCATGGGAGTTGTTCGGAATTCTCTTCATAGGACTAACTGGTGGCCTCTTGCACTTCGTTTTTGACCTGATGGGAGGCTGGCAACCTGTAGCATTAATTGCTCCCGTCAATGAAAGTACTTGGGAACACTTTAAGATGGCCTTCTGGCCAGGATTATTCGTTGCACTAATCGAGATCTACATTGTTCAAAAGAGCACAACTAACTTGTGGCTTGCTAGGTCTTTAGGTCTATTCTCCACTCCCGTGACCATCAGTGTCTTCTTTTACGGTTACATGGCCATCGTGGGACGCCACTATCTGATGGCAGACATCTTGATCTTCTGGATTGCAGTGGTCATCGGGCGAATGGTGTCTTACAAGTTATCATCAGTCCCGGATCAAGGTCGTTTCGCCAATCGATGCGGGGCAGTTTTGTTAGTCCTCATGATGCTAGCGTTCTCATTGTTTACCTACTACCCTCCACAAATCTTTTTGTTTGAAGATCCTCAGACCCAACAATACGGAATCCTTCAAATCACCGACTGAAATGAAAAATATCCAAGCTTTGTGTGAACCTTCTTTTGCATAAGCACAAGCAACGTCTTACAATTATCCTCTTTAACAAATAAAGGAACTGAACTACTGGACTATGAGAAAATCTCTAAGTCTTTGCATCCTAAGTACTCTGCTGGTGACAACCGCCTGTAGCTATTCAACCGAGACTGAGTTTGTAATACCTGACCTTCTAATACCGCCGGAACCCGTCTCTTTGAACAAAAACGACTACCCAGTCTTCCCGGACAAAGATGCCGGATCAGATCTAGCTATTTCAGCTGAAAAAGGAGGATCTGGATTCACTGGTGAAGACTGGACAACTAATGTTAATTTCGACTTCATCGGCGATCCCCGAGCTGTTAAGGGGGGAACTTACAGGGAGGGAATACCAAATTTCCCGGGCACTTTGCGCTTTGTCGGTCCAGAAGCCAATACGTCGCTCAATTTTATGATCGCTGCGATGACCTACGAATCTCTGCTCAACCAACATCCTATCACCCTGGAATATATCCCTGCCCTAGCCACCCACTGGCAGATTTATCCAGACAAGATGACTTATCGTTTCCGCATTAATCCCAATGCGCGCTGGGTCGATGGACAGCCAGTTACGGCCGACGATGTGGTGGCCACCTGGGACTTTTATATGGACGAGGGGCTCCAGGCCCCTTTTTATCGCCTGACATGGGGTAAGTTCGAAAGACCCGTTGCCGAAAGCAAATATATTGTTCAAGTCAAGAGCCTCAAAGTAAACTGGCGTAACTTTCTCTACTTTTCGAGTATGCATATTCTTCCGGCCCACATACTCAAAAACGTAGACGGAGCAACCTATCTTGAAGAGTACAATTTTAAGATGCTTCCCGGGACGGGTCCCTACCACGTCCTAGAAGAAAATATAGACAAAGGCAACTCAATTACCATCACTAAACGCAAGGACTACTGGGCGGCAGACCAACGCCGCACCGTAGGTCTAAACAACTTTGATCAAATCAGGGAAATTGTAGTACGAGATGAAAATCTTAAATTCGAGATGCTCAAAAGTGGTGATCTTGACAACTTCCACCTCCTCAAAGCTCAGAGGTGGGTTGAAGAACTGGACTTTGCTCACATTCAAAGGGGTCTTATTCAAAAGCGCAAAGTTTTTAATCACTCACCCAACGGCATTCAGGGGCTAGCATTCAATACCCGCAGATCACCTTTTGATGACGTGCGCGTGCGGAAGGCCTTATTTCATCTTTTCAATCGGAAGCAGATGGTTGAAAAACTGATGTACAGCGAATATGAACTAATGCATTCCTACTTTCACGCCAGCATATACGAAAACCCGAACAATCCCAAAGTAATGTACGATCCTGAGCTTGCTGTAAACTTGCTGGAAGAAGCAGGTTGGAAGGAAAGAAACTCACGGGGGCGTCTGGTTAAAAACAACCAACCCTTTGAAATGGAAATCCTTTATCAGCAACAAAGTTTTGAAAGATATTTCACCATCTACCAAGAGGATCTAAGGAAAGTCGGAATTACGGTTAATCTCCGACTGGTAACACCGGAAACTCAGTTTATGTTGATGATGGAGAGACAGTTCGATCTCGTCATGTCTGGATGGGGTGGATTGCTTTATCCGAATCCAGAAAACACTTATCACTCCTCCCTAGCCGACCCGATTAATACCAACAACATTACGGGAATCAAGAACGCACGGATTGATGAAATTTGCGATGCCTATGACCGGATGTTTGAACTGGAGGAACGCATTGTCGCCATCAAGGAAATAGACGGTATCCTGGCTAATGAATTTCACTACATCCTTCAGTGGGCTGGTCCTTTTCACAGATTTGTCTACTGGAACAAGTTTGGGATGCCAAAAGGACACATTACTCGAGTAGGAGACTACGCCGATCCACCTTCACTGTGGTGGTTTGACCCAACAAAACTACAAAAACTGCATGAGGCACAGCAGGATCCAACCATGCAATTAGAAGTAGGGCCGTCAGAGGACCGCTATTGGCTAGAATTTGACCAACTGCTCGCTCCTCAAGAAGAATCATGACCAGCTACTTTATCCGCCGATTCCTTTTAATTATTCCCACTTTCATCGGTATCACACTGGCTGTTTTTCTAATCATGCACTTTGTTCCAGGTGGCCCCATCGAGCGCCAAATCATGAATCTTAAGATGGCGATTATGCAAGAAGGTGGAGTAGGTGGTGGACAGGTGGTAAGCACTGAACTACCTGCAGCAGCACTCGAAGAAATGAGACGCTACTACGGGTTCGATCAGCCCGTTCACATTCGTTATGCACAATGGCTGTGGAATGTTGTGAAACTGGACCTAGGCAGATCCTACATCTACCAAGACCCCGTATGGGAAGTGATAAAATCACGCTTTCCTGTCTCCTTGTTTCTAGGACTTACCGGGTTCATATTAAGCTATCTTGTATGTATTCCACTGGGGGTTTTCAAAGCGATTCATCATGGATCCGAGTTTGATTTTGCCAGTAGTTTCATTGTATTCCTGGGGTACTCTATTCCTGGATGGGCAATGGGAACGGCTTTACTGGTGTTGTTTGGCGGGGGTAGTTTTTGGAATATTTTTCCACTAGGAGGATTTCGGCCCGACAACTGGGAATTTCTTAATCTTGGTCAAAAGATCGTTGCTCAGCTTCATCACATGATTCTGCCAGTGATCTGTTACATGATCGGATCTTTCGCTACCCTCACAATTCTGACAAAGAACTCCTTGATGGAAAACCTAGGCCAAGATTACGTCCGAACGGCCTTTGCTAAAGGCTTAACTGAGCGGCGAGTTATTTTCGTTCATGCCCTCCGTAATTCCCTAATTCCTATTGCCACTGGCCTAGGTCATTTCTTCAGTCTAATTTTGGCAGGATCTTTTTTAATTGAGCGGGTTTTCAATATCGATGGAATGGGTTACCTCGGATATACCTCAATTTTACAAAGAGATTATCCAGTGGCACTGGGGATTTTAGTACTTTCGAGCCTGCTCATGTTGTTGGGCAACATTATTTCCGACATTATTTATGTGGTGGTAGATCCCCGCATACGTTTCAAATAGGCATTAGAACAAGCTGGAAGGAAACTTAGTCCGAAATTGTGAGGACGTTCTGTATCCCTGATGACACGGCAAAAACAACCAAAACTCTCCGAATCCATTTTCAAAAGGCGCTGGCGTAAATTCCGCACTTTGAAGCGCGGGTACTACTCCTTTCTGATCATCGCAGCAACCTATTTGGTATCGCTTATCTTACCGATACTGATCAATAACAAACCACTGATCCTCTACTACGAAGGCCAGTATTTTTTCCCAATGATCCGCTTTCACGCCCCCGAAGAATTTGGCCTGACTACTATTGGCGAACCAAATTATCGTCTACTTAAAGAAAAATTGACCCATGAGGGAAAAGGCAACTGGGTGATATTGCCCCCTTACCCCTATAGCCCTAACGAATCCCTCTTTGAACTGGAAGGGCCCCCTCCACATTCACCCTCTGCAACCAACTGGTTTGGCACAGATGATCGAGCACGTGACATCTTCACCCGGTTGGCATACGGATTTAATATTTCCATGACATTTGCTCTACTGGTTTTGATCTTCAGCTTTGGTTTTGGGATCATAGTAGGCGCACTGATCGGATATTTCGGCGGCACACTAGATATTCTGGGGCAAAGGGCTATTGAGGTCTGGTCCTCCCTCCCCTTCCTCTACACCATCATGATCGTAAGTTCGATTATTGTTCCTGTGTATCTACCCGACAGCAACCAACTCCTACAACCCTCCTTCTGGCTTCTTATTTTTATCCTATCTGCCTTTGGTTGGATGGGCATCACATTTTATATCCGAGGAGAGTTTTACCGCGAAAAAGTTAAGGATTATGTGGGAGCGGCAATTTCCATGGGAGCATCAGACTTGACCATCATGTTCAAACATATTTTGCCCAATGCTATCAATCCGGTTGTATCTTTTGCTCCTTTCGCTATCGTTGGAAATATCGGAGCCCTGGTCGCCTTAGACTTTTTGGGATTTGGCCTGCCTGCTCCCACGCCCAGTTGGGGTGAGTTAATCGCCCAGGGAATGAGCCTTCTCACCAAATGGTGGTTAGTTTTTTTCCCCCTAGGAGCAGTTTTTTTAACACTACTCTTGATTGTCTTTGTGGGCGAGGCCATCCGCGAGGCCTTTGACCCTAAACAATATTCAAGATTACGCTGAAAATATGCCTGACACATTGCTACAAATTCGAGATCTCACAACTCACTTCACCACTGAATCAGGTGTAGCCAAAGCCGTCGATGGTTTGGATCTGGACATTTACCGAGGAGAAGTTCTGGGACTGGTAGGAGAATCTGGTTCAGGAAAAACAGTCACAGCACTCAGCATCCTACGGTTAATTCCTGATCCTCCTGGCAAAATTGTACGTGGCTCCATCCTCTTCAAAAATCAAAACCTACTCAAGCTTTCCTGGGAGGAAATTCGGGGAATTCGTGGGGTTGAGATTAGCATGATTTTTCAGGAACCCATGACCTCTCTGAACCCGACCTTTACAATTGGCATGCAACTCTCCGAGATAGTCAGACAGCATCAAAAATGTTCTAGTAAAGAAGCATTCCAAAAAAGTATCCAGATGCTAACACTAGTGGGGATTTCCGACCCTGAATTGCTCATGTCACACTATCCTCATCAATTCTCCGGTGGAATGCGCCAGCGCGTCATGATCGCTATGGCACTAATTTGTAATCCCGCGTTACTGATTGCCGATGAGCCCACCACAGCACTCGACGTAACAGTGCAAGCCCAGATCCTTGACCTAATGTTGAACATCAAGGAACAGAGAAAAGAGGCAGCGGTTTTGCTAATCACCCACAACCTGGCCGTTGTAGCGGAGATCTGCGATCGGGTAGCAGTCATGTACGGGGGACGCCTACAGGAAGTTGCTCCAGTCAAAGACTTGTTTGAAAACCCCCAGCACCCCTACACGCAGGGCTTGCTAGCCTCCCTGCCCCATGTGCATGGAGAAAAAACAGATCGACTTCCAACTATTCCGGGCAATGTACCAGATATTCATGAACTCCCCCCCGGTTGTAAATTTTCAACTCGGTGTCATGAATTGCTCGATCATTGTCACACAATCGAACCACAGCTTAGAGAGATCAACCCTGGCCATTGGGTACGTTGCCATTTAATGGACGAAGGAAATCACTGATGAAGAAAATTCTACAAGTGAAAAACCTACGCGTCCGCTTCCCCGTGCATGGAGGAGTACTCCTTCGAAAAGTGGCAGAAGTAAAAGCTGTAGACGGCATAAGCTTTGACCTACTCCAGGGTGAAACATTAGGCTTGGTTGGGGAATCTGGCTGTGGCAAAAGCACGGTGGGACGAGCCATAGTGAATATTCTGAGGGCCATGAACCATGGCGTTGAAATCTCTGGACAAATTCTTTACCAGACAAAGGAGAGTACTATTGATCTAGTTCAGCTTAGCAGATCAGAAATGCGCCCTCACCGTGCTGCGATCCAGATGATCTTCCAAGATCCTTATTCATCCCTAAATCCACGTCTAACAGTTCGGCAAATTATAGAGGAACCCATCAAAATTCATGCACACTATACAGCGACTGAACGTTACCAACACGTACTGGAACTGCTAGAGAAGGTTGGTCTCTCCAAAGATCATGCGAGTCGTTATCCCCATGAATTTTCCGGCGGACAACGCCAGCGTATTGGTATTGCCAGGGCACTGTCGACCAGACCCAAGATAGTCATTGCCGATGAGCCAGTGAGTGCTTTGGATGTCTCCATTCAGGCTCAGGTGATAAATCTCATGCAAGAGCTACAAGAGGAGTTTAATCTCTCCTACATATTTATTGCCCACGATCTCTCGGTGGTACGACACATTTCTGACCGGATCGCGGTAATGTACCTCGGTGAAATGGTCGAAATAGGACCAGGCGAACAAGTTTACAAGCGACCACTCCATCCCTATTCACAAGCTCTCCTCTCAGCCGTTCCTCAGCCCGACCCGAAGGCTAAACATACGAATCGTATTACCCTGTCCGGAGATGTTCCAAGCCCTATACGAAAACCGACCGGATGTGCTTTTCACAATCGCTGCCCCGTGGTTCAGGATTCATGTTCAGAAGAAGTGCCAGCCCTAGAAATAAGAGAGGATCGGGCAGTAGCCTGCCCTTTCGTGTAGCACCACTGGAAAAAGAGCTCCGTTCAATATCCAATACAACGTCTTAGGTTTTACTCAAAAATCAAAGGAACGCGTATATTTGACCAGAAAAGCGCGGTCGTTGAATTCAGGTCGGAGCCCATTGCGCATGTCTCGATAGACAAATATCAAATCATCCCCAGGCCGGTAGATGTAATTCAACCGGAAATTAATACCCTTGATCTCCTGAAGATTGTTGTACTGTAAGATCGTACTAGTAAGCACTCTCGTGTTAAAAGCATAGTTTACCCCCAAATTTACGACGTGGCTGGAAATCTTTTGGTCAGAGAACCGAATTGTTTCTATATTGTAGTCTAAGTCAAAAATCCATGACGCGGTAGGTTTCCACTGGGGTGCAATACGCCAGTAGTTTCTCCACTCAGCTCCAAAATAGTCATTCTGAAAACCGTAGCGAACATATCCGGAGACCTGACTTCCGGGATCCATAAAATAACTAAATGATAGATTTTGACCACCATCATAATCCCCAGGAGCAATCTCTACCCCAGGGGCAAGCTGCAGTGGCGTAAAAAGACGATTGTAACGAGAATGTAAGGCGATTCTAATGGCATCCCCTCTTTCAAACATAAACCGCACAATGTAGTGTCCCACTTTTTGCTCTACCTTGTTTTCTGGATTGGTTAGGTACTCGTAAAAACCACGCAGTTCCATTTGTCGAATCCAACTAATGTTGGGTCTTGGTTTATAGCTGACATCTCCGATTGTCTTGCGTACATCGTGACGTCCCACAAAACCCATTGCTGGGTTAAAATCGGGTTCCACAGTCAAATGCCCAGCACCAATCATCCACAAATCACTCTGCCAATAGCCCTTAATATGATAGGCATCTTGGTTTTCTCGAACATGTGGTTCTGCCGAACGCATTAAAAACCCTTCTAGTGTTAGGTTGTCGAACAGTAGAAAACGGCCATCGATTCCAGCAGTGCGATTGTAGGTTGCACCATCCGATTGGTTTGTAATGATGCCTCCAATGCTAGAACGCTCAAACAGATCCTGTCTTAACCGCACGACACTATAGTTGGTGGATACAAAATCCTCATCTGCTCGGGTTTGCACATTAAGTACACCAAGCGCAAGGCTTTTAATTTTCCCTGTTAGCTTACCTCCACCCAGTATGGGTACTCTCTTGCCGTCTTGGGCCAGTCCAATACGACGGCTGAAAAAGGCTTGGAAAGTGCTGCTACGAATCCCCTCCTCCATTCGTGCACTGAAATCAAAGAAACCAGCTCCCTCCTGAAAAAATTCTCTTTTTTCAGGGAAAAAAAGCTGGCGGCGTGGAGTACTAAAGTTAGATTGTTGAGCATCTACGTCAACTTCTCCAAAATCAGTCCTAAGCGTCATATCCACAGTCAGTGCAGGAGTAACACGCCATTTTAAATCTTCAATCCCAACGTCAGACCTATTGTCCCATCCAGCTGTCCCTTTCTCCCCAAAACCACCAACCACATAACCCTTCAACCGCCAAGGATTGACCATTGTAGTACTCTGAAGTCCTACTAAATGACCGGCTTGAGAAACCTCTTCAAAACGAAAGTCCCGCTCCCATGTATTCCAGTAGACAAATTCATTTTTTCGTCGGATCAGACGCTGAAACTCAAGTCCAATACCTTCACTGGATGCCCTGAGCCGTAGTATCTTAGAGGGAATAGCAAACTCAACACTCCAACCATTATCATTTCGGTGAGCAACAACATCCCACGCCTCATCCCAGTTCTTATTAGTTTCCTTACCTTCATCGATAACTAAAGCGTCGTACTGAGTTCCCTGGGCGTTAGTAGCAAATAGAAAAGCGTTCCGGTGATCGTGAAAAGAATCGATGAGAATCCAAATGCTATCATCTTTCTTCAGGTCTCCATCTCGGCGCAACTCTGTGGCCACGATTTTCTCCGGTGACGAATCCAGACACATGATCCCCACAAATAGGATCTCCTCGGTGTAGATCACCTTTGCATAAGTAATTTCAGAGGAATCTTCACCTTCGATCGGATCTTTCTGTTTAAATGGTTCCGTGCGTGGAACGTTTTCCCACACTACATCATCCAAAACACCATCAAGGATCGGTGCTTTATTGACTTGGACCGCTTGTAGGACTCGTGTTTCATCAGTAGTGTTGGCAAATGAGGGTGTCGTCACAATTCCGAAAAGGAACAACACGGATAGTGAAACCCAAATTTTGCTATTACATTCCATCGTAAGCATTACCTTGATTTGCCAATGGGAAGGATAAGCACTTCTTACTATCTTGTTCAAACTTTTGCGGAGCAGTAAAACACGATCGTTATAAGTTTATTAGTTAGTTTCTACTTTGTTGCAAGGCCACTAGTTTTGACTAGTCTACCAATGGTGAGACCTTGCACAACGACCGAGAACACCACTACTACATAGGTAATAAGGAGAAACAAATCCCGTTCTGGCCCTGCAGGCAAACAAAGTGCTAAAGCAAGGGAAATGCCTCCCCGCAATCCTCCCCAGGTCAAAATTCTTACTACTCGTGGGCTAAAGTTGCGAAAGGGACGAAGAAGCAATAT